>NZ_AWQS01000064.1 GCF_000576575.1 Intrasporangium chromatireducens Q5-1
GCGCTGCGGACCTCGCGGAGCCGCGCGACGGGCCGGCGCAGGACGACCGCGGCGGCTCCTGCGGCCGCGGCCCGGGTGACGAGCTCGACGGCCTCGTCCTCGTCGTCGACCCCGGTCCCGATGCCGAGGACGAGGTCGCCCGGCTGACCGAAGAGCGCCTGGCCGGGCTCGGCGATCGTCACGTCGTCGACGAGGGCGGCGGGCGCGGGGACGACGATGCGCACCAGGCCGGCGCCGAGCGTCCCGACGAGGTCCGCCAGAGGCAGACCGCGCGGAGGCTGGGAGGAGCTGAGCGGCATACGGACATTGTGCCGTCGATGTTGTGCTACCGGCACTATTGCAGGCTGTCTCTTTGGCCTCGCGGAACGGCAGGTCTGGGCCGGGTACGGGAGACGATGAAGGTCCTCCTCCTACCGTCAGAGAGCAGCGTTGCCATGGCCATCACCCCGTCTGGTCTTCCCGTTCCCGAGCGTGTCGCCGTCGTCGGCGCCGGCATGGTGGGGCTTGCCACCGCCTGGTTCCTCCAGGAGCGCGGTGTCGAGGTGACCGTCATCGACCGTGAGGGCGTTGCGGCGGGGTCGTCCTGGGGCAACGCCGGCTGGCTCACGCCGGGCATCGCGACGCCGCTGCCGGAGCCGGCCGTCCTCAAGTACGGCCTGCGCGCGGTGCTCAGCCCGAGCTCGCCGGTCTATGTGCCGCCGAGCGCCGACCCGGGCTTCCTCAAGTTCGTCGCCGGCTTCACCCGCAAGAGCACGGCGAAGGCGTGGAAGCAGGCGATGGGCCGCCTCGTGCCGATCAACAGCATGGCGCTCGAGAGCTTCGACCTGCTCGAGGAGGGTGGGGTCGCGGCCCGCACGCACGAGGCGAAGTCGTTCACCGCCGCCTACCGCACCGCCGAGGAGCGCGAGACGCTGCTCGAGGAGATCGAGCACATCCGCGCCGCCGGACAGCCGATCGAGTTCAGTGCCCTGACGGGCGACGAGGCGCGGGCCATCGAGCCAGCCCTCTCCGACGCGATCGGGGCCGCCATCGTCCTGCACGGGCAGCGCTACGTGGACCCCGGCGGGTACGTCCACGCGCTCGCCGACTCGGTCGCCGAGCGGGGCGGCAAGATCCTCGCCGGCGCGACCGTCACCGACATCCGCGACACCGGCCGGGGCGTGTCGGTCGCGACGGCCGAGGGCAGCGTCGAGCAGTTCGACGCCGCCGTCGCCGCCACCGGCGCCTGGCTCGGCCGGCTGGCCCGTGAGTTCGGCGTCAAGCGCGTCGTGCAGGCCGGACGCGGCTACTCGTTCAGCGTCGCGATCGAGCACGTGCCGAACGGGCCGGTCTACTTCCCCGCCGCTCGGGTGGCGTGCACGCCGCTCGGTGACCGGCTGCGAGTCGCCGGGATGATGGAGTTCCGCAAGCCGGAGGCGCCGCTCGACGAGCGCCGCATCAGCGCCATCGTCGAGGCCGCCCGGCCGCTGCTCGCCGGTGCCGACCTCGACGAGCGCCAGGACGAATGGGTCGGCTCGCGTCCGTGCACGACCGACGGCCTTCCCCTCATCGGTATGACGCGGTCGCCCCGGGTCTTCGTAGCGGGTGGGCACGGCATGTGGGGCATCACCCTGGGCCCGGCCACCGGCCGCCTGCTGGCCGAGCAGATGGTGACGGGCACGGTGCCGGAGGCGTTGCGCCCGTTCAGCCCGCTGCGCTGACCTGCGTCGGTCGCCCGCGGTTCGTGCGCGGGCGACGGGCGGGTCGTGGCCGGGGTGGGTCTGGCTGGGTCGGCCCGGCGGGCCTGGTCTGGCCTCGGTCGAGGTATTTACCGGTCAGTGGGGTCCGGCGTTTACCTCGAACCAAGGGTGGTGCGGGTGGTTCGAGGTATTTACCGGTCAGTGGGGTCCGGCGTTTACCTCGAACCAAGGGTGGTGCGGGTGGTTCGAGGTATTTACCGGTCAGTGGGGTCCGGCGTTTACCTCGAACCAAGGGTGGTGCGGGTGGTTCGAGGTATTTACCGGTCAGTGGGGTCCGGCGTTTACCTCGAACCAAGGGTGGTGCGGGTGGTTCGAGGTATTTACCGGTCAGTGGGGTCCGGCGTTTACCTCGAACCAAGGGTGGTGCGGGTGGTTCGAGGTATTTACCGGTCAGTGGGGTCCGGCGTTTACCTCGAACCAAGGGTGGTGCGGGTGGTTCGAGGTATTTACCGGTCAGTGGGGTCCGGCGTTTACCTCGAACCAAGGGTGGTGCGGGTGGTTCGAGGTATTTACCGGTCAGTGGGGTCCGGCGTTTACCTCGAACCAAGGGTGGTGCGGGTGGTTCGAGGTATTTACCGGTCAGTGGGGTCCGGCGTTTACCTCGAACCAAGAGGGGTCACCAGCCGGCGAGGGCGCGCACCGTCTGGACCGTGTCGATCTCGGACACCGGCTTGTCGTCGCGATACCGGATGACCCGGGCGAACCGCAGCGCCATGCCGCCCGGGTAGCGAGTGGACCGCTGGACGCCGTCGAAGGCGATCTCGACCACCTGCTCCGGCTCCAGCTCGACGACCCAACCGGCCTCGGGGTCCCCGACGGCGAGCTCACGGAAGCGCTCGGTCTGCCAGCGCAGCATCTCGTCCGTCATGCCCTTGAACGTCTTGCCGAGCATGACGAGGCCGCCCGTCTCGGCGTCGCGGGCGCCGAGGTGGATGTTGGAGAGCCACCCCTTGCGCCGCCCGCTGCCCCACTCGACGGCGAGGACGACGAGGTCGAGGGTGTGCCGGGGCTTCACCTTGATCCAGCCCGGACCCCGGCGACCCGCCGCGTAGGGCAGCTGGGGATCCTTCACGACGACGCCCTCGTGCCCGCGGGCCACGACGTCGTCGAAGAACCGCTGCGCCTGCTCGACGTCCGCGGTGGTGAGACGAGGAGCGACGTGGCCCTCGGAGGTGACCTCCGCCAGGCGCTCCCACCTCTCGCTCAGGGGATGGTCGACGAGGTCCTCACCGTCGAGGTGGAGCAGGTCGAAGAAGTATGGCGTGAGCGGCACCTCCGCGCGGAGCCGCTCCGGGTCCGCGCTGGAGGCGGTCCTCGCGCCGGTGACCTGGAACGGCAGGGGCCGGCCCGTCTCGTCGAGCGCGATGACCTCGCCGTCGAGCACGGCTTGGCGGACCGGGAGCCGGCGGAGGACATCGACGACCTCGGGGAGGCGGTCGGTCACGTCCTCGAGGGTGCGCGTGAAAAGGCTGACGGCACCTTCGTCGACGTGGGCCTGGAGCCGTATGCCGTCGAGCTTGGTCTCGAGGGCCACCTCGCCGGGCATCGTGGCGAGGGCCGCAGGGACGTCCGGCGCCGAGGCGGCGAGCATAGGCCGCAACGGTCGACCGACCTCGAGCTCGATGGTCCCGAGGGCGTCGGCGCCACCGGTCAGGGCGGCCTCCGCGACCGGGCCGGTGCGGCCCGCGAGCATGACGGCTCTGCGGACTGCGGAGTCGGGAACGTCCCCGGCCTTGGCGATCGCCTGGAGCATCACGCCGTCAGCCGCCCCCTGCCGAGCCTCACCGACGAAAGCGGCCCGCAGCCATGCCTGCTCGACCGCGGTGGCCCGCGAGAACAGCTCCGCGACGATCCGCCGGCGAGTGGCGCCCGACCCGGAGCCGGACGTGCCGGCGAGCTCCTCCGCGGACGCATCGACGTCCGCGACCGTCAGGGTGGCCTCCTCGGCTGGCGGTGGCAGCTCTCCGAGGCTGCGCCACGAGACGCCCGTGCGCCGTTGCGGGAGGGTGCCCGAGAGGTAGCTCGCCACGACGTCGATGCGCTTCGGGTCCTCGGCCGCGGCCCGCCTCAGGGTGGCCGCGAGGTGTTCGACCTTGGCGGTCCGGGACGAGGTGGCGGTCACGGCACGGGACGTCTCGACGATCTCCGAGAGCAGCATCTGCCGATTGTGGCAAGCCGCACCGACAGCACGGGCCCGCGCAGGTCGAGAACTGCACTCTCGATCGTCGGCATTGTGCTGTCGACGGGAGGGATTGTGCTGTCGACGGTCAGTCGCGGGGAGCGTCGTCCGGGACCGGGCTGGTCGGCTCGACCCGCCACGGGTCGCTGCTCTGCTCGGACGGGGCCGGCGTGTGCCCGGTGGCCCCCGTCTGCTGCTGGCCTCCGGAGCGGTGGTGGCCGCCGGACCGGTGCTGCTTGAGGAACCAGACGGCGATGGCGACGAAGGCGACCAGGCCGAAGAAGTGGAAGCCGTGGAACGCGCCCCAGAAGGGTGCTCCGGGACCGACCACGGCCAGCGCCGTGACGACGAGCAGGACGATCGAGGACACGTCCCCGTCCTTGAGGGCTCGTTCGATGTGGAGCCTCCCGTCCTCGGCGGGCAGGAGCAGCCACAGCGCGAGGTAGGCCGCGACGCCGACGCCGAAGAAGATCACGCCTGCGACGAACGCGAGGCGCACCACCGTGGGGGAGACCCCGATCCGGTTGGCGAGGCCGGCCGCAACGCCAGCGATGTGGCGGTCCCGGGTGGGGCGGGTGATGCCGGACCGGTGCAGCGCCCGGTAGAACCCATCGAGACGCTGAGCCGCGGGAGAGGTCTGGTTCGTCATGTCTCAAGCCTGTCTCCCGGGGCGCCGCGGCGCCATGCGGATCAGCCCTGACTCGACCCTGATTCGCCCCCGATCCCGGGCGCGGGTTCGCCCGCTCCGCCCCGGGCGAGCGCGACGGTTCCGGCGATGGCGAGGGCGACTCCGGCGGCGGCCAGAACGAGGGTCCCGGGGCGCACGGTGTCGCCGAGCACGAGGACGCCGAGGCCGCCGGGCACGAGGACCTCGATGACCCAGAGGGTCGCCGTGGCCGGGCCGACCGCACCCCGCTCCAGCGACCGGGCGTAGAGGACCGCGCCGACGACCCCGAACGCCACGATCATCCACGCCACCGGGTCGGCGAGCAGGCCGGCCAGGCTCAGCGACGAGGACGCCAGCGCCCGAGCCGCCATCGCGGCGCCGGAGAAGCCGAGCGCCGCCACGGCGGCCAACGCGATCGAGCCGCCCCGGCCATAGAGGGCGACGCCGCCGGCGACGACCGCCGCGAGCAGCGCGACGAGCAGGCCGACGAACCAGCCCGGTGCAGCCCGGGTCGACTCCGCCCCGGCCGACCAGGAGACGAGCACGAGCCCCACGATGACCACGGCCGTCGCCACGCGGCCGGCGGGACCGACCGGGACGTGCAGGACCAGAGCGGCGAGCACGACGGTCACCGCGAGCGAGCCGGCCAGCAGCGACTGGACGGCGAAGAGCGGCAGCGACCACAGGGCCACGAGCGAGGCGAGCCAGGCGAGCAGGTCGCAACCCAGCCCGACGAGGTACACCGGGTGGCGAAGGACAGCGGCCCCGCTCGCTCGCTGAGCGGCATACGACTGGGCGACGGACGCCACCCCGTAGAGAAGGGTGCCGGCGATGGCGGCGGCGAACCCGATCATGCTCGCGATCCTGTCGCAGGAGGCTGCGCCACCGCTGAACTTCGCCGCGCTCAGCGCGCGGCGACCATCCGGATGGCGAGCTCGCGGTAGTGCTTCGCGACGTCCTCCGGCTGCCAGGTCCCGGTCGTGCGGAACCACCGACCGAGGTCGACGCTGAGGCTCAGCACCGCGAGGGCCGTCAGGGACGGGTTGGCGAGCGCGAACTCGCCCGTGACGAGGCCGGCCTCGAGGACCTCACGGGTGACCTGCTCCATCTGGCGTCGCAGGGTCGCGATCTCCTCGTGGTGCTGCGGCGTGAGCGACCCGAGCTCGTAGTTGACGACCCGGGCGACCGCGTGGCTCCGGGCGTGCCAGAGGGCGAAGTCGTGGGCCAGCTCGCCGAGCTGCTCCGTCGGCGTGCCGCCCCGGGCGGCGGCGGTCCGGAGGATCTCGAGCGCCGCGACGTGACCGGCGCGCGAGATCTCGAAGAGGACGTCCTCCTTCGTCGGGTAGTGGACGTAGAGCACGGCCGGTGACAGCTGGGCCTGCTTCGCGATGTCACGAGTCGTCGTCCCGTGGAAGCCGCGCTCGCCGAAGCACACCGCGGCCGCGTCGAGTATCCGCTGCTGGGCGGGGGTCGGCTCGCTCGCACCCTGTCGCTCCACCCGACCTCCTCTCGTGGTGCCGTGTCGCGGTGGCGTGCCCCACAGGGACTTGACGAACCACGCGCTGACTCGTCATGGTAAGCAAGCGCTCATGTCCAGAGCAATCGCCCACGCCGAAGGAACCGCCGTGCCGGAGACCGTCGCCACCCGAGCAGTGGTCACCGGTGCTGCACGTGGCATCGGCAGGGCGATCGCGGCCCGGCTGGTCGCGGAGGGGTGGGAGGTCGTCATCTCGGACTTGGACGCCGACGAACTCCACCGCACCGCAGTGGAACTCGGCGCCCACGCGGTCGTGGCCGACGTCGCGACCGATGCGGGGGTCGGCGCGCTGATCGATGCCGCAGAGGCACGGCTCGGTGAGGTGGACGCCTTCTTCGGCAACGCCGGCTTCGCGCTCATGGGCGGCCTCGACACCCCGGACTCCGACTGGGCGCGCATCCTCGACGTCAATCTGATGGCCCACGTGCGCGCCGCCCGCCGGCTCGTGCCGAGCTGGGCCGAGCGCGGGACGGGGCGGTTCGTCGTGACCGCGTCGGCGGCCGGCCTGCTGACGATGCTGCGGGACGCGCCGTACTCCGTCACGAAGCACGCTGCGGTGGCCCTCGTCGAGTGGATCAACGCCACCTACCGTCATCGTGGCGTCGTGGCCCAGGCCGTGTGCCCACAGGGCGTGCAGACCCGCCTGCTCGACGACTCCGGTCCGCTCGCCGACGTGCTGAGCCGCGACAGTGCACTCACGCCGGAGCAGGTGGCCGACGCCGTATGGCGCGGGCTGGGCTCGGGCGAGCCGCTGATCCTGCCGCACCCCGAGGTGCGCGACTACTACATCCGCAGGGCCACCGACACCGACGCGTGGCTGCGCGGCATGAACAAGCTCGAGCAGAAGCTCGAGTCGATGACCGAACCGGCACCACCCGAGGAGAACCAGTGAACGCACAGACCCCCCGCACCGCCATCGTCACGGGAGCGGCTCGCGGCATCGGCGCCGCCGTCGCGAAGCGCCTGGCCGAGGAGGGCCACGCCGTCGCCGTCCTCGACCTCGACGAGTCCGCTTGTGCCGCAACGGTGGAGGCCATCACGAGTGCGGGTGGCAAGGCCGTGGCCGTCGGCGTCGACGTGGCTGACGAGGCGAGTGTTCAGGCCGCCGTCGAGCGCGTCGCGGACGAGCTTGGGGCGCCGACGATCCTGGTCAACAACGCGGGCATCACCCGGGACAACCTGCTGTTCAAGATGTCCGTCGAGGACTGGGACGCGGTCATGGGGGTCCACCTGCGCGGCTCGTTCCTGATGACCCGGGCCGCCCAGAAGTACATGACCGAGGCGAAGTTCGGCCGGGTCGTCAACCTCTCGTCGACCTCGGCCCTGGGCAACCGCGGCCAGGTCAACTACTCGGCCGCCAAGGCCGGCCTGCAGGGCTTCACGAAGACGCTCGCCATCGAGCTCGGCAAGTTCGGCGTCACCGCCAACGCGATCGCGCCCGGCTTCATCCAGACCGAGATGACGAAGGCGACCGCCGAGCGGCTCGGCGTGCCGTTCGAGGACTTCATCGCTTACAGCGCCAAGGAGATCCCGGTGCAGCGGGTCGGCCAGCCCGAGGACATCGCCGCCGTCGCCGCGTTCCTGACGAGCGAGGAGGCCGGCTTCGTCTCGGGGCAGGTCATCTACGTCGCCGGCGGACCGAAGGACTGAGGGGCCGGCCACCGATGCGCACCTTCCCCAGCCTCGAGAAGTTCGCCGCCGCCGTGGGCGAGCAGCTCGGTCAAAGCGACTGGCACACCGTCACGCAGGAGCAGGTCAACCTCTTCGCCGACGCGACGGGGGACCACCAGTGGATCCACGTCGACCCCGAGCGAGCCAAAGACGGACCCTTCGGCGGCACGATCGCCCACGGCTACCTCACCCTGTCGCTCCTGCCCGGCCTCGTCGCCGAGATCTACACGGTCGAGGGCATCCGGATGGGGCTCAACTACGGCGCGAACAAGGTGCGGTTCCCCGCCCCGGTCCCCGTCGGCAGCCGGATCCGGGCGTCGGCCGAGCTCGTCGAGTTCACGCCGGCGCCGACCGGCAGCCAGGCCGTCGTCCGCGTCACCGTCGAGATGGAGGGCGCGGCCAAGCCGGCCTGCGTCGCTGACGTCGTCTGGGTCTACGTGGCATGACGGCAGCCGACCCGCCCGGGCTGCCGCTCGAGCCCCTCGCGCGCTTCCTCGGGCACGCGGCGCCGGGCCTGCTTGCCGGGCCGCTCGAGGCCGAGCTCATCACGGGTGGGAAGTCCAACCTCACGTATGCCGTGACGGACGGGCGGCGGTCGGTCATCGTCCGCCGCCCGCCCCTCGGACACGTCCTCGCCACGGCCCACGACATGGGGCGGGAGCACCGGGTGATGTCGGCCCTGCGGGACACCCCTGTCCCGGTGCCGGCCATGTATGCCGCCTGCCCCGATCCCGAGGTCATCGGCGCTCCGTTCTACGTCATGGAGCACGTGCCCGGGACGCCATACCGGCTCGCAGCTGAGCTGGGAAGCCTTGGGGCAGAACGGGTCCGAGGCATCAGCGCGCGGATGGTCGACACCCTCGTCGCGCTCCACGCCGTGGTGCCGGACGAGGTCGGCCTCGGCGACTTCGGCCGCCCCGAGGGCTTCCTCGGCCGGCAGGTGCGCCGGTGGAAGCAGCAGCTCGATGCATCCCGCAGCCGCGAGGTCCCGGGGATCGACGAGCTGCACGCTGCGCTCGCCGGTGCCCAGCCGAGGGAGGGCGCGCCGGGCATCGTCCACGGCGACTTCCGCCTCGACAACCTGCTCGTCGACGACGCCGACGCGGTGCGAGCCGTCCTCGACTGGGAGATGGCCACGCTCGGCGACCCGCTCACGGACGTCGCGCTGCTGCACGCCTACCTCACCATGCCGACCATGGTCGACAGCCGGGCCGTGTCGGACGCCTCGCTCGCGCCCGGCTTCCTCACCCCGGACGAGGTCCTCGCCCGCTACGGCAAGGCGAGCGGACGGGACCTGTCCGACCTCGCCTTCCACCTCGGGCTCGCCTACTTCAAGCTCGCCGTGATCCTCGAGGGGATCCACTACCGCTACACCCAGGGCCAGACGGTCGGCGCCGGCTTCGAGGCCATCGGTGACGCCGTCGCACCACTCGTCGCGCAGGGCCTGCGCTCGATCAAGGAGGACTGATGGACTTCGAGCTCTCGCCAAGCACGCAGGAGCTGTGCGCCGCGATGTGGGACTTCATGCACGAGGAGGTGTTCCCGGCCGAGCCGGTGTATGCCGCCCACCTCGCCGAGCACGGCCAGTACGGGCTGCCCCCGGTCGTCGAGCAGCTCAAGGAGTCGGCCAGCCGGCGCGGCCTGTGGAACCTGTTCCTGCCGGCCGAGTCCGGCCTGACGAACCTCGAGTACGCCGCGATCGCGGAGATCTCGGGCTGGTCGCCCGTGATCGCACCTGAGGCGATCAACTGCCAGGCGCCGGACACGGGCAACATGGAGGTGCTGCACATGTTCGGCACCCCGGAGCAGAAGGAGCGGTGGCTCGAGCCGCTGCTGGCCGGGGAGATCCGGTCCGCGTTCTCGATGACGGAGCCGGACGTGGCCTCCTCGGATGCGACGAACATCCAGACGGTGATCCGCCGCGAGGGCGACGAGTACGTCATCAACGGCCGCAAGTGGTGGAGCAGCGGCGCGATGGACGAGCGCTGCCAGGTCTTCATCGTCATGGGTAAGACCGACCCGAGCGCCGACACGCACCGCCAGCAGTCGATGGTCCTCGTGCCGCGCGACACCCCGGGGCTGACGATCGAGCGGGACCTGTCGATCTTCGGCTACCACGACCAGCACGGCCACGCCGAGGTCGTCTTCCGCGACGTGCGCGTGCCCGTGAGCAACCTCATCGCCGGTGAGGGCGACGGGTTCATGATCGCGCAGGCGCGCCTGGGCCCGGGCCGGATCCACCACGCGATGCGGGCCATCGGCATGGCCGAGCGGGCGCTCTCGCTCATGGTCGACCGCGCCAAGTCGCGGGTCGCGTTCGGGGAGCACCTGTCGAGCATGGGCGTCGTGCAGGAGCTCATCGCGCAGTCCCGGATCGAGATCGACCAGGCCCGGCTCTACGTCTACAAGACGGCCTGGCTCATCGACCAGCACGGCGCCAAGGGCGCTCGCACCGAGATCGCCGGCATCAAAGTGGCCGCACCGGCCATGGCCACGCGGGTCGTCGACCGGGCCATCGAGGTCTTCGGCGCCGCCGGGGTCTCCGGGGACACGCCGCTCGCCTACTTCTACGCCTGGGCGCGGGTGCTGCGGATCGTCGACGGGCCGGACGCGGTGCATCGGCGGTCCATCGCCCGCGAGGAGCTCAAGCGGCAGATAGCCCGCTCCACCGCCGGGTCGAGGTAATTACCCGTCAGTGGGGTCCGCCGATTACCCGAACCGGTGGGGGAGCGGCATACCCTTCGGGCATGTTCTTCGAGGACTTCGAGGTCGGACAGGTCTTCACGAGCCAGGGCCGCACCATCACCGAGACGGACGTCGTCCTGTTCGCGGGGTGGAGCTGGGACACGAACCCGCCGCACACCGACGCCGAGTCGATGCGTGACAGCCGGTTCGGCGGACGGATCGCGCACGGGATGCTGGGCATCTCGGTGGCGATGGGCCTCGCGTCGCGGCTCGGCGTCTTCGAGGACAGCTCGATCGCGTTGCTCGGGATCGACGAGTGGCGCTTCACCGCGCCGATCCGGATCGGGGACACGGTGCGGTGCCGGGTCGAGATCGTCGGGGCGCGGGCGACGAGCCGGGGCGATGCGGGGATCCTGGACCGGCGGTTCGAGCTGCGCAACCAGCACGACGAGGTGGTCCAAGAGGGCCGGATCGGGCTGATGGTGTCCAGGCGGCCGGCGGACTGAGAGCTGCCCGCGCGATCGCTGCGCGGCATCCGCCGCTTCATCCGGCTGCACCGGGCCGACGAGGCGCCCGCCGGCTGAGCGGGATCGTGCTCTCGATCGGGTGGGGGAGGGGAGTCACTGGGCGGAGGGTCGCTCGGAGCGGATAATGGGAGGGGTGACCGCAGCGCACGCGCCACGTCGGACGGGATGGACGGCCCTTGCCCTCGGCGCCCTCGGGGTCGTCTTCGGCGACATCGGCACGAGCCCGCTCTATGCGATCCAGACCGTCTTCGCGATCGACGGCGGCATCGTGCGGCCGACCCATTCGGACGTCTACGGGGTGATCTCCCTCGTCTTCTGGTCCATCACCGTCGTCGTGTCGGCCAAGTACGTCGCCTTCATCCTGCGTGCCGACAACGACGGTGAGGGCGGCGTCATGGCGCTCGCCGCGCTCGCCCGACGGTGGGTGCGCCAGGGTGGTCGACGGGCCGTGCTCGTCATGCTGCTCGGTGTCGTCGGGGCCTCGCTCTTCTACGGGGACAGCGTCATCACCCCGGCGATCTCGGTCCTGTCGGCGATCGAGGGGCTCTCGGTGCCGGCACCGGCCCTGCGCAGCGCCGAGGTGCCGCTCGGCCTGCTCATCCTCACCGTGCTCTTCTTCGGGCAGCGGGTCGGCACGCACCGGGTCGGGCGGCTCTTCGGGCCGGTCATGGTGGTGTGGTTCGCCGTCCTCGCGGTCCTCGGCCTCGGCGGGATCGTGCGGGACCCGGCGATCCTCGCCGCGCTGCTGCCGACCTGGTCGATCGGCTTCGTCGTCGAGCACCCGATGATCGCCTTCGTCGCGATGGGCGCCGTCGTGCTCGCCATCACCGGCGCCGAGGCGCTCTATGCCGACATGGGACACTTCGGCCGCTCACCGATCCGGCGGGCCTGGTTCGGGCTGGTCTTCCCGTGCCTGACGCTCAACTATCTCGGCCAGGGCGCCCTCGTGCTGCGCGACCCTGCCGCGATCGCCAACCCGTTCTACCTCCTGGCGCCGCGCTGGGCCGTCTTCCCCCTCATCGTCCTCGCGACGACCGCCACCGTCATCGCGTCGCAGGCCGTCATCAGCGGTGCCTTCTCCGTCTCGCGGCAGGCGGAGCGGCTCGGCTACCTGCCGCGGCTGACCGTCCGGCACACCTCGCCGGTCGAGGGCGGCCAGATCTACGTGCCCGTCATCAACTGGGTGCTCTACGGCGGCGTCGTCCTGCTCGTGCTCATCTTCGAGTCGTCCCAGCGGCTCGCGACGGCCTACGGCCTGGCCGTGACGGGCACGTTCCTGCTCACGACGACCCTCTTCCTCATCCACGCCGAGGCGGCGTGGGGCTGGGCGCGCTGGCAGCTCATCGGCGTCGGCGTGCTCTTCGGGGTGCTCGAGCTGACCTTCTTCACCGCGAACCTGACGAAGATCGTCCACGGCGGATGGCTTCCCGTCGTCATCGCGATCCTCGTCGCGACCGTGATGCTCACCTGGCGCAAGGGGTCGGCGATCGTGACCCGGAAGCGGCGCAACCTCGAAGGTCCCCTCCAGGACTTCCTCGAGGACCTGCACACCGAGTCGTACGCCCGGGTGCCGGGTACAGCGGTCTTCATGCACCCCGGCGAGGACACCACCCCGATCGCCCTGCGCGAGAACCTCAAGATCAACCACGTCGTGCACGAGCGGATCGCGATCGTCCGGACCGTCTCCGAGGTCATCCCGCACGTGGCGCCGGAGGACCGGATCCGGTGGTACCCGGTCGGCGAACCGCGCGACCACATCATCCACCTCGACCTGCACTACGGCTTCCAGGACGACCAGAACGTTCCCCGGGCCCTTGAGTTCGCCCAGCGGCAAGGGGTGCCCATCGACCCCGACGACGCCGTCTACTTCCTCTCCCGCATCACGCTCCACCGCGGCCCGACAAAGTACATGTCCCGTTGGCGCAAACGCGTCTTCATCGGGCTCGCCCACAACGCCGCGTCGCCGACCGACTACTTCCGCCTGCCGAGCAGCCGCACCGTGTCGATGGGCGCGGCGGTGACGCTCTGACCTCCCACCCACCCCACCCGAAGGAGTGCCCATGCGTTTCGGACTGCACCTGCCCAACTTCACCTGGCCCGGCGGCCCGGAGGCCCTGCGCGGTCGGCTCGTCGACATCGCCCGGGGCGCCGAGGCCGCCGGCTACGACCGGCTGAGCGTCATGGACCACGTGTGGCAGATCGGCCCGATCGGCCCGCCGGAGAACGAGATGCTCGAGGCCTACACGACCCTGGGCTACCTCGCCGGCCAGACCGAACGGGTCAAGCTGCTCACGGTCGTGACGGCCGTCGTCTACCGCGACCCGGGCCTGCTCGCCAAGGCAGTCACGACCCTCGACGTCCTCTCCGGCGGCCGGGCGATGCTCGGGATCGGGGCGGCGTGGAACGAGGAGGAGTCGCGCGGGCTCGGCCTGTTCTTCCCGTCGACGAAGGAGCGGTTCGAGAGGCTCGAGGAGGCGCTGCAGATCATCTTGCAGATGTGGAGCGACAACGAGGGGCCCTACGAGGGCAAGCACTACCACCTCGCCCGCACCCTCAACTCCCCACAACCGCTGCAGCGCCCCCGGCCGCCGATCCTCATCGGCGGCTCTGGCGAGCGCAAGACGCTGCGGCTCGTCGCGCAGTACGCCGACGCGTGCAACATCTTCGACAGCCCCGAGCTGCCGCACAAGCTCGACGTGCTCCGCGAGCACTGCGAGCGCCTTGGCCGCGACTACGACGAGATCGAGAAGACCGTGCAGCTGCGCTTCGACCTCGGCGCGAACGGCGAGCACGTCGAGGCGACCATCGAGCACCTGCACGAGCTCGCGGACCTCGGCGTCGAGGTGGCCCACGGCGCCCTCAAGGACGTCGAGTCGATGCGACCGCTGGAGCTCATGGCCGAGCGGGTCATCCCGGCGCTCGCCGGGCTGGGAGGCGAGGAGCGTGCGGCTGGGAGCTGAGCGGCATACCGCCGATGGGGTATGCCGCTCAGCGGGCGCCCGCGCGACGTGACCGTCCGTGGGTGGCGGGTTGTGGCACCTAGGCGCACCGTGGGTACTATTTGCTCCGGTCGACCATAAGGAGCCATCGTGAGCGCCTCCACCACGGACAAGGACGTCCAGCCCCTCGCCGCACCCACGCGGAGCGAGCGGCTCGACCGGCTCGCCTTCAACGCGCGACACCGGCGGCTGCTCGTCGGCTCGGGCGTCGGCTGGGCGCTCGACGCGATGGACGTCGGACTGATCTCGTTCGTCATGGCGGCGCTCGCGAAGCAGTGGGGCCTGGACGCCACGCAGCTGTCGTGGATCGGGTCGATCGGCTTCGTCGGCATGGCGATCGGTGCGTCGGTCGGCGGCCTGCTCGCCGACCGGCTGGGGCGCCGGAACGTCTTCGCGCTCACCCTGCTCGTCTATGGGATCGCGACCGGTGCGGCCGGGCTGTCGACCGGCATCGCGATGCTCATCGTCCTGCGGTTCGTCGTCGGGCTGGGCCTGGGCGCCGAGCTGCCCGTCGCGTCGACCCTCGTCAGCGAGTACGCCCCGTCGCGGATCCGTGGCCGCATCGTCGTCATCCTCGAGGCGTTCTGGGCAGTCGGCTGGATCCTCGCCGCGTTGATCGGCTACTTCGTCGTGCCGGCGTCGGAGAACGGCTGGCGCTGGGCGCTCTTCCTCGGCATCGTGCCCGCGCTCTATGCGGTGGTCGTGCGGGCGGGGCTGCCGGAGTCGGTGCGCTTCCTCGAGTCGCGTGGCCGGACGGCGGAGGCCGAGGCGGCAGTACGCAGCTTCGAGGCGGCGTCGGGGGTGGCCCCGGTTCCCTCGCCCGTGGCAGAGGTGCAGTCGCGTCCGTCGTGGAGCGCGCTGTGGGACCGGTCGCTGCGTCGCCGCTCGGCAGCGCTGTGGGTGACGTGGTTCGGCGTGAACTTCTCGTACTACGGGGCGTTCATCTGGATCCCGAGCCTGCTCGTCGCGGACGGGTTCTCGCTGACGAAGTCGTTCGGGTTCACCTTGGTCATCACGCTCGCCCAGCTGCCGGGGTATGCCGCTGCAGCGTTCCTCATCGAGCGGTGGGGCCGGCGCGCGACGTTGGCGTCGTTCCTGCTCGGGTCGGCCGCGTCGGCAGTGCTGTTCGGGCAGGCGGGGTCGGAGGCGGCGATCATCGCGGCCGGTTGTGCGTTGTCGTTCTTCAACCTCGGAGCGTGGGGAGCCCTGTATGCCGTGACGCCGGAGGTGTACCCGACGGCGCTGCGGGGGAGCGGGGCCGGCTCGGCGGCGGCGTTCGGGCGGATAGCGTCGATCCTCGCGCCGTTGTCGGTGCCGTGGCTGCTCGGTGCGGGCGGTCACGGCCTGGTGTTCGGGGTGTTCGGTGCTGCGTTCGTCGTGGCCGCGCTCGCCGCGCTGGCGCTGCCGGAGTGGCGCGGCCGGGCGCTCGCCGACTGACCGTCCCTAGCCGCCGAGATTGCGCCGGGGTGGCTTCGGGGCGTTGAGGTCGTAGCGGACGCCGATCATCCGCACGGCGAAGCACAGCACGGCGGCGACGAGGGCGATCGGCAGACCGTAGAAGTGGAACGTCGTCGCAACGACGACGATCGTCGCGGCGATCAGGGCCGGGATGGCGTAGAGCTCGCTGCGCAGGACGTTGGGCACGCGCTTGGTCAGCACGTCCCGGAGGGTGCCGCCGCCGACCGCGGTGACGGCGCCGAGGATGACGGCCTGCGCCGGTCCCAGCCCGAAGGCGAGTGCCTTGCTGGCGCCGGTGACGGCGAAGAAGCTGAGGCCCACGGCGTCGAGCATGTTGATCGGTCCCATGAGGTGGCTGAGCCGCCGGCCGAGGAAGAAGGCGATCAGGCTGCCGCCGGCGGCGACGGCGAGGTAGCGCCAGTCGCTGAACGTCGCCGGTGGGAGCGAGTCGATGAGCATGTCGCGGACGATGCCGCCGCCCATCGCGGTGATGATGCCGAGCGTGAGCACGCCGATGATGTCGACGTCGGCGACGCGCATCGCGGTGAGTGCGCCGTTGAGCGCGAACGCGAAGGTGCCCGTCAGGTCGAGGGCGAGGAGCAGCGTCTCTCCGGTGTCCACCTCAGCTCTCACGTCCGGAGTTGTCGCGTCCGAGCCAGGCGAGGGCCGCGACGACCATCGCCGTCGTCCCGGTGTCCAGCGTGGGCTGGATGACCGGCGCGAACGAGGCGGAGTGGTTCACCGGCACGTCCTGGGTGACCCGGCCGGCCTCCTCGGCCTTGCGGTAAAGCTCGGGGTCGGTGCCGCCGAGGCCCCAGTAGGTGTAAGGCACCCCGAAGGCGGCCGGCAGGTCACTGAAGTCCTCGCTCGCGGTCTGTTGCGGCAGCTCCTCGGCGCGGTCGCCGAACTGGTCCGTGAAGGCGGCGGCCACGCGCGCGGTGACGTCGGGGTCATTGGAGGTCAGCGGGAAGTGGTCGAAGAGCTCAAACTCGGGGTCCTTGGGGGTGCCCGACGCCTCGCACTCGGCCCGCACGATCCGCTCGATGGCGCTGAGGATCGTCTTGCGCGTCTGCTCTCTGTAGGTGCGGACGTTGAGCTGGATCGTCGCCGACTCGGGGATGACGTTGCTCTTCGTGCCGGCCTGCAGGCTGCCGACGGTGAGGACGGCGGGGTCGCCCGGGGTCAGTTCGCGCGAGACGATCGTCTGCAGCCGGACGACGATCGTCGCGGCGAGCACGACCGGGTCGACGGCGGCCTGGGGCATCGAGCCGTGCGCGCCGCGGCCGTGGATGGTGATCCGCATGCTGTCGGCGGTCGACAGGACCGGACCGGTGCGGGTGGCGACCTGGCCGGACGGGAAGGCGAGGACGTGCTGACACAGGGCGACGTCGACGGGCCCGACGATGTCGGTCAGCCCGTCCTTGACCATGCCGCTCGCGCCGGTCGCGACCTCCTCGGCCGGCTGGAAGAGCGCCACGGCGGTGCCGCTCCAGTGGTCCTTGGCCCCGGCGAGCAGGTCCGCGACGCCGAGCAGGCAGGTGACGTGGACGTCGTGGCCGCACGCGTGCATGACCGGCACGTCGGTGCCGTCGGCGGTCGTTGCCGTCTCCGTGCTGGCGTAGGGCAGCCCGGTCGCCTCACGGACGGGGAGGGCGTCCATGTCGGCGCGCATCAGCACGGCCGGTCCGTCACCGTTGCGCAGGATGCCGACGACGCCGGTGCCGCCGACGCCGGAGTGCACCTCGAACCCCGCCTGGGCGAGCCGGTCCGCGACGGTGCTGGCCGTCCGGTGCTCCTCGTTGGAGAGCTCGGGGTGCGCGTGCAGGTCGCGGTAAAAGTCCTCCAGCGAGCCGCGGATCTCGCCGAGCCGGTCCAGCACTGCTGCAGTCGCCTTCGTCGCCATTGATGCTCCTCAGTGGACGCACGGGGCCAGTCCCGAGACGCAGGAGCCGGGGCCGGCCTGATGTCAGGAGACTAGTTGCCCTGCTTGTGAGGGACGTGAACGTCGAGCGCGCGGCCGCGCGCGAGCCGGCTCAGCGGCATACGGCATCGGGCGCCCCCATAGGGTGAGCGGCATGACGGACGAGCGCGCCCGACGGACCGACCGCACCTGGCTCATCGCGGTCGCGGCGAGTCTCTGGGGGCTCTCCGCGATCTGGCGCGACCCGCTCGCGCAGGAGTATCCCTCGGTCACCGTCGTCCTCTGGGAGCATGTCGTGCTCGTGCTGCTCGTGTCGCCGTGGCTCGTCGGCTCGGTGCGGGCCGTGCTGCAGGCGAGCTGGCGCACGCGGGTCAGCGTCCTCGTCATCGGTGCGGGGTCGTCGGCGCTCGCCACCGTCCTCTTCACGTCGGCGTTCCGGCTCGGCGACCCGATCACGCCGCAGGTGCTCCAGAAGCTGCAGCCGGTCATCGCGCTCGTGCTCGCCGCGCTGCTGCTGGGGGAGCGGCTGCGCCGCTCGTTCGCGTGGTTCGCCGTGCCGGCGCTCGTGGGTGCGTGGCTGCTGAGCTTCCCCGAGCCGTTCGCGGTGGGGGTCACCAACCTGTATGCCGCTGGGCTGGCTCTCGGTGCCGCGGCGCTGTGGGCGGCGGGGACGGTTCTCGGGCGGGCGGCGAGCGCCGAGCTGGGGTTCGCGCACGTGACGGCCCTGCGCTTCGGGGTCGGCCTGGTGGCGCTCCTGGTGATCGCGCTCGTGACGGACGTGCCGCTGGGGATCGGGACGGGCGCTGGGTGGCGGATCGTCGTGCTGGCCGTGGTGCCGGGGCTGCTCGCGCTGCTGCTCTACTACCGCGGGCTGCAGGCGACACCGGCATCGCGAGCGACGTTGGCAGAGCTGGCGTTTCCGCTGACGGCGGCGCTCGTGGGGGTGACCGTGCTCGGTGGGTCGTTGGATGGCAGCCAGTGGGTCGGGTTCGCGGTGGTGCTGGCCGCGGTGGTCGGGCTCGCGCTGCACGAGCGGCGCAGCGAGCGACCGGCAGTGACGGTGAGCGAGCGAGCACCGGACGAGGTGGCGGTGGGTCGCTGAGGTCTGTGAGCGCCAGGGGCGCCGCTGAGGTCGAGGGAGCGCCAGGGCACCGGTGGCGTGGGAGCGCCAGGGCGCCGCAGCGTGGCTGCGGCGCCCTGGTGTCGTGCCGGGTCGAGGAACGGCGTCAGCGTTGCTCGACCAGCTTGACGAGGTTGAGCATCGTGCCGGGCTTCTGTGCCTCGAGGGTGATGACGAGCGGACCGCCGTCATGGCGCACGGTGAAGGTGTGCTCGTCGGCAGCAAGACCGCCGACCTCCGGTTCCAGCAGGGCCAGTCGGAGAACGCACCGCTCGACTACATCGAGGTGCTGCGGGACGGTCGCCGGGCGGCACAGCGGATCGAGGAGCTGTGGGCGGGGGCGGAGCGCGAGGTGCTCGGCATGGTCCGGCCGCCCTACCTGGCACCGCCGCCGACCCAGGAGGCGGTCGTGAACCCCAACATCCGGCAGCGGGCGCTCTACGAGACGGCGCTGTTCGACGTGCCCGAGCTGGCCGACCTCGTCAGGTCCTACGCCGAGTTGGGGGAGGAGGTGCGGGTGGCCCAGCGGCTGCCGCTGAAGCTCACCATCGTCGACGGCGAGACGGTGGCGTTCAACCTCCCTGACCCCGTCGCCGCTCCGGAGAGCGTCACGACGCTCGTGGTGCACCACCACATGCTGGCCGAGGCGCTGAGCATGACGTTCGAGGCGCTGTGGGAGACGGCGACGCCGCTGGAGGACTGGGGTCGGGCGGTGGGCGCTTCTTGAGCTCGGCGCTCGGTGGCGAACAGCGACCTCGGCGAGTACCTGCTCGAGTGGGACGACGTCCCAATTCCAAGGACCCCCATGGTGCCGCGCTGCACTTCGCCCGCTCGGGGGGCCATCACGCCTGGGCGACCGGTGCCGGGGACGGGCGACTGTCCGTCGGCGTCGCGGGCACTCCCCGGCCGCTCCGATGAGGCACCCCCACGTCGCAAGCGCCTCCGCACAGAACGACGTCGTCTGCCGCTGAGCGCGCTTCCAGCGCAAGCCGG
>NZ_AWQS01000065.1 GCF_000576575.1 Intrasporangium chromatireducens Q5-1
AGAACCACCCACGGATGGGTCAGGAGAGCCAGAAGAACGCGATGGCCAGGGCCCGGGTCTCCATCGGGAAGATCTCGCTCACCGTGAGGTAGGCGGCGCTGGCCCCGGCGGAGGCGAGGAAGAAGGTGACCATGAGCACGACCTGGAAGGTCCAGACGCCGCCAATGGACTTCACCATGACCCAGGCGAGGACCAGGGCGACGAGCGAGGAGCCGATGAAGGTGCCGGCGATCATCGGCTTGCGTCCCACGGTGTCGAAGAGACGGCCGAGCACGAGGGGGCCGAGCAGGTTGCCGACGGCGAAGAGGATGAAGAACAACGGCACCCTGCTCGACGGGACGTGATAGGCCGTGCCGAGCAGCGTGCCGAGGTTGAAGGTGACGCCGTTGTAGAGGAAGGCCTGCCCGACGAACAGCGCCACTCCGAGGATGGCCCGCTTGGGATAGAGGGTGAACGCCACCTTGGCGATCTCCCGGAACGAGATCGACGTGCGTTGCCGGACGGTCAGGGACTCCCCGGGCTCGGGCAGGTCGTGGCCCGTCTCCTCCCGGGTCTGCGCCTCGATGTCACCGACGATGCGCTCCGCCTCGTCGTCGCGGCCGTGGATGAACAGCCAGCGGGGGCTCTCGGGGACGTGCCGGCGCACGAGCATGATGAGCAGACCGATGACCGCGCCGAGCCCGAACGCGACCCGCCACCCGAAGTTCTTCGGCAGGATCGCCTCGTTGAGCAGCAGCAGGGTCAGCGCGGCTCCGCCCGCGGCTCCGGCCCAGTAGGTGCCGTTGATGGCAAGGTCGACGCGACCGCGCACCCGTGCCGGAATCAGCTCGTCGATCGCGGAGTTGACGGCGGCGTACTCACCGCCCAGGCCGGCTCCGGTGAAGAACCGCATCAGGTAGAGGTACCAGGGGGCGAACGCGAACGCGGTCAGCACGGTCCCGACGATGTAGACGGTCAGGGTGAGAATGAACAGCTTCTTGCGTCCGTACCGGTCGGTCAGCTGTCCGAAGACGAGGGCGCCGACGCAGGCACCGACGATGTAGATGGCGCCTGCGGTGCCGATCTGGGCCGCGGTGATGTGGATGCCGCTGCCCTTCTCGATGAGCCGGGCGGCGACGTTGCCGACCATGGTCACCTCGAGCCCGTCGAGGATCCACACGGCCCCGAGCCCGATGACGACTCGCCAGTGGAAGCTCGACCAGGGCAGTCGGTCGAGCCGCGACGGGATCTTCGTCGTGATGGTGCCGGTCTGGACGGCCATGCCGCGCCTCCACATCCAACGTTCCCTCGAGGACGGAGCAGCGCATGCGCTCCGGGCCGGCGACACCATCCTCGTTCGTACCCGCCCGGGGGGTGCCCCACACGCGGGTGCCCCACGGGGGCCGCGCCGCGAAGGGGCACAGGGGCGGCGCAGCCGGCTGAGCGGCATACCGACCCTCAGGGCCGAGACGGCTCGGCCACATGGTGAGATCACCGATCTCGTGGATTGACACGCTCGGGGGAGGGGAGCACGGTTGGACCGTGGCCCGAATCCTCGTACTTCCCTAGCGCGCCGACCCCGACCGGTCAGCGCGCTCCCCCTTCCGCCCTCACCCGGGCTGGAGGGTTTTTTTGTGCAGGAGAGCGGCCCACGCCCCCCGATGAGAAAGCGATAGTCACCGTGAGCGACACCACCAAGCAGGCGCCATCGCCGGCTGACGTGGCCTCTCTGGCCCGTCCCCGGCCCACCCACCAGGAGCAGCCCGACCAGCCCGTCGAGGTCACCGGTGCCCAGTCGCTCGTCCTCGCGCTCGAGGCGGTCGGGGCGGACACGGTGTTCGGCATCCCCGGCGGCGCGATCCTGCCGGCCTACGACCCGATGCTCGACTCGACGAAGGTCCGGCACATCCTCGTGCGCCACGAGCAGGGCGCCGGGCACGCCGCCGAGGGGTACGCCTCGGCGACCGGCCGGGTCGGGGTCTGCATGGCCACGTCCGGGCCGGGGGCGACCAACCTCGTCACGCCGATCGCCGACGCGCACATGGACTCCGTGCCCGTCGTCGCGATCACCGGCCAGGTGTCGAGCGCGGCCATCGGCACCGACGCCTTCCAGGAGGCGGACATCCGGGGCATCACGATGCCGGTCACGAAGCACAACTACCTCGTCACCGACCCGGCCAAGATCCCCCAGGCGATCGCAGAGGCGTTCCACATCGCCCGCACCGGCCGACCCGGGCCGGTCCTCGTCGACATCAGCAAGGACGCCCTCCAGGCGACGACGACCTTCAGCTGGCCGCCGAAGTTCGACCTGCCCGGCTACCGCCCGGTGACCCGGCCGCACGGCAAGCAGATCCGCGAGGCGGCCCGGCTGATCGCCGCCGCCGAGCGCCCGATCTTCTACGTCGGCGGCGGCGTCGTGCGCGCCGAGGCGAGCGAACAGCTGCGCCGGCTCGTCGACCTCACCCAGATCCCGGTCGTCACGACGCTCATGGCCCGCGGCACGGTGCCCGACAGCCACCCGCTCAACCTCGGGATGCCGGGCATGCACGGCACGGTCGCGGCCGTCACGGGACTGCAGAAGTCCGACCTCATCGTCGCCCTCGGGGCCCGCTTCGACGACCGGGTGACCGGCCAGCTGTCGACCTTCGCCCCGAACGCCAAGGTCGTCCACGCCGACATCGACCCCGCCGAGATCGGCAAGAACCGCGCCGCGGACGTGCCGATCGTCGGGGACGTGCGCGAGGTCATCACCGAGCTCATCCAGCAGATCGAGGCGGACCGCGCGGCCGGCTCCGACGACCCCGGCGCGTGGGACTACTCCGCCTGGCGCGAGCTCGTCGCCGGCTGGAAGGAGACCTTCCCCCTGGGCTGGACGGACAGCGCCGACGGGACGCTCTCGCCGCAGTACGTCATCTCGCGCATCGGGGAGCTGACCGGGTCGGAGGGCACCTACGTGGCGGGCGTCGGCCAGCACCAGATGTGGGCCGCGCAGTTCGTCCACTACGAGCGCCCCAACGCCTGGCTCAACTCGGGCGGGCTCGGGACGATGGGGTATGCCGTCCCCGCCGCGATGGGCGCGAAGGTCGCCGAGCCGGAGCGCACCGTGTGGGCCATCGACGGCGACGGGTGCTTCCAGATGACGAACCAGGAGCTGGCCACCTGCGTCGTCAACAACATCCCCATCAAGGTCGCGATCATCAACAACAGCTCGCTCGGCATGGTGCGCCAGTGGCAGACCCTGTTCTACGGCGCGCGCTACTCGAACACCGACCTGCAGACGACGGGACAGCGGATCCCCGACTTCGTCAAGCTGGCCGAGGCCTATGGCTGCCTCGGGCTGCGTGCCGAGAAGCCGGAGGACGTCGACGCCGTCATCAAGCAGGCGCTCGAGACCAACGACCGCCCGGTCGTCATCGACTTCATCGTGCACCGGGACGCGATGGTGTGGCCGATGGTGCCCGCAGGCGTCAGCAACGACAAGATCCGGGTGGCCCGCGACGAGGCGCCCGTGTGGGAACGCGAGGAGTGAGCGTCATGAGCAAGCACACGTTGTCGGTTCTCGTGGAGAACAAGCCCGGCGTCCTGACCCGGGTCGCCGCGCTCTTCTCGCGGCGCGGTTTCAACATCGACTCGCTCGCCGTCGGGCCGACCGAGATCGAGGAGATCTCGCGGATGACGGTCGTCGTCGAGGTGGAGACCGGGGCGCTCGAGCAGGTCACCAAGCAGCTGAACAAGCTCGTCGAGGTCCTCAAGGTCGTCGAGCTCGACACGAGCGGGGCCGTCCACAGCGAGATCTGTCTCGTCAAGGTGCGGGCCGACGCGACGACCCGCAGTCAGGTCGTCGACACGGTGAACCTGTTCAAGGCCAAGGTGGTCGACGTCGCCCCCGACGCGATGACCATCGAGGTCACGGGGACGGCGGACAAGCTGGCGGCCTTCCTCGCCGTCCTCGAGCCGTTCGGCATCAAGGAGCTCGTCCAGTCCGGCGTCGTGGCGGTCGGCCGCGGTTCACGATCGATCACCGACCGCTCGCTGCGGTCCGCCTGACCCGACCACGTGCTGGGCGAGCGGACCCGTGGTTCCCGGCCCAGCGGCATACTCACTGACCGAGACACACCCAACCGAAGGAGAAGGCCACGATGGCCGACATGTTCTACGACGACGACGCCGACCTGTCCGTGATCCAGGGCAAGAAGGTCGCCGTCATCGGCTACGGCAGCCAGGGCCACGCTCACGCGCTCAACCTGCGCGACTCGGGCGTCGACGTGCGCGTCGGGCTCGCCGAGGGCAGCAAGAGCAAGGCGAAGGCCGAGGCCGAGGGCCTGACGGTCCTATCGGTCGCCGATGCCGTCAAGGAGGCCGACCTCGTCGTCATCCTCACGCCCGACCAGGTGCAGCGCACCGTCTACGCGAACGACATCAAGCCCAACCTCAAGCCCGGCGCGGCGCTCCTGTTCGGTCACGGGTTCAACATCCGCTTCGGCTACATCACGCCGGAGGAGGACGCGGACGTCATCATGGTCGCCCCGAAGGGCCCTGGGCACATCGTTCGCCGGGAGTTCGTCGACGGTCGTGGTGTGCCGGTGCTCCTCGCCGTGGAGAAGGACGCCTCCGGCCACGCCTGGGACCTCGCGAAGAGCTACGCCAAGGCGATCGGTGGCCTGCGTGCGGGTGGCATCAAGACGACCTTCACGGAGGAGACCGAGACCGACCTGTTCGGTGAGCAGGCCGTCCTCTGCGGTGGCGCGAGCCAGCTCGTGCAGTACGGCTTCGAGACGCTCGTCGAGGCGGGCTACCAGCCGGAGGTGGCCTACTTCGAGTGCCTCCACGAGCTCAAGCTCATCGTCGACCTCATGATCGAGGGCGGCATCGCCAAGCAGCGCTGGTCGGTCTCCGACACGGCGGAGTACGGCGACTACGTCTCCGGGCCGCGCGTCATCGACCCGCACGTCAAGGAGAACATGAAGGACGTCCTCGCGGACATCCAGAACGGCGCCTTCGCGAAGCGGTTCATCGACGACCAGGACGCCGGTGCACCGGAGTTCACGGCGCTGCGCGAGAAGGGTGCCCAGCACCCCATCGAGGCGACCGGCAAGGAGCTGCGCAAGCTCATGGCGTGGGTGCAGGACACGGACGCCGACTACGTCGAGGGGTCTGCGGCGCGCTGACGACACGCGAACCGGCCACGAAGTGCCCCAACTCCGGTTGGGATCCTGCACTTCGTGGCCGGTTCGCGTCCGTGTCGGCGTCGGGGACCACCTGCCACCCTGTCTCCTACGACGTGTAGTTCATCGCCTAGGATCGGGCCCATGCTGGATGCAGGCGGCGGCGCGGTCCGCCTGCTGCGTGCGCTCGGCTTCGTGGCCGCGATCGTCTCGCTCACCTCGGCCGGCCACATCACGGGTGGGGGAGAGGCCTCGCTCGTCGGTGTCGCGGCCCTGGTCCTGCTCGCTTGGCCGGCCGCCTTGCTCGCCTCGCGACGGCAGCGTCAGGTGCGTCACCTCTTGCCAACGCTCGCGATCGGGCAGTTCGTCGGCCACGGCGTGCTGGGCTTCTTCTCCGCCGGCGACGCCGTAGTGGCCTGCACGACGTCGGGTGTGCACCACGTCGTCCACCTGGCCTGCCTGCCGCACCCCGCTGGCCACGGCGGCATGGCCCCGATGGGCCTGCTCATGGGAGGCGCTCACCTGGTCGCGGCACTGGTCCTCGCGATCGCGCTGGCCCGTGGCGAGGCCGTGTTGTGGCGACTCGTCGACCTCGTCCTGCCGACCCTCCCACGCGTCGCTCGGCGGGTCACGACGCGCGTGCGCGTCTCCGCCGACGTGGCGTTGCGCCGGTCGCAGCCGTTGGTGGGCCTCGCTCCCGGTCGCGGGCCGCCGGTGAGTGCCTGACTGCACTCCTCCAGCATCAGGGCTCGGGGAGTGCCGACGCGTGCCCGCTGGCCGCGTCGACGGCAGTGACCCCCAGTCGACCCGCATTCCTCGAAGGACCCCAGATGACCTGCACCCCAGTTCCGCCTGCCCACCGGACGAAGCGCCTCGCCGAGATGGCGACCCTCGCACTTGCGGCTGCGACGACGCTCGCCTCATGCTCCGGCTCTCCCGATCCCACTCCCATCCCGGTCGCCTCGAGCCCACGACCGGGCTCCGCAGCACTCCCGCCCAGCGCGCAGCAGGGTGGACAGGTGACGCTCCAGTCCGGCTGGGCCAAGGCCGGGTCGGGCATGACGGCCGTGTTCGGCACGGTCGTGAACCCCGGGGCGAAGGACGTCACCCTGCTCGGCGGATCGAGCCCCGCCGCGGCCGACGTGCAGATCCACTCGATGGTGAAGCAGCCGGACGGCTCGATGAAGATGACCCAGAAGCAGGGCGGCCTCACGGTCCCGGCGGGAGGCTCCGCAGAGCTGACCCCCGGTGCCGACCACATCATGCTGGTCAACCTCCACTCGGCTCTGGTCAACGGCGGCGACGTCTCCCTCGTGCTCCGGACGGCGGACGGCGCGAATGTGGAGTGGACGGTGCCCGTCCGATCGTTCGCCGGCGCCGAGGAGACCTACGCCCCCGAGGACCACCGATGACCGGAGTGGGCCGTCGCACCCTGCTTCGCACTGGGCTGCTCGCCGGCGGCGCCGGTGTCGGCGCCCTCGCCGTCAGCCGGCTCTCCGATGCGACGTCCGCGCCCTCTCGCGCCGACGAGGAGCCGCCGCCGCCCGCGCACCCGGCGACGATGCCCTTCCGTGGCCCCCGGCAGGCGGGGGTCACGGACGACCCTCAGCCCTTCGCCGCCTTCGTGGGTCTCGACCTGCCGGCCGGTGCGACCAAGGACACGTGTCGACGGCTGCTCCGGGTGTGGACCGACGACATCGACCGCCTCATGGCGGCGAAGGCGCCACTGACCGACCTGGAACCCGAGCTGGCCGAGGTTCCGTCCCGTCTCAGCATCACACTCGCCGTCGGTCCGGGCTTCTACGACGCGGCCGGACTCGTTCCGCACCGGCCCTCGTGGCTCGCCCCGCTGCCGTCGTTCACGATCGACCGGTTCGATGGCCACTGGCCGCAGACGGACGTCCTCCTCCAGATCCGTGCCGACTCACCTGTTGCCGTGGCGCATGCCCAGCGCCGGCTCGTGGTCGGCGCCGAGCCGCTTGCCGTCCAGCGGTGGGTCCAGCGCGGATTCCGGGAGCCGCTCACCTCGAGCCGCCCCGGCATGCCGTTCCGCAACCTCTTCGGCCAGGTGGACGGCACCGTCCAGCCACGCACCGACGGCGCGGACGACGCCCTCGTGTGGCTCGGCGCGGATGGTGCACCTGCTCCGCACGGACTCGCCGGCGGCACCGCACTGATCATCCGGCGGATCGCGATGAACCTCGACACGTGGGACCGAGCGGACCGGGTCGCTCGGGAGAACGCCGTCGGCCGACGTCTCGGCTCCGGAGCCCCCCTCACGGGACGCCTCGAGACCGACCAGCCGGACTTGCGTGCTGAGGACGAGCTCGGATTCCCGGTCATCGACCCGGTCTCGCACATGCGCCGCGCGATGCCCGCTGCACCGCATGAACGCATTCTCCGGGCGCCGTACTCCTACGACGAGGCACCGACCGGTCGGCAGCGCTCCAACAGCGGACTGGTTTTCGTGTCCTACCAGGCCGACCCGCTCCGGCAGTTTCTCCCGATCCAGCGCCGCCTCGCAGAGGCGGACCTGCTCAACGTGTGGACCACCCCCATCAGCAGCGGGGTGTACGCGGTGCTCCCGGGAGCACTCCCCGGCGAGGACCTCGGAGCCGCCCTGCTCGCGTGAAGGCCGCGCAAGTCCGCGGTCACTCCTCCGGTGGAGAGCGGGAAGGTATGCCGCTCAGCTGGCCTTCGCGTGCCGGACACCTGAGGTGCACGTCACGGTCACATCCTGAGCGCACCCTCCCGGACGGGGTGGGGCCGGTCCTAGAGTGGAGCCGGCACATCGCGGTGCCAGTCGTTGGCCCGCGCTCGGCGGGGCCCGTACACCGTCCGAAGGAAGCCCCCTGTGTCCAAACCTGTCGTTCTCATTGCCGAAGAGCTCTCGCCCGCGACGCTCGACGCGCTCGGCCCCGACTTCGAGGTCCGTCACTGTGACGGAGCCAACCGCGACGAGCTGCTCCCGGCGCTCGCGGACGTCGACGCGATCCTGATCCGGTCCGCCACGAAGATGGACGCCGAGGCGCTCGCCGCCGGCAAGAAGCTCAAGGTCGTCGCGCGCGCCGGAGTCGGGCTCGACAACGTCGACGTCGCGGCCGCGACCCAGGCCGGGATCATGGTCGTCAACGCGCCGACGTCGAACATCACCTCCGCCGCCGAGCTCGCGGTCGGCCTGCTCCTGGCCACGGCCCGCAACATCGCGCCGGCCAACGAGGCGCTCAAGGGCGGCGCCTGGAAGCGCAGCAAGTACTCCGGAGTCGAGCTGCTCGACAAGACGGTCGGTGTCGTCGGTCTCGGCCGCATCGGCGCCCTCGTCGCCGAGCGCCTCAAGGGCTTCGGGATGAAGATCCTCGCCTACGACCCCTACGCCTCCGCGGCCAAGGCAGGCCAGATCGGGGCGCAGCTGGTCGGTCTCGACGAGCTGCTCGCCGAGTCCGACTTCATCACGATCCACCTGCCCAAGACGCCCGAGACCCTCGGCCTCATCGGCGAGGACGCGCTGTCGAAGGTGAAGCCGTCGGTCCGGATCGTCAACGCGGCCCGCGGTGGCATCGTCGACGAGGCGGCTCTGGCGCGCGCGCTCGACGAAGGTCGCGTCGCCGGTGCCGGGATCGACGTGTTCGCGTCGGAGCCCTGCACGGAGTCGCCGCTCTTCGCCCACGAGTCTGTCGTCGTGACGCCGCACCTCGGTGCGTCGACCGAGGAGGCGCAGGAGAAGGCCGGCATCGCGGTCGCCAAGTCGGTGCGTCTGGCACTCGGCGGCGAGCTCGTGCCGGATGCGGTCAATGTCAGCAGCGGCTTCATCGCCGAGGAGGTGCGTCCGGGAATCACCTTGGTGGAGAAGCTCGGTCGCATCTTCACCGCCGTCGCCGGCGCCGTCCCGGCCCAGCTGGACATCGATGTCCGTGGCGAGATCACCGAGCACGACGTCAGTGTCTGGAAGCTCGTCGCCCTCAAGGGCCTGTTCACCGATGTCGTCGAGGACCCGGTGACCTACGTCAATGCGCCGGTCCTCGCGGAGCAGCGCGACTGCCAGGTGCGTCTCGTCACCTCGCCCGACGCCGGTGACTTCCGCAACATCACGATCCTCCGCGGCACCCTCGCCGACGGCACGATCGTCTCCGTGGCGGGCACCCTCACCGGCCCGAAGATGGTCGAGAAGCTCGTCGGCGTCGGCGACTACGACCTCGAGGTGCCGCTGTCCGACCACATGCTCGTCTTCGAGTACACCGACCGTCCCGGGGTCGTCGGCCGGATCGGCCAGCTGCTCGGCGACGCCGGCGTCAACATCGGCGGCATGCAGGTCTCGCGACACGGCGAGAGCGCCATCGGCGTGCTCAACGTCGACAACGTCGTCTCGCAGCAGCTCGCGGGTGAGCTCGCCGAGGTCATCGAGGCGACGAAGTTCGCCGTCGTCGACCTGGAGGACTGAGCCAAGGTCACGAGGGCTCGCCAAGCCCTCTCGTATGCCGCTGGGCTGGGGCTGCGCGTGACGCCCGGTCCCAGCCCAGCGGCATACGGGGGGCCATTGGTCCCGGCAGGGCGCCGACGGCGGCGGGAGCCTGAGGGCATGGGCGCTGCGGTGATCCGGTGTGAGGACGTGACCAAGCGGTTCGGGACGACCGAGGCGCTCGGGGGCGTGGACCTGGTCGTGGAGGCCGGTGACGTGTTCGGCTACCTCGGCCCGAACGGTGCCGGCAAGACGACGACCCTGCGTCTCGTCATGGGGATGATCCGCCCGACTTCGGGGCGCGTGGAGGTGTTCGGGCTCGATGCGTGGCGTGACCGGAGCGCGATCCACCGTCGGGTCGGCTATATCTCGGGCGATGTGGCGCTCTACGACCGCCTGACCGGCCAGGACCACGTCGACTTCGTGGGTCACCTGCAGGGCCTCGGCCGACCGCCCGAAGCGGGTGCCCTGGCCGAACGGCTCGGGCTCGGCCTGCGTCGCCCCGCGCGCGAGCTGTCACGGGGCAACCGGCAGAAGCTCGCCCTGGTTCTCGCCCTCATGACGCGGCCGGAGCTGCTCGTGCTCGACGAGCCGTCGAGCGGCCTCGACCCGATGGTGCAGCGGGAGTTCCATACCCTGCTCGCGCAGCATGCCGCCCGCGGCGGGACCGTGCTGCTCAGCTCGCACGTGCTGAGCGAGGTGCAGCGGGTCGCGACGCGGATCGGTGTCATCAGCCGGGGCCGCCTGGTCGCCGTCGAGCGGTTGGACGACGTGCGGGCCAAGGCGCTGCACCACGTCGAGGTCCAGTTCGCCAGTCCGGTCGCGGCTGGGGCCTTCGAGACCATCGAGGGAGTCAGGGACGTTCGCATCGAGGGCGCGTTGCTGCGCTGCGACGCGCCCCAGTCATCCCTCGACCCGCTGCTGAAGGAGGTCAGCCGTCACGAGGTCGTCGACCTGACGTGCATCGAGGCGGAGCTCGAGGAGACCTTCATGGCCTACTACACGAAGGCGGCCGCCGATGTTGCGTGACGTGCTCCTGAAGACCCTGCGTGACCAGCGCCGGTCGTATGCCGCATGGTGCCTGAGCGTGGTCCTGCTCGTCGCGATGTACGTCGCCCTGTGGCCGAGCATCCGTGACCAGCCCTCCATGCAGGACTTCCTCGACCAGATGCCGCAGGCCCTGCGCAACCTCCTCGCGACATCGGGAGCCGACATGTCGACCCCGGTCGGCTACATACAGGTGGAGTTCCTCTCCTTCATGGGCCCGATCCTCGTCATCCTCTATGCCGTGCTCGCAGGCTCGGGCGCGGTGGCGGGGGAGGAGGACCGACGCACGCTCGACCTGCTCCTCGCGACCCCCGTCGCCCGGAGCCGGATCGTCGTCGACAAGGCGGTCGCGATGGTCCTCGGCGCCCTTGGCCTGACCACGCTCCTCGGTGTGGCCCTCCTCCTGGAGGGCACCTTCGTGGGTCTGGACCTGCCGGCCGGCAAGGTCGCGGCTGCCATGCTGCACCTGGCCCTCCTCGGTCTGGTTTTCGGCGCGCTGTCGCTGCTCGTCGGCGCCGCCACCGGCAGGCTGGCCCTCAGCCGCGGGGTGCCCGCCTTCGTCGCCGTCGTCGCCTATGTCGTCAACGGGCTCGGTGGACTCGTCTCCTGGCTCGAGCCGTTCCAGAAGCTGTCGCCGTTCTTCCAGTACGCCGGGCACGACCCGTTGCACGCGGGGGTCTCGTGGCTGGGGGTCACCGTGGCAGTCGCCACGGTCGCGGTCCTCGTCGTCGGCGGCGCGCTCGCGTTCGAGCGGCGGGACGTCGCCTCATAGGTCTGCCTGCCGTCTCGGGTCGTGGGAAACCACTTGTGGAGGCAATGAGCGCGCGTACCGTGGAGGACATGACGCGGCGTCAGGTACTCATCCTTATCCGCCGCGGCGAGTCCAGGTAGTCAGCGACCTCGCCGCGGAGATCCCGCGCATCCTCCACGCTGACCGGCTCGCCCTCAAAGGGCTGGAGCCTCCGGACCGACATTCATACTTTTGTGAGAACAGGGACTGATCATCATGAGCGAAGAAGCACAGGCGGCCCGCCGGGCACTGCAGGAGAGCATGGACCTGCGCGACCAGGGCCATACCGACGAGTGAGACTCACTCACCAGACACCGAAGGGCTCGGCCGAGTTGGCCGGGCCCTTCGTCATGTTCGGCAAATGAGATGCCGATTCCACATCACAAGACGAGTCCTAGGCTGTGACCCATGCCAGACGCAGACCGCACCGACTCCCTGTCCATCGCCGTCATCGGGGGCGACGGCATCGGTCCCGAGGTCGTGGCAGAGGGCCTGAAGGTCCTCGACGCGATCGGCGGCTCAGGAGGTCCCAAGGTCTCGACCACCGACTACGACCTCGGCGCGCAGCGCTGGCACCGGACGGGCGAGACCCTCCCCGAGGGCGTCGTCGACGAGCTGCGCCAGCACGACGCCATCCTCCTCGGCGCGATCGGCGACCCGAGCGTCCCCTCCGGCGTGCTCGAGCGCGGCATCCTGCTGCCGCTGCGCTTCGCCCTCGACCACTACGTCAACCTCCGCCCGGCCAAGCTCTACCCGGGGGTGGCGAGCCCGCTCGCCGTCGACCGCGTCGCCCCGAACGGGATCGACTTCGTCGTCGTCCGCGAGGGCACCGAAGGGCCCTACGTCGGCAACGGCGGCGCGCTGCGCGTCGGCACGCCGGCCGAGATCGCGACCGAGGTCAGCGTCAACACCCGGTATGGCGTCGAGCGCGTCGTCCGCGACGCCTTCGCGCGCGCCCAGGCCCGGCCCCGCAAGCACCTCACGCTCGTGCACAAGCACAACGTCCTCACGCACGCCGGTCACCTGTGGCGGCGCACGGTCGAGGAGGTCGGCGCGGAGTTCCCCGACGTCGAGACCGCCTACCAGCACGTCGACGCGGCGACGATCTTCCTCGCCACCGACCCCGGTCGGTTCGATGTCATCGTCACCGACAACCTCTTCGGCGACATCATCACCGACCTCGCCGCGGCCATCGCCGGCGGCATCGGCCTCGCTGCGTCGGGCAACATCAACCCCGACCGCACGACGCCGAGCATGTTCGAGCCGGTCCACGGGTCGGCTCCCGACATCGCCGGGCAGGGCAAGGCCGACCCGACCGCGACGATCCTGTCGGTCGGCATGCTCCTCGCCCACCTCGGCCACGACGCCGAGGCGTCCCGGGTCGAGGCCGCCGTAGCGGCCGACCTGGCCGAGCGTGGTGACACCACACGCACGACCGCACAGGTCGGCGACGCCACCGCGTCGCGTCTCTGAGCCGACACCCACTCAGCCGTATGCCGCTCACCCCACCTGTCTTGTCGGGGGTGCACGGGGGCGGAGCCCCCGTGGGTCGGCATACGGCTCCTTCTCTCTCTCCTGTCCGCTCGCTCGGCCGGCTTCGCCGTCTCACGATGTGGGCGGTAGCCTGACGACGATCACCGCCGATCCACTGGAGGCTTCCCATGACGGACACGACGTCCACCCGCTCCGCGCTCTCGTTCGAGGTCAACCGCCGACCCGACCCGGCGCAGGCCGAGACGATCGCGAAGGTCCACGAGAACCCGGGCTTCGGCAAGACCTTCACCGACCACATGGTCGTCATCGACTGGACGGCTGACGGTGGCTGGGCCAACGCCCGGGTCCAGCCGTACGGTCCGTTCCAGCTGCAGCCGGCCGCCGCCGTCCTGCACTACGCGCAGGAGATCTTCGAGGGGATGAAGGCCTACCGGCACGCCGACGGCTCCGTGTGGACCTTCCGGCCGGAGGCGAACGCGGCCCGGTTCGCCAGGAGCGCGAAGCGGTTGGCCCTGCCGGTGCTCGAGACCGAGGACTTCCTCGAGTCGCTGCGTCAGCTCGTCGCCGTCGACAAGGAGTGGGTGCCCGACCCGGGCGAGAGCGGCGAGAAGAGCCTCTACCTGCGGCCGTTCATGTTCGCCTCCGAGGCGTTCCTCGGCGTGCGGCCGGCCAAGGAGGTCACCTACGCGGTCATCGCTTCACCGGCGGGGGCCTATTTCTCGGGTGGCCTGAAGCCGGTGAACCTCTGGATCTCGACGCAGTACGCCCGCGCCGGGGCCGGCGGTACCGGGGCGGCCAAGTGCGGCGGCAACTACGCGTCCTCGCTCGCCGGGCAGCTCGAGGGCATGGAGCACGGCTGTGACCAGGCCGTCTTCCTCGACTCCTCGACGCACACCTACATCGAGGAGCTCGGCGGGATGAACCTCTTCCTCGTCTACAAGGACGGGCGCATCGTCACCCCGGAGCTGACCGGCTCGATCCTCGAGGGCGTCACCCGCGGCTCCATCCTCGAGCTCGCCAAGGAGGAGGGCCTGACGGCCGAGGAGCGGCGCGTCCCGATCCAGGAGTGGAAGGACGCGGCGGCCAGCGGCGACCTGTCCGAGGTCTTCGCCTGCGGGACGGCGGCGGTCATCACCCCCGTCGGGGAGCTGCGCTGGGAGGGCGGTTCCTGCGACCATCGGCGCGACGGGCACGAGGACACCATCGCCACGAAGCTGCGCACCAAGCTGCTCGACACCCAGTACGGCCGCGCCGAGGACACCCACGGCTGGATGACCCGGCTGGCCTGACTGGCGTGGACCGGCCCAGGCTTGTCGCGTCCGACCTCGACGGCACGCTGCTCCGGTCGGACGGCACCCTGTCCGACCGGACCGCCGAGGTCCTCGTTGCCGTCGAGGAGGCCGGCATCGAGGTTGTCTTCGTGACGGCCCGGCCGCCTCGCTGGCTCGACTCGCTGGCCGATGCCGTCGCCGGGCACGGGACGGTGATCTGCGGCAACGGCGCCTTCGTCTACGACGTGGGGACGCGGACGGTGCTGTCGGCCAACGGCTTCGACGAGGCGGTCGTGCGCTCCCTCGTGTCGGACGTCCGGGCCGCGGTGCCCGACGTCGCCTTCGCGGCGGAGCGGGCTTCGGGGCTGTGGTTCGAGTCCGGGTTCGTGCACGACCCGCTGCACCCGATCCCCGCCGATGCGGTGGAGGCGCCGATCGAGCAGCTCGCCGGCGAGCCGGTCGGCAAGCTGCTGGCCCGGTCCCGGTCGGTGCCGGCCGCGGCCTTCCTCGAACGGGTCAGTGCCATCGTGGGGGAGCGAGCCAGCTTCGCGTACTCCGGCGCCGGCGGCCTCGCCGAGATCAACGCTGTTGGCGTCACCAAGGCGGTCGTCCTCGAGCGGTGGGCGGCCGAGCTCGGCATCGGCCCGCAGGAGGTCTGGGCCTTCGGTGACATGCCGAACGACCTGCCGATGCTCACCTGGGCGGGTGTGGGCTGGGCCGTGGCCAACGCCCACCCAGACGTCCTCGCCGTTGCGGACGCGTTGTGCGGCGCAAACGACGAGGACGGAGTGGCGCTGGCCCTCGAGCCGCTCCTCGAGGGCCAGCCGCGTGCTTGAAGGCCAGGTCAGCCCTTCCGCGCCATGGCGGTCTGCCAGGCCGCCTCGAAGGCGGTCGTGATCTTCGCGTAGCCACTCGTGTTGGGGTGCTTGCAGTCGAAGAAGTCGCCGGCGCCGAGCTTGCCGAACACCTCAGCCGGCACGGCGCCATGGGCTGCCGAGAGGTTCCGGATGATGCCGTTCAGGCCGGTCCCGTACGGGGTCGGCAGCGCCTCCAGGACGTAGTTCGCCGCGTCACCATAAGCGGCGTAACCGCAGTAAGGGAGCGGGTTGAAGTAGGTCATCGTGATGATCGGCATGTCCGGCCCGGCAGCGGCGCGAAGCCGAGCGAGGATCTCGTTGTAGTTGCCGATGAAGGTGAGCAGCGCAGCCTGTAGCCGCGCGGGGTCCTGCGTCTGGAAGGCGTCGAAGATCTCGTTCCCACCGACCGTCAGGGTCACCACCTGCACGTTGTCGCGTGGGTTGGCGTCCTTGTTGCGGGCCGTGAGAGTGGCCTCCGCCACGGGCAGCTGCTCGACGATGAGCGACTGGGTGGTCACCCCGTTCAGCCCCGGGTTGCTCCCGTTGGGAGGCACCGCGGACCGGGCCAGGTTGGTGAGCTGGAGCTGCTTGCAGCCATCGGCAGCGTTGGGGCTGGCCGCCGGCAGGCAGTTGAGCGCTCCCTTGAGGTAGGCGCGCAACGGCGTGACGTAGCCGTTCTGCCTCCACAGCGCCACCTGCGCCCAGTAGGCGTCGATGTCGCTCGGAGCAGCAGAGTTCTGCCCGTTGGCGACGGAGTCGCCCAGCGCGAGGTAGAGCGGCAGCCCCGGAGGCGGTTGCGGGGGAGCCGCCACAGCAGCTGCCCCACCTCCTCCGGCAAGGACGAGGGCGGTGGCGGCCAGCAGCCGCGTGAGTCGCTTCATGTGAGCCTCCCGAGTCGAGAAGATCACTCCACGCTAGGAGCCTCCTGCCCGGTGTGCCTGCCGATTGCACGGACTGGGCCCGGCCGGCCCGTGAGAACCAACACGGACCTTCGGCCCTTACGTCCCGATCTGGAATCCACCATCCGGACGCCGCGTCCGCATCGCGGCGGATGGGCTTACAGTGACGCTCGTGATGAAGCACCTCGCGGCAACCGCCACGCTCATTATCGCCTAGCGCGACGAGAGACCCTCGTCGCGCAGACCTCCCGAACCCTGGGGGGTCTTTTTGTTTCCCGACCCACCCACGAGGGAGACGCTGCAAGGCCGACCGGGCTGAGCGGCATACGAGAAGAGCACGAGAACCACGGAACAAGGGACAGAGCATGGAAGCGCTCCACGTCTACGACACGACCCTGCGCGACGGCGCACAGCAGGAGGGGCTCAACCTCTCCGTGTCGGACAAGCTCGCCATCGCGGGCCTGCTCGACGAGCTGCGGGTCGACTTCATCGAGGGGGGCTGGCCCGGCGCCAACCCCAAGGACACGGAGTTCTTCGAGCGGGCCAAGCACGAGCTGACGCTCGAGCACGCGACGCTGGCGGCCTTCGGGTCGACGCGCCGGGCCGGCTCGTCCGCGGCCGAGGACCAGCTCGTCCAGGCCCTGCTCGAGGCGGGCACCTCGGTGGTCTGCCTCGTCGCGAAGTCGCATGTGCGGCACGTCGAGGAAGCCCTGCGGACCACGCTCGAGGAGAACCTCGAGATGATCCGTGACACGGTGAGCCACCTCGTGGCCCAGGGCCGCCGGGTCTTCCTCGACGCCGAGCACTTCTTCGACGGCTGGCACCTCGACCGCGACTACGCGCTCCGGGTCGTCCGCACCGCGCACGAGGCGGGCGCCGAGGTCGTCGTGCTCTGCGACACGAACGGCGGCATGCTCCCGCACCAGGTCGAGCAGGTCGTCACCGATGTCATCGCCTCGACCGGGGCGCGCGTCGGCGCCCACTGCCACAACGACACCGGCTGCGCCGCGGCCAACTCGGTGGCGGCCGTCCGGGCCGGCGCCACGCACGTGCAGGGCACCGTCAACGGCTACGGCGAGCGCACCGGCAACGCCGACCTGCTCACGGTCGCCGCCAACCTGCAGTTCAAGCTCGGCCTCGACGCGCTCGAGCCCGACGCGTTCCGCCAGGCGATGCCGATCGCGCACGCGATCAGCGAGGTCACCAACGTCCCGGCCTACAGCCGGCAGCCGTATGTCGGCGCGAGCGCCTTCGCGCACAAGGCCGGCCTGCACGCGAGCGCGCTCAAGGTCGACCCCGACCTCTACCAGCACATGGACCCGTCCCTCGTCGGCAACGGGATGCGCACCCTCGTCTCCGACATGGCGGGGCGGGCCAGCATCGAGCTGAAGGCACGCGAGGCCGGGCTCGACGTCGCGAGCCGCCCCGAGGTCGTGGCGTCCGTGCTCGCGGAGGTCAAGGCTCTCGAGCTGCAGGGCTGGACGTTCGACGCCGCCGACGCGTCCGTCGAGCTGATGCTGCGTCGGACCCTCGAACCGGGGTGCACGGACTACTTCGAGGTGGAGTCGTGGCGGGTCATCACCGAGGCGAGCGGCTCGGGCGAGGCCATATCGGAGGCGACGGTCAAGCTGCACGCCGACGGCCGTCGAACCGTCGCGACGGGCGAGGGCAACGGGCCGGTCAACGCGCTCGACCACGCACTGCGGCAGGCGATCGCCGTCGCCTACCCCGAGATCGAGAAACTCGAGCTGATCGACTTCAAGGTGCGCATCCTCGATGCCTCGCACGGCTCCGACGCGGTGACGCGCGTCCTGATCGAGACGTCGGACGGCGAGACGTCGTGGAACACCATCGGTGTCGCCGCGAACATCATCGAGGCGTCGTGGCGTGCCCTCGTCGACGGCCTCGTCCACGGCCTCATCCGGCAGGGCGTCCCGATTCGCTGACCGATCCGGTCAGACGCCTCCGACTCTCGGACCTCGGCCCGATCGGTGTGTGCGGCGTATCGTCGAGGTGCCAGTAGTAGTGCTGGCGAGCACACTGGGGACATGTCCCTCCCCACCGCGCCCCAGTGGTTCGGCGTCGTTCTCGACTGCCCCGACGCCTCCGAGCTGGGCCACTTCTACCAGCGGCTCACCGGCTGGCGGCTCTTCAAGGACACGTCCCAATGGGCGACCCTCGCCCCCGACGAGACGTCGGGCTATAACCTCGCCTTCCAGCAGGAGCCCAACTATGTCCGTCCCACCTGGCCGAGCCGGCCGGGTGAGCCGATCATGATGCTGCACCTCGACCTGCAGGTCGGGGACCTCGACGCAGCGGTGCAGCATGCGGTCGGCCTCGGCGCGGAGCTGGCCGAGCACCAGCCGCAGGAGGACGTGCGGGTCATGCTCGACCCCGCCGGCCACCCGTTCTGTCTCTACGTCGACGGAGACGACGACTCGAGCGCCGGCACCTGACCGAGCACGCGGTCGAGGGTGTCGAGCAGGCGGCGGCGCAGCCGTTGGCCGCGCTCACTGAAGCCGCGCTGGGCTGCGACGTACTCCGCCTTGCCCTCGGGCGTCTCGATCGGGATGGGCAGGTAGCCCAGCTCGCGCAGGTCGTACGGCGCGGCCCGCATGTCGAGCTCGCGGATGTCCCGGGCCAGCTCGAACGCGTCGGCAGTGAGGTCGCTGCCGACGGCGGGGGAGAGCTTCATCGCCCACTTGTAGAGGTCCATCCCGGCGTGGAGACACCCCGGTTGTTCGGATGCCGCCTGGCCGGCCCGGGTGGGTCGCAGCGCGTTGCGCGGCGCCGCCTCGGGGGTGAAGAACCGGTAGGCGTCGAAGTGCGTGCAGGCGAGCTGGTGCGACTCCACCACCTCGTCCGTGCCCTCCTGCCCCAGGCGAAGCGGCCACGCCGTATGCCGGACCTGGTCCTGACCGAGGCGGTAGACCATCGCCCACTCGTGCAGGCCGAAGCAGCCGAACCGCCCAGGTCGTCCGGCGGTGCGGGAGACGAGGTCACGCACGAAGCGCACCGTGTCGCCGCGGGCGTCGAGGAAGGCGTCGAGGTCGACACCGACCCGGTCACCGGTCAGTCGGTAGAAGCGCCAGTTCCGTTGCGGCGCAGAGCCACCGCCCGCGAGTGCGACGCCGGCGCCAGGGTGCCAGCGACGCAGCTGGGCCGGGGTCCACGGGTAGTAGGTGAAGAGGAAGTCCTCGACAGGGTGCTTGCGCCCTTCTGCCCGTCGCGTGCGGTGACCGGCGGTGAGTGCGTCGATGCGCGCCTCGTGGGCGGCGGTCGCGGCGAGCCACTGCGCCTCGGTCAGGATCTGCACCCGACAAGGGTAGGTCCGACGGATAGTGGCCTCTCGACGGATAGTGGCCTCTGGCACGTAAATAGCCGCCCGTCCGAGCCGAAACCTCCGTC
>NZ_AWQS01000066.1 GCF_000576575.1 Intrasporangium chromatireducens Q5-1
AACCGGAGTTCGCGCTCACTCGACGGTGGGGCTGGGACGGCGGCTGGCACAATTCCCCCCATGCCCGCGGCCCTGCGGATCGACGTCGTGTCGATCTTTCCCGACTACCTCTCGCCCCTCGACCTCTCGCTCATCGGCAAGGCGCGGCAGGACGGGCTGCTCGACGTGCACGTCCACGACCTGCGTGACTTCACGCACGACCGGCATCGCACCGTCGACGACACGCCCTACGGGGGTGGGGCCGGCATGGTCATGAAGCCCCAGCCGTGGGCAGAGGCGCTCGAACACGTTGCCGCACAAGCCGATCCGCCGACCACGAAGCGGCCCCGACTCGTCGTGCCCGGTCCAGGCGGCGCGCCGTTCACGCAGGCGCTGGCGCGGGAGCTGGCCGCCGAGCCCTGGCTGGCCTTCGCATGTGGCCGCTACGAGGGGATCGACGAGCGCGTCTACGAGTTCGCGCGGGAGGACCTCGGCGTCGACGTCTCGGTCGTCAGCCTCGGTGACTACGTGCTCAACGGGGGAGAGGTGGCGGTCCTGGCGATCGTCGAGGCCGTCGCCCGCCTCGTGCCGGGCGTCATCGGCAACGCCGAGTCCCTCGTCGAGGAGTCCCACGAGGACGGCCTGCTCGAGTACCCGATCTACACGAAGCCCCGGGAGTGGCGGGGCCGGTCCGTGCCCGAGGTCCTCCTGTCGGGCAACCACGCTGCGATCGCCCAGTGGCGGCACGAGCAACGGCTCGCTCGCACAGCCGCCCGCCGTCCGGACCTGCTCCACCCGTCCTCCGTCGGCCAGGACGTCGACGTGGCCACGGCCGTGTCCGGTGACCTGCCGGAGCTGCTCACCGTCCTGCACGCTGCCGGGCGCGGGCCGACCCTGGAGTCGCTCCGTGCCGAGCTGGACACCGGGACGACGTGGCTCGCCCGGCGGGGCGGCCGGCTCCTCGGTGCCGTCCGCGTCGAGGCGGACGGCGAGACGTTGCACGTCACGGCACCGGCCCTCGTCCCCGACCTCGCGGGGGACGAGCTCGCCCGGCACCTGCTCGACGTCGCGGCGCAGAGCGCGGTGAGCGGCATACGGCAGCTGGTGCTGGACGACCCGCGCCCGACGGACGCGCGGACGCGGACCTACCGGCGGGCGGGCTACCGCCCGACCAGCGGGTACTGGGTCAAGCGGCTGTCACGATACGAGTGAGCCGGCGAGGTCCGTCGGCAGGAGCCGGCGTGCACGGATCAGGCGCGCCTCGACCCCGGCCGTGATGCTCTGCGTCGCCATGATCGCGAACAGGACGAGCACCTGGGCGGTCGCGGCCTGGACCGCACTGCCGCCGCCGAGCATGACGCCGATGAACGCGCCGGGGAGCGTGACCACCCCCGAGGTCCGCACCTGGTCGAGGCTCGGCATGAGGCCCTCCGGCACCCGTCGGCCGATGATCTCGTCGATCGCCTGGTGCGGCAGCAGGCCGAGCGACAGACCCGCCTCGTACTGCCCCATCTCCTCCCGCAGTGCTGCGAAGGAGCGCCTCCCGACCAGGGTGTGCACCGTCATCGTGTTGCCGAGCACAATCCCCACCACGGGGATCAGGGCGATCCCCTCGATCGGGATCGTCCGCGTCGCGAGCAGGATCGCCAGCACGGGCACGATGCCGCACGCCATGGCCGCGGCGGCCCACGGCCAGGCGCCTGGCGCCTCCACCCGCCGGCACGTGGTGAGCACCGCCATGACGAACATGCCGAGGAGCGCGACGACCGACCACCAGATCGAGCGGACGACGAACGTGATGATCCCGGCGGCCAGGGTGAGCTGGACGACGGCACGGACCCCCGCGACGACGGCGTCGCGGCCCAGGCCCAGTCGGGCGGCCTGATTGGCTCCCACGGTCACCGCAAGGAGCACGGCCAGGGCGACGTAGACCGACCAGCCCGGGTTGATCGTCACGACGACACGGTATGCCGCTGGGCGGGTCGCGCACGCCAGCCGGGCCGGGCCGCCGGGCAATTTCACCGACGGCACCGTCTCTGGCAGAATTGCTCCTTGCGTCCGGACTCGACGGCCCCTGCCACAGGGGGAGTGCGGCTCGGTCTCCGACCGGGTCGACGTGGCCCGACGGACGTCTCGAGGCAGATGACACCCCGGTGACCTGTGGCACCGTGAGAAAGCGAAGCAGCCATGCACAAGTTCGACGAGCTCAACGCCGCGTCGATGCGTGACGACGTGCCGGAGTTCCGGGCCGGCGACACCGTCAAGGTTCACGTCAAGGTCATCGAGGGCACGCGCTCCCGGGTCCAGGTCTTCCAGGGCATCGTGATCCGTCGCCACGGCGGTGGTGTCGGCGAGACCTTCACCGTCCGAAAGGTCTCCTTCGGTGTCGGCGTCGAGCGGACCTTCCCGCTCCACACCCCGATCATCGACAGGATCGAGGTCGTCACCCGTGGTGACGTCCGTCGGGCGAAGCTGTACTACCTGCGTGGCCTGCGTGGCAAGGCCGCCAAGATCAAGGAGAAGCGCGACACCGTGCCGGCCAAGGCGGCCAGCAAGTCCCAGTGACATCGGCGCGTTGATCTTCGGACGGCGCGGTGGGGCGCAGCCGGCCCCTGGCTCCTCGACGAGCGAGCGGCAGGACCGGCAGGTGAGTCCCACCGCGCCGTTGCCGTCCCCCCAGGCGGACCGCGCGGAGGTCACCGACGTGCCCCGCCACGAGCGGCGCCGGAGCGGCCGGGACCGCCGGCTGCGCTGGCTCGTCCCGGTGGTCGGGTTCGTCGTCACAGTCCTCCTCGTGCGCGCGTTCGTCGCGGCGCCCTTCTCGATCCCGAGCGGGTCGATGGAGCCCACCCTCCAGATCGGCGACCGCATCCTCGTCAGCCGCCTCGGCTCGTCTCAGGACCTGCGCCGGGGGGACGTGATCGTCTTCGACGCCTCGAAGGCGTTCAACCTCGACGAGGGCACGCCGAGCCTGCTGCAGCGGGTGTCCGACGCCGTCGCGAGCCTCGTCGGCCAGGGCTCCGACACCGACTACGTCAAACGGGTCGTCGGCCTGCCCGGCGACCACGTGCGCTGCTGTGCCGAGGACGGGCGCCTCGTCGTCAACGGTGTCCCGGTGGACGAGCCCTATCTCTACCCGGGAGACAAGCCGAGCGCGACGACGTTCGACGTGACCCTGCCGCCCGGGCGGGTCTGGGTGATGGGGGACCACAGGTCCGAGTCGGCGGACTCCCGTTCCCAGCTGGGTGCGCCCGGTGGCGGCATGGTCCCGGAAGAGGACATCATCGGTCAGGTTTGGGTGCGATACTGGCCGCCCGGTCGGATCGGTACCCTCTCGCAAGTCCCCTTGTCCGCGATTCCACGAAACGGTCAGTGATGTCGACGCAGCAACCCGAGCGCCCCCAGGATGCAACTCCGTCCGGGTCGGCCGTCGACGCTGAGGAGCCGATCGAGGGGGAGTACGTCGACGAGGCGCCCCGCAGCTTCGGCGCCTCGATTCTCGCCGGACTGCGCGAGATCGTCATCGTGGTCGTCCTCGCGATGGTGCTCTCGTTCGTCGTCAAGACGTGGCTCTTCCAGGCCTTCTACATCCCGTCCGGGTCGATGGAGGACACCCTCGTCCCCGACGACCGGGTCATCGTCAGCAAGCTGACCCCCGGGCCGTTCGAGCTGCGCCGGGGCGACGTCGTCGTCTTCGAGGACCCCGGCACCCCCCGCCCCTGGCTGCAGGGAGCGCAGTACAACCAGCACTCGACGTTCGGCGGGCCCTTCCACGACGTGCTCGTCTTCGTCGGGCTGCTCCCCGAGGACTCCGAGAACCACCTCATCAAGCGGGTCATCGGGCTCCCGGGCGACCACGTGCAGGCCGACGGCAAGGGCAAGATCAAGGTCAACGGGGTGGAGGTCACCGAGCCGTACATCAAGCCCGGCGACCACCCCAGCGACGAGCCCTTCGACATCATCGTCCCGGCCGACTCGGTGTGGGTCATGGGCGACCACCGTTCCGACTCGTCCGACTCGCGGTTCCACGACGACGGCACGGGCGGCAAGGACGGCTCGGTGCCGATGTCCAAGATCGTCGGGCGCGCCCTGTTCATCGTCTGGCCGATCGACCACGTGACATGGCTCGGGGTGCCGGCCCGGACGTTCGACAAGGTCCCGGCGCCCTCCTCCGTCTCACCGACCCAGCTGCCCACGGCGCCGGCCACGGGCAAGGCGACCGGCCCCACGACGCGACCCGCGCCCGCGAAGACGACGGCAAAGGCGTCCTGAGGCGTCATGACGCCGGCCCGAGCCGTTCCCTCCAAGAAGCCGTCCCTGCGGGTCGAGCGACAGCTGCAGCGCCAGGGACACCGCCTGCTCGCCGGGATGGACGAGGTAGGCCGCGGCGCCCTCGCCGGACCGGTCAGCGTCGGGGTCGTCGTCATCGACGAGACCGTGCGCAGTGCCCCGACCGGGGTGCGCGACTCCAAGCTGCTGACCGAGCGGGCCCGCCGCGGCCTCGTCCCGCGGATCCACCGGTGGGCCGTGGCCCATGGCGTCGGTCACTCGAGCCCCGAGGAGATCGACGAGATCGGGATCATGGCGGCCCTGCGCCTCGCCGGCCTGCGCGCCCTCGCCGCCATCGAGCTGACCCCCGACCTCGTCATCCTCGACGGCAACCACGACTGGCTCACCGCTCCGACTGACGTGGGGCTGCTCGCGTTCACCGAGCCCGCGGGACCGGCGACCCCGCCGGTCTCGACGATGATCAAGGCCGACATGAAGTGCTCTTCGGTCGCCGCGGCCAGCGTGCTGGCAAAGGTGGAGCGGGACACGATCATGGTCGAGCTGGGAGCCGAGCACCCCTCATACGGCTGGCACCTCAACAAGGGGTACGCGGCGCCCGAGCACATGGACGCGCTCGCTCGGCTCGGGCCCTGCGAGCTGCACCGCCGGTCGTGGCGGCTGCCCGGTGTCGGGCATGATGGGCAGGTGGCGGCGCCCATCCCGGGTGGCCCAACGGGAACGACGGTCGGGTGAGTGGTCGGTGAGTTCGGAAGATCTCGAGAAGTACGAGACCGAGATGGAGCTGCAGCTCTACAAGGAGTACCGCGACGTCGTGGGCCTGTTCACCCACGTCGTCGAGACCGAGCGCCGCTTCTACCTCGCCAACTCCGTCGACATGAAGGTCCGCACCGACGGTGGTGAGGTGTTCTTCGACGTCACGATGAGCGACGCATGGGTGTGGGACATCTACCGTCCCGCGCGGTTCGTCAAGAACGTGCGCGTGGTGACGTTCAAGGATGTCAACATCGAGGAGCTGCCGAAGCCCGACATCAAGCTCCCGGAGTCAGGCGACTTCGGCGGTTGAGCCGTATGCCGCTCCGCTGGCTCAGGCCGGGTGGTGCAGTGGGGTGACGGCGGGCTGAGGTCCCTCGTCCTGTCCACACCCCTACGTCGCCGCGCGGGCCGTCCACAGGCGCCAAGGACCCGCTTTCGCGGCGGCGACCTCGGGCCGCAGGCTGGGGCCCATGAACCTCCCAGCCACAGCTCATCGCAGCCCGGCACGAGCGACCCGAGCGCTCGGACAGTACGGCGAGCGCCTCGCGGAGCGCTACCTGCGTGACCGCGGCCTGATGATCCTCGACCGCAACTGGCGGTGCGTTCGGGGCGAGATCGACATCGTCGCGCTCGACGAGGAGTGCCTGGTGTTCGTCGAGGTCAAGACGCGCACGACCCAGGCGTTCGGGGCGCCGTTCGAGGCCGTCACCCGCCTCAAGCTCGCCCGGCTCCGCCTGCTCAGCGGCCTCTGGCGCGAGGCCGCCGACGTCCAGTGGCGGGGCCGCCCATCGCGGATCGACGTCGTGTCGATCCTGCGGCCGCGCAGCGGCCCGGCGCGGATCGAGCACCTGAGGGCGGTCCAGTGAGCGGCCTGGGGCGGACCCGGTCCGTCGGGCTTCGCGGCGTCACCGGCTTCCTCGTCGACGTCGAGGCCCACGTGGCAGCCGGGCTGCCGGCCTTCGTCATCAGCGGGCTCGGTGACTCCGCCGTCGCCCAGTCACCCGACCGGATCAAGGCAGCAGCGTCGGCCGTGGGCATCCACGTCGCCCAGCGGCGGGTCACCGTCAACCTGTCTCCTGCCGGTCTGCGCAAGATCGGCACCGGCTTCGACCTGGCCACGTTCGTGGCCGTCGGCGCGGCCCTGGGTGTGATCCCCGGGCGTGTCGTCGAGGAGGTGCTGCACCTCGGCGAGCTGGGGCTCGACGGGTCGGTCCGGTCCGTGCCGGGGGTGCTCCCGGCGGTCCACGCGGCGGCCCTGGCCGGGGTGCGCCACGTCGTCGTGCCGGTCGACAACGCCGCGGAGGCGCGACTCGTCTCGGGGGTCAAGGTGCACCCTGTCGCACGGGTGGCGGAGCTGGTGGCCCGCTACCAGGCGCTCGACCGGGGCAGGCCCGTGCGGGAGGTGGCCGTGCCGGCCGTGGAACCGGCCTGTTCTGACGGCGCAGTCCTCGACCTGCGGGACGTCCTCGGGCAGACGGAGGCGAAGCTCGCCCTCGAGATCGCTGCGGCCGGCGGCCACCATCTGCTGCTGGCCGGCCCGCCCGGCGCCGGCAAGACGATGCTGGCCGAGCGTCTTCCCGGGCTGCTGCCCGGGCTCGACGACGCCGAGGCGATGGAGGTCACGGCGATCCACTCAGTCCTCGGTGCCCTCGGCAGCGACGCCCGACTGATCCGCCGGCCGCCGTTCGTCGCGCCGCACCACGGAGCGTCGATGGCGGCCGTCATCGGCGGCGGCAGCGGGCACGTCCGACCGGGTGCGATCACGCAGGCGCATCGCGGCGTGCTGTTCCTCGACGAGACACCGGAGTTCTCCAAGTCGGTCCTGCAGGCACTGCGCACCCCGATCGAGCGAGGGGTCGTGACGATCGCGCGCGCTCGGGAGTCCGTCACGTTCCCCTCCCGCTTCCAGCTCGTCCTCGCCGCGAACCCGTGCCCGTGCGGCAACGGGTGGGGCAAGGGACTCGACTGCACGTGCACACCCCTCGCGCGACGCAACTACTTCGCCAAGATCTCCGGACCGCTGCTCGACCGCGTCGACCTGCAGGTGCACGTGCAGGCGCCGGGGCTCGCGCTCGCGGCCCAGCCGGTCGGCGAGCCGAGCGAGGTGGTGGCCGCCCGCGTCCGTCAGGCCCGCGCGGTCCAGCACGAGCGTTGGGCCGCGGTGCTCGAGGCGGAGCCCGCCGTGAACTCCGCCGTGCCGGGGTCGGTGCTGCGGCGCCCGCCGTGGCGCCTGCCCGCGTCCGACGCGCGGAGCCTCGACCGCGGCCTCGAGCACGGGACGATCAGTCTGCGGGGCTACGACCGCACCCTGCGGACGGCGTGGACGATCGCCGACCTCACGGGGCTCCAGCGCCCCGGGCGGGACGCCGTCGACATGGCCCTGTCGCTCCGGACCCAGATGGCGGTGGCCGCGTGACCGCGGGAGAGGGGGCCGACGACCGGTGGGCGCGGGCGGCCCTGTCCCGCCTCGCGGAGCCCACCGACAGGGCCGTGCACGCCGTGATCGCGGACCACGGCCCGGTCGAGGCGCTCCGGCGGATCAGCTCGGGGGAGGGGCGATGGGAGCGCTTCGCCGAGCGGGTCCGGCGACTCGATGTCCGGCGCGACGCGCAGATCGCGGCCACGGTGGGCGCCCGACTCGTCATCCCCGGAGACGACGAGTGGCCCAACCGGCTCGAGGACCTGCCCATCCCGCCCTGGTGCCTCTGGGTCCGCGGTCCGTTGCGCCTCGACGAAGCAACTGCACGCTCGGTCGCCATCGTCGGTGCACGGTCCGCCACGTCCTATGGCGAGAGCCAGTCCTCCGAGCTCGCCGCGGGCCTCGTCATGGCGGGCTGGGCCATCGTGTCCGGCGCTGCCTACGGCATCGACGGCGCGGCTCACCGGGGGGCACTCGCCGTGGACGGTGCCACCGTCGCAGTCCTCGCGAACGGCGTCGACCGCGTCTACCCGGCTGCTCACGCCATGCTCCTGCGCCGGATCGCGCAGACCGGTTGCATCGTGTCGGAGGTCGCGCCCGGCAGCGCCCCCATGGGCTCGCGGTTCCTCGCGCGCAACCGGCTGATCGCCGCCATGACGACCGGAACGGTCGTGGTCGAGGCCGGCCTCCGGTCGGGGTCGCTCCAGACCATGAACCGGGCCGTCGAGCTCAATCGCCCGGTCGGCGCCGTGCCGGGGCCCGTCACTTCGATGATGTCGGCAGGGTGCCACAACGCGATCAGGAAGGGGGAGGCCACCCTGGTGACCAGCGCCGCAGAGGTGGTTGAGCTGGTCAGCCCGATCGGGCAGGGCGTGCTCGCCGAGCCGCGCGAGCAGCCGCTGCCGGAGGACGACCTCGACCCCGACACAGCCAGGGTGCACGAGTCGCTGCCCCGCAGTGGTGGCATCGACCTCGACGCGCTGCTGAGCGCCACCGCCCTGGCACCGATGGTGGTGCTCGCCGCTCTGGGGCGTCTCGAGGACGGTGGCTTCGCAGTCAAGAAGGACGGGCGCTGGCGCAAGCTGCGTCGCGGCACCTGACGCGCCGCGACGGCCGCCACGCGAGGCCGGTGCTTGTGGTCCACTCGGCGGTTTGCGATGGTGCCACGGTGAGCGACCGGATGGAAGGCGACCGGACCGGCGGGGCCCGGGCGGGGGGCGAGGGGTCGGCCCTCCCCGGCCGATGCGCCGAGGTGGTCGACGCCTTCGCTCGGCACCTCCGGTCCGAACGCGGCCGGTCGGCCCACACCGTCCGCGCCTACCTCGGTGACATCCGCCACCTGCTGGCCCACCTCGGCGAGCAGGGGATCGAAGAGCTTCCGGAGACCCGCCTCGCCGACCTGCGGTCCTGGCTCGGCGCACAGGCCGATGCCGGTGCCGCTCGTTCGACGCTGGCGCGCCGAGCCGCCGCCGCACGGACCTTCTTCACATGGGCCGAGCACACCGGACGCATGCCGGCCGATCCGTCGCTGCGGCTCGTGGCCCCGAAGCGCACCCGCACCCTGCCCGGCGTCCTCAAACAGGCTGAAGCCGATGAGCTCCTCGACCTCGCAGCCGTCCGGGCCGACGACCAGGACCCGGTCCACCACCGGGACCGGGCGATCCTCGAGCTCCTCTACGCGAGCGGCATTCGCGTCGGTGAGCTGGCTGCCCTCGACGTGGACGACATCGATATGGGGCAGCGCACCGTTCGGGTGATGGGCAAGGGCGGCAAGGAGCGGGTGGTCCCGTTCGGCCTCCCCGCCGGCCGTGCGCTCGAGCAATGGCTGACGGTCCGTGGTCGGCTGGTCCGACCGGGTTCCGGCCCGGCCCTCTTCCTGGGCCGACGGGGCCATCGCGTCGACCCGAGGCAGGTCCGCGCGGTCGTGCACGAGCTCCTCTCGCACCTGCCTGACGCCCCCGACCTCGGTCCGCACGGCCTGCGGCACAGCGCGGCCACCCACCTGCTGGAGGGCGGCGCCGACCTGCGGATGGTCCAGGAGCTGCTCGGCCATGCGAGCCTCGCCACGACGCAGATCTACACCCATGTGTCGGTCGACCGCCTCCGACAGAGCTACCAGCAGGCGCACCCACGGGCGTGAGCACGGGATGGGCCCGTTATGCCCGTTTCGCTGACGTCGCGCCCGACGCGTCCTAGGCTCTGGCGCCATGCGACTCAGGGGGACTCCACCGACCGGGATGGGCTCTGCAGGAGGCGCGCTCGACAGTGGCGGGCATCAGGTCGGGCGCACGGGCGCCCTCGTCCTGCGCCGGTCCCGGCTGCGCGGCGCCATGGCGGGGCAGCGATGAGCGCGCCCCCCAGCCGGCGTACCTGGGCGATCGTCGTTGCGGGCTTCTTCCTCGTGGGTGCCCTGGGCTCCCTGAGCGGCGGGAACGTCGGCGGGGCCCTGGCAGGGTTCGTCGTCGCCGGGGCGTGCGGCCTCGTGTACACACGCGCCGGGGCGGGCACCGACCGGCGCCGCAGTGCCCTGAAGGACTTCACGATCGTCGTCATGCCGTCGACGGGTGCGACGTCCTTCACGACCCACACCGACAGGGCAGTCGTCGGCGAGGAGGACGCAGCGGCGACGCCGCTGCTGGCCGAGCCGGGTCCCGCGCATCTGCCCGCCCGCCCCCGCGGCGCCGCAACCAGCCCATGGGCAGCAGAACGGCTCCGGACGGAAGTCGTCGGCGAGACCTACCGCGAGGACGCGATCCGCACGCTCTACGGTGCGCACGAACGACGCCTCACGGCGGAGGGTGAGGAGCTGACCGATGTCACGGCGCAGCTCGCTCCGGACCCAGAGAACCCCTTCGACCCGAACGCGGTGGCGGTCTGGGCCGAGGGGCAGCACGTCGGATATCTCAGCCGGGAGGACGCGGCGCACTACGCGGGCCCGCTGGGGGAGCTTGCCGATGACGGGGCGCACCTGGAGGTGCCGGCGCGGGTGTGGGCGCGGCTGCCGGGCGCCTCGGTCCCTACCGTCGGACAGGGAGAGCGGGTCGGGCGGATCTCGATCCGCGTCACCGTGCTCCTGCCGCCCCCGACGGGCGTGCGCCCCGTCAACCCGCTGCCCGACGAGCCCCACACCGTGATCCCGGCCGGCGGCAGCATTCAGGTGACCGGGGAGGAGAACCAGATGGAGACGTTGACCCGCTACGTCGGTGACGCGCCTCGTCACCTGGCGGTGACGCTGCACCTGGTGCAGGAGGCCAGGACGCCGCGTGCGACGCCCCACGAGGCGGTCGAGGTGCGCCTCGACGGCCGCCGCATCGGGGTCCTCACGAAGCACATGTCCGAGCAGGTACGCGACCTGGTGGCTCACATCGAGAGCCGCGGCCGGGTCGCGGTGTGCCGGGCCGTTCTGGTCGGGTCGCCGCTGCGGGCCGAGGTCACGCTGAAGGTCTGCAGGTCGACCGAGGTGACCAGCGCGTGGCTGGAGTCCGTGCCGCTCGCTGGCTGACCGGCCGCTCCGGAGGCTGCCCGCTGAGTATGGTCGACGGCATGGATCTGCCACTGGTCTCCCGCATGCACCCCTACGGCGAGACGATCTTTGCCGAGATGTCGGCGCTGGCCATCGAGACGGACAGCATCAACCTCGGCCAGGGCTTCCCCGACACCGACGGGCCCGTCGAGATGCTCGCAGCGGCCAAGGCAGCCATCGAGAACGGCCGCAACCAGTACCCGCCCGCGTCGGGCGTGCCGGAGCTGCTCGCCTCGATCTCCGCCCACCAGGAGCGCTTCTACGGCCTGCGAGTCGACCCCCGGACACAGATCCTCGTCACCGTCGGGGCCACCGAGGCGATCGCCTCGGTCATCCTCGCCATGTGCGAGCCGGGCGACGAGGTCGTCACCTTCGAGCCCTACTACGACTCGTACGCGGCCTGCATCGCGCTCGCCGGGGCGACCCGTCGCACCTCCGTCCTGCGCTTCCCCGACTTCGCGGTGGACGAGGCCTCGCTGCGGGCCGCGTTCTCCTCGCGGACGAAGCTGGTCCTGCTGAACACGCCGCACAACCCGACGGGCAAGGTGTTCACGCGGGCCGAGCTGGAGCTGATCGCTGGCCTGGCCAAGGAGCACGACGCCTGGGTCGTCACGGACGAGGTCTACGAGCACCTCGTCTTCGACGGCCTCGAGCACGTCCCCATGGCGACCCTGCCCGGGATGTTCGACCGAACCATCACCATCTCGTCGGCGGGCAAGACCTTCTCGGCAACGGGGTGGAAGGTCGGTTGGCTCTCCGGGCCGGCGGAGGCCGTCACCGCGGCGCGCACCGTCAAGCAGTTCCTCACCTTCGTCGGGTCGGGGCCGTTCCAGCCGGCCGTGGCGCTGGCCCTGGGTCTCGGCGACGACACCTACGTGCGGCTGCGTGACTCGCTGCAGGCGAAGCGGGACCTGCTCTGCATGGCCCTCGCGGACGCCGGACTGGCGATCAGCCGCCCGTCCGGCACCTACTTCGTCATCGCCGACGTGAGCCCGCTCGGCGCCACCGACGCGGTCGCCTTCGCCCGGGACCTGCCGCAGCGGGCAGGGGTCGTCGGCATCCCGGTCAGCGTCTTCCACGACGACCAGGACGCCGCCCGGACCCTGTTGCGTTTCGCCTTCTGCAAGCGCGACGAGGTGCTGGTGGAGGCGAGCCGCCGCCTGCACTCGCTTGCGGGGCAGTAGCAGCTGTCCACAACCGGTCAGGGGCCGCGGCCTCGTCCACAGCGGCCCTCGGCCGCGGTGCGCGGGGACCACGGCACGCCTAGCGTGCCACCGTGTCCTTCGCCTCGATCACGTCCGCGGTTGTTGCGCTGGCCCTGTCGGCCGGTGCGGCAGCCATGTCGACGGACCCCACGGCACCACCCCGCCGAGCGAACGTGCCGGCGGTGGGGACATCCGGCCCGCAGCCGACCGCATGGGTGTGGCCGCTCGATCCCCAGCCGGGCGTCGTCGCGGGGTTCGACCCGCCCGACGAGAGATGGGGCCGAGGCCATCGTGGCGTCGACCTCGCTGCGTCAGTGGGCGAGCGGGTCCTGTCCCCGACCCCCGGCCGGGTCAGCTTCGCCGGCACCATCGCTGGGCGCGGCGTCGTGGTCGTCACCCACGACGGCGGCCTGCGCAGCACCTTCGAGCCGGTCCGCGACCAGGTCGAGGTGGGGACCTCCGTGCGCGGCGGGGAAGCGGTCGCCGCCGTCGACGGGACCGCGGGACACTGCCAGCCGAGCACCTGCCTGCACTGGGGGGTCCGGCGCGGCGAGACCTACCTGGACCCCCTCGCCCTGCTGACCCGACGTCCCATCGTGCTGCTGCCCCTGAGCGACGCTCAGCCGAGACCGCAGCCGGTGATGCGGTAGAGCGTGTACTGGCCGACGGTCTCGACCTTCTCGACGCCGTCGACTCGGTCGAGGTGCATGAGTCCGGACGTCAGCTCTGGCCGGTCCAGCCAGTAGGTGTGCGTCGACCCGATCGCCCACCGGACGTTGTTGCGCGCCAGGGCCGCGCAGACGTCGGGCCGCGAGGCCAGGTCCGCGAAGCCGGTCCCGATCAGATAGCCGTCGCCGAAGTTCGGGATCGGGATGGAGCGATAGAGCGTGTTGGTGCCGAACAGCGCCCACATGAGCGGCGATCCGTTCTCGGGGCGGCCGACGACGCCCTGCCCGGCCGGAATCCGCTGCGCGAGCTGCGCGAGCGAGGCCGTCTGCGCGGTGCTGAGGATCACCCGCTCCGGCTGCCGGGGCGCGAAGAAGTCGTGCAGCAGGCGGTACCGCGTCGATGCGTGCAGCGCGACGGTGAGCCCCGGCACGAGAGCGACGGCCAGGCCGGCCGCGAGCGCCGAGGCCAGCACCGGCTGCCGCCGCACCGAGCCGACCCGACGCAGCCCCCGCTGCAGCAGCAACCGGACCATGGGTGCCGAGCCCGCCACGAGCACGACACCGGGCACGGCCGCGAGGGCGGCGAGCCGGACCTTGTCGTTGTACCAGTAGCCGGTGATGAGGGAGGTCCACGAGGCGGTCGACGAGGCCGCCAGCACGTAGAGCACGACACAGGCCAGCCACATCGCGATGATCGGGATCGCCCGTCGTGCCCGCCACAGCACCCACGCCATCCCCAGCAGCAGCAACACCAGCAGTCCCCAGAGGACCGTGAACACCATGAGGCGGCCGCCCACGACCTCCACGAGGGCGGTCCAGACCGAGACCTGGCCGTTCCACGTGTAGGACTGCGTCATCGCGAGGCGGGACGACACGTAGGGAGCGACGACGATCGCGGCAGCCACCACCACCGCGACACCGGCGACGTCCCGCACGACCGTTGCCCAGCGCTGGTGGTGCAGCACGCCCGCCCTCAGGCGTGCCGCCACGAACCAGACGAGGGCGAAGACGAGCAGCGACACGACGACGTTCGGGTGGACGAGGGCCAGTCCCGGAAGCGACACCGCGAAGGTCAGTACCTTCCCGACCTGCCGCGTGCGGGCCGCCTGCAGCATGAGGGCGAGCGCGGCGGGCGTCATCGCGGTGCCCATCATGTTCGGCCACAGCACGCCCCAGCCGAGCAGGAGGGTGGGGAAGGTGAGGAAGGCAGCCGACGCGAACCCAGCGGCATACGTCACGAGCAGGGAGGTGCCCAGCGCGTGGCGCACGAGCGCGACGCATCCGACGGGCCACACGACGGCGGCCAGCACGAGGGTGGCGACGTTGGTGCCGGGCAGCACCGGGGTCCCGAGCGCCATGAGGCCCGTGCCCACCCAGGCGTGGAAGCCGTTGGGGTAGAAGGTCGGGTTCAGCAGCGAGAAGTTGTCGGACTCGAGGAAGGTGCGGATCCGGTTGAGGTGGTAGACGGCGTCGGGGGAGTCGACGAGGTTGTCGGGCCGGCCGATGGCGGGCAGCATCGTCGCGAGGGCGATGACGACGCCGATCAGGCAGGCGACGACGACGTCGGGCCGTGGCCGTCCGAGCAGCCGGCGACGTACGTTCAGCTCCGGGTCCCGTCCGCCGCGCGACCGGGCCAGCCACCCGCCGAGCAGCCACGCCGCGAGCGCGGCGACGACGACCGACCCGAGGACGACCGGCCACGTCCACCGGATCCCGAGCCGGCCGGCCACCGTGCCGAACGCGGCGAGCACGCCGGCGGTGACCGCCGGGGAGATCGCGACCGCCTCGATGCCTCGGGAGCCGAAGGCGCGCACGACGAACCAGCCGGGGACGAAGGCGAGGGCGACGAAGACGACGAAGACGGGGATCGTCTGGGTCCAGCTGGTCAACTCGTCCTCCGGAATCGGGATGGGTGGCGGCGTCCATTGTGGTCGACCCGGCTGATTTCCCGTGCGCACCCCCGGCGTCGTACGATGGGAGGCGGTCCGGTGCGCCTTCGGGTGGCCGGATCAAAATTCGCGCGTCTTCTGCCGACCGCTCCTCGGAGCGGGCGGGGCGCACCACGGCAGTCCTGGCCCTCGGCCGGGTGGGGTGCGTGCAGGCGCCAGGAGTGAGCCGTATGCCGCTGAGCCCGGCCCGCCTTGCCGGCGGGGCGCACGCGGGGTGCCTCACGGACAACTGACAACACCACCACAAGGAGAACACGGCATGGCCGTCGTCACCATGCGCCAGCTCCTCGAGAGCGGCGTCCACTTCGGGCACCAGACCCGTCGCTGGAACCCCAAGATGAAGCGCTTCATCATGACGGAGCGCAACGGCATCTACATCATCGATCTGCAGCAGTCGCTGACCTACATCAACAGCGCCTACGACTTCGTCAAGGAGACGGTCGCGCACGGCGGCACGATCCTGTTCGTCGGCACGAAGAAGCAGGCCCAGGAGCCGATCGCCGAGCAGGCGACCCGCGTCGGGATGCCCTACGTCAACCACCGCTGGCTCGGTGGCATGCTCACCAACTTCCAGACCATCTCCAAGCGCCTGTCGCGGCTCAAGGAGCTCGAGGAGATCAACTTCGACGACGTCGCGGGCTCCGGCCGCACGAAGAAGGAGCTGCTCATCCTCAAGCGCGAGAAGGACAAGCTCGAGAAGACCCTCGGCGGCATCCGCTCGATGAGCAAGGTCCCGTCGGCGGTCTGGATCGTCGACACGAAGAAGGAGCACCTCGCCGTCGACGAGGCCCGCAAGCTCGGCCTGCCGGTCATCGCCATCCTCGACACGAACTGTGACCCGGACGAGGTCGACTACAAGATCCCGGGCAACGACGACGCCATCCGCTCCGTCACCCTGCTCACCCGCGTGGTCGCCGACGCCGTCGCCGACGGCCTCGTCCAGCGCTCGTCCGGCCGCTCCGGCGCGGAGGCGACGACCGAGGAGCCCCTCGCCGAGTGGGAGCGCGAGCTCTACGCCGACGCCGCCCCCGGGCAGGCCCCGGCTGAGGCGTCCGCGACCGAGGCTCCGGCCGCTGCGCCGGCCGAGGCTCCGGCCGAGGCCCCGGCTGCAGAGGCCCCCGCTCCCCAGGCTCCGGCTGCCGAGGCGGCTCCCGAGGCCCCCGCCGAGCAGGCCTGACCCGACCGCATCCCTTCCAGGAGGAGCACCCAAACATGGCGAACTACACCGCCGCTGACATCAAGGCCCTGCGTGAGAAGACCGGCGCGGGCATGCTCGACGTCAAGAAGGCTCTCGACGAGGCCGACGGCGACCAGACCAAGGCTGCCGAGATCCTGCGGGTCAAGGGCCTCAAGGGCGTGACGAAGCGCGAGGGGCGCACGACGTCCAACGGGCTCGTGGCCGCCAACGCCGGTGACGGCGTGGGCACCCTCGTCGAGATCCTCTGCGAGACCGACTTCGTCGCCAAGGGTGAGAAGTTCATCGACCTCGCCGACCAGGTCCTCGCCCAGGCTGTCGCCAGCAAGGCGACGAACGCCGAGGACCTGCTTACGAGCACGACGCAGGACGGCAAGACCGTCCAGGACCTGCTCGACGATGCCAACGCGACGATCGGCGAGAAGATCGAGATCAAGCGCGTCGCCCGGCTCGAGGGCGAGACCGTCGCGTCCTACCTGCACAAGACCAGCCCCGACCTCCCGGCACAGATCGGTGTGCTCGTGGCGGTCGAGGGTGGCGACGAGCAGGTCGGCCGCGACATCGCCATGCACGTCGCCGCCTTCTCGCCGACCGTTCTCTCGCGAGAGGACGTGCCGGCCGAGACGGTCGAGAACGAGCGTCGGCTCGCCGAGGCGACCGCCAAGGAGGAGGGCAAGCCGGAGGCGGCCCTGCCGAAGATCGTCGAGGGCCGCGTGGGCGGCTACTTCAAGGAGAACGTCCTGCTCGAGCAGGCCTTCGCCAAGGACCCGAAGAAGACCGTGGGCAAGGTCGCCGACGAGGCCGGGGCCAAGATCACCGGGTTCGCCCGGTTCCGCGTCGGTCAGTGAGGCGCTGAGCCAACCGCAACGAAAAGGTATGCCGCTCACCCAGCCGGGTGAGCGGCATACCTTTTGTGGTTCGGCCGTCCTCAGGCGCCCGAGCCAGCCGGCGGGACGCGCCAGCGGACGGTGGACATCCAGATGCTGTAGCCGAGCGTCAGGCACACCCATGCCACGAGGACCGGGGCGGTCCAGCTCGGCAGGGCGCCTCCGGGGGTGTGGCTCGCCAGCACCACCGAGACCGGCACGGCGCAGGAGAACGCGACGGCGAGGCAGCCAAGGACGGTGACGTCGACCGCCAACCGGCGCCGCGCCGACGGGAGGTTCTCGGGTCGCTGCCAGAACTGCTTGTTCGGCAGGTTCACCCAGGTGAGCGAGGAGTTGCGGGAGACCAGGGCGAGGAGCACGGCGAAGATGCCCACCATGACGATGCCGAGCAGCGCGAACATGACGATCGTCTCGGTCCGCCCCGCCCACCGGTCAGGTGGGGCGGCGCTGCCCCAGTGCGCTGGGACGCGGTCCGGCAGGACGAGCGCGGCCCAGACGACGAGCGCCGCGTAGAGAACGCCGAGCCCCCAGAACAGCCTCGCCAGTCCGGTCCTCACGCGCCCACCCTACGGCCGGTCCGGCCCAGCGCCGCAGGGCGCGGATCTTCACACGATCTCCAGAGGTCGTGCCGCGCCCGTGCAGAGCGGCACTCCTAGGCTCGGGTTCATGGCCGAGGAACAGACCGAGGGTGGACGACTGCTGGTCGTCGAGGACGACCGGACGATTCGCGAGGCGTTGATGGAGCGCCTTGTCGCGGAAGGGTTCTCGGTGTGTTCGGCCGGCGACGGGCCGGGCGCGGTGGCGACGTTCTCCGAGTGCGCGCCAGACCTCGTGGTCCTCGACCTCATGCTCCCCGGCTTCGACGGGATCGAGGTGTGCCGACGCATCCAGGCCGAGCGCCCGGTGCCCGTCCTCATGCTGACCGCGCGGGCGGACGAGACCGACGTCCTCGTCGGTCTCGGCGTGGGGGCCGACGACTACGTCACCAAGCCGTTCTCGATGCGCGAGCTCGTGGCGCGGATCCGGGCCCTGCTGCGCCGGGTGCAGCGGGCCCGCGAGCTCGCCGCGACGCGGCAGCCGGTGCGCACCCTCGGCAGTCTGCGGATCGACGTCTCGAGCCGTCGCGTCGAGAGCGCTGGTGCGGAGGTGCACCTCACCCCCCTCGAGTTCGACCTGCTTCTCGCACTGGCGGACCGGCCCGGAGTGGTCCGCGGGCGCGACGACCTGCTGAGGGAGGTGTGGGGCTGGGCCGAGCCGGGGCGGACGCGCACCCTGGACAGCCACGTCAAGGCCCTGCGCTCGAAGATCGGCCCGGAACGGGTGCGGACGGTGCACGGCGTCGGCTACGCCCTGGAGGTCTGAGCCATGGCGGCATCCGTGTCACAGGGCACGATCGACCTGGACCGGCCCCTCGCGGGAGTCGGCTCGATCAAGGCGAAGCTCGGCCTGCTCGTCGGGGTGAGCATCGTCGTGGCAGCCGTCGTCAGCGAGGTCGGGGACCGCGCCGGTGTCCCGCCGTGGCTCACGGTGCCGGTCACCATCGTCGCTGCCCTCGGCGTCACCCAGTGGCTCGCGCGTGGCATGACGGCACCGTTGCGCGAGATGACCCGGGCCGCCGCTCGGATGGCGAGTGGGGACTACACGCAACGGGTGACGGCCGACGCGGACGACGAGGTCGGCCGGCTCGCCCGCGCGTTCAACTCCATGGCCGACGACATCGCGAGCGCCGACCGGCAGCGGCGTGAGCTGGTCGGCATGGTCTCCCACGAGCTGCGCACCCCGCTGACTGCCCAACGGGCGCTCCTCGAGAACCTGGCCGACGGCGTCGTCCGGGAGCCCGAGAGCGCGCTCCGCGCGGCGCTGACCCAGTCGGAGCGGCTCAGTGACCTCGTCGCGGACCTGCTCGACCTCAGCCGGATCGAGGGCGGCGCCGCGCCACTCGACCTGGGCGACGTAGGCCTGGCGGAGCTGCTCGAGCAGGCAGTGGGCGAGCCGTCGGCCCGGAACGAGCAGGTGCGGATCGAGACACTCGTCGAGCCGGCCGACCTGGTTGTCGTCGCGGACCGCGGCCGCCTCGTGCAGGTCGTCATGAACCTCGTCGACAACGCGGTCCGGCACAGCCCCGACGGATCAGTGGTGCGGGTGCGGGCCGGGCTGGCCCGGCCGGGACATTGGACCCTCGACGTCGTGGACGACGGTCCCGGCATCCCGCTCGAGCGCTCCTCCGACGTGTTCGCGCCGTTCGGCACGCTCGATGCCACCGGCGGCGGCACCGGGCTCGGCCTCGCCATCGCCCGCTGGATCTGCGAGCTGCACGGCGGCTCGATCGACCTGGTGCCGGTGCTCGAGGGCGCCCGTGGCACGCGGGTCCGGGCGGAGCTGCCGCTCGAACCGGCGGCGGCTCCGCTCGCACCCGG
>NZ_AWQS01000067.1 GCF_000576575.1 Intrasporangium chromatireducens Q5-1
GTTAACCAATAATGAGACGGACCACTAGATGCTCCTCGCACACGTTCATCGTCCGGCCTGCTGCAGCGGACGGGAGGGGGCAAGTGGTGTTGCAGCCTGCCCCACACAGCCCGTCACCGCACGGCCTCGACGGGCCGCCGCCGCGGATCAGTCGACCGCCTCGATTGAGCAGGTCACAGCTGTCGCCGCGCCGACGCGACGTCACCATGAGGACCAACGATCCTCACCCAGCCTGTCGACACCGGCCCCGCTCATGGTCATCCAGGTCATCGCTCAACACACCCGCGCTGGGCACCTGTACTGCTGCGCGAGTATCTGCGGTTCGCGGTCCGCGAGCACGGTGTCGATCCTGCGCTGGGGGCGATGTTCCCGGTGATCGTCTTCGACCGGGACGCCGTTCTGCCGTCGGTGTACCGGGCGGGGGAGGTTGCCGGGGCGTTGGCCGAGGCGGGGAACCGTTCGCAGTCGCCGCTGCGGGATCGGGCGGTGATGCTGCTCGCGTCGCTGCTCGGGTTGCGATCGGGGGATATCAAGGGGCTGCGGTTCGACCAGATCGACTGGGCCAACCGTCGCCTCTCCATTCCCCAGCACAAGACGCGCCGACGGCTCGACCTGCCGCTTCCCGACGAGTGCGCGTTCGCGATCATCGACTACTGGAAGAACGAGCGCCCCGAGGTCGAGGACCCGCACGTGTTCCTGCGCCGCCGGGCCCCGCTGCAGCCTCCCGCAGCGGGTAACCACTTCCACCGGGTCGTGACCGGTGCCTTCGCCCGGGCCGGGGTCGAGGTATCCGGGCGACACCGCGGACTGCACGCGCTGCGGCATTCCGCGGCGGTCGGGATGCTCGAATCCGGGACCGCGTATCCGGTGATCGGCGCGGTGCTCGGACACGCCGCCGCGAACACCACCCGCCGGTACCTGCGGGTCGACGTGGCCCACCTGCGCCCACTGGCGTTGGAGGTGCCCGATGCCCGCTGAAATCACTCCCGACGGCGCGTTTCCCGAGCTGTTTCGCGAGTACGTCGAGTACAAGCGGAACCTCGGCTACGTCTACCCCCGCAGCCGGCTCTACCTGGTCAGAGCCCTGTCGAGGTTCCTGGCCGGATGGGCGACCGATGAGCCGGTGTTGACCCAGGACGCGGCCGAGGCGTTCGCCGCGCCCCGCGACGCAGAGGCCCCGGGCTCGGCCGCGGGACGGCGCGGGATCGCCCGCCAGTTCGCCCTGTTCCTGCGCTGGAAGGGCATCGATGCCTGGGTGCTGCCCGAGCGCTGCCAGCCGCGCCAGCCCAGCTCCTTCGCTCCCCGGATCATCACCGCCGAGGAGATGGCCCGGATCATCGCGTGCGCCGACGCGTGTCCCGCCTCGCGGTGCGGGCCGCAAACTCAGCCGGTCTACGCGATGCTGGTCCGCCTGCTGTGGTGCTGCGGGCTGCGGATCGGCGAGGCGCTGTCCCTACGGGTCGGCGAGGTTCACCTGACCGAGGCAGTCATCACCGTCCGCAAGGCCAAGCACAACCGGACCCGGCTGGTGCCGATGTCGCCGTCCCTGGCCGCGCACGCCCGCCGCTACTCAGCCGCGGTCGGGCTTGTCCCCGAAGACCCCGCGGCGTGGTTCTTCCCCTCCCCGCGCGGCGGCGCCTACAACCCCGTCTCGGCCACGGCGCACATCCAGACCCTGATGCTCGAGGCCGGCGTCACCACCGCCTCCGGTCGCGCTCCCCGCGCCCATGACCTGCGCCACTCGTATGCGGTGGCGGCCCTGGCGAAGATGCAGGCCGACGGGGTGGACGTGGGCGCGGCGCTGCCCGTGTTGGCCACCTTCATGGGACACGCCGACATCGTCTCGGCGGAGTACTACCTGCGCCTGGACCCGTCGGCCTGGGCCGGCATCGAGCAGGCCATGGCCGACACGTACGCGGGCCTCTTCCCACACGAGGCGGTGTGAGATGGCCACCGCCGTTCGTCCCTTCGCCGACATGCTGGCCCAGTTCCTGACCATCTACCTGCCGATCACCAGGGCCTGCTCTGCGAACACCGTGTCCGCCTACCGGGACGCGTTCACGCTGTTCCTGCGGTTCATCGACCAACAGCACGGCATCCCGCCGGACAGGGTCACCTTCACCGACTTCACCACCACGAACGTCGCGGCCTTCCTTGGTTGGCTGCGCACCGACCGGGACTGCTCCGCCGCCACCGTCAACCAGCGCCTGGCCGCGCTGAAATCGTTCTTCCGTTACGTCCAGGCCCACGTCCCCGAACAGATCGCCCAGGCCCGACAAGTCCTGTCAGTCAAGGCCGCCCACGCCCCGCAACCGGCCATCGGGTACCTGTCCGTGGACGCGGTCGGATTGCTGCTGCAGCACGCCGCCCGTCGCGGCCCCCGCGACCTGGCCCTGCTGACAACGCCCTACGACACCGCAGCCAGGGTCCAGGAGGTCTGCGACCTGTCCATCGGCGACCTGCGTCTGGCCAAACCCGCCAGCGCCACCCTGACCGGCAAGGGCCGCAAGACCCGGACCGTGCCCCTGACCCCGCAAGCCGCTCAGATCCTCACCGAGCACGTCCGCGCCCTGCCCGACGACCCCTCCGGGACCCTGTTCGTCAACAGGACCGGGCAACGGATCGGCCGAGCCGGGATCGCCTACCTACTCGCCACCTGCGCGCACACCGCGCACGCCGAACGGCCCGACCTGGTACCCGAGAAGATCTCCCCCCACGTGCTACGCCACTCGAAGGCGATGCACCTGCTGGAGAACGGCGTCAACCTCATCTACATCCGCGACATCCTCGGCCGCGCCTCCATCGTCACCACCGAGATCTACGCCAAGGCCAACCCAGAGGTGAAACGCCACGCCATCGAAACAGCCGCCGCGAAGACCCTCGGCCCAAGCCGCTACGACCACGCCGACCGCCAAGACCTGCTGGACTGGCTCCGCAAAGTCATCTGAGCACCGTTATGCGAAGAACCGAGGCACCGCCGAGCACCTGACCAGCACCAACGCCACCGGCCTCACATAACCGAGGACCTCACATCAGACGAGAAATCGCAGATCCAGGCGCTGGACCGGACCGCGCCGATGCTGCCGATACAGCCCGGCCGGCCCGAGCGCAGAACGCACGACTACAAGAGGAACGGCACCTCGACCCTGTTCGCTGCCCTGGAGATCGCGACCGGGAAGGTCACTGGCGCGTGCAAGCCGCGTCACCGCCACCAGGAGTTCCTCGCGTTCCTCAAGCAGGTCGCCCGCGCCTACCCCGAGGGCGAGCTGCACCTGGTGATGGACAACTACGCCGCCCACAAGAAGGCCGAGGTCCGAGCGTGGCTGGAGGCCAGCCCGAGGATCCAGGTCCACTTCACGCCGACCTCCGGGTCCTGGCTCAACCTCGTCGAGGTCTGGTTCGGGATCATCGAACGTCAGGCCATCCACCGCGGAACTTTCCGATCCGTCAAGGAGTTGAACGCGAAGATCCGAGGCTTCATCGAGGGATGGAACGATCGCTGCCACCCGTTCGTGTGGACAAAGGCCGCCGACGAGATCCTCAAGAAGGCGAACCGTCAGACCACCTCAAACACGAGCCACTAGGCAGGGCCCGCCTCACCGTGGGCGCATCCCCGTGGCGAGCGGCACGGGCCACCGGAGAGCCCGGTCGGCCCGCAGCTGGTCATCGAGCAGCGCCGCGACGTCGTCCGGGAACGGCGCCGTCCGACGGGTGGCCATGTCGACGCTCAGGCTCATCGACTCGAGGGTGTTGGACAGCTCGTGCCGGGTGACGTTGGCGAGGAACTGCATGAGGTGCAGGGCCTTGTCGGACCGGCCCAGCATCCGGAAGTGGACGGCCACCACGTCACCGACGTGGATCTCGCGCAGGTACCGGAGGTGGTGCTCCACCTCGAAGCTGCCCGCTGTGCCCTCGAGCGCGTGCTCCTCACCGAGACCGAAGTGGGACATGTGCTTCCACGCGGCCTCGTTGTGCAGCTCCATGTAGCGGACGATGTTCATGTGGCCGTTCGCGTCGGCGAAGTGTGCTGGCACGGCCTGCTCGTGAGCGCAGGGCAGCGCGCGAACCTCGTCGAACGTGGGGGTTGTCGTCGTCATGGTCCTCCTCGGCTGAGCCGCACGCTAGACGCTCGTGCGGCTCAGGCCAAGCGTCGGACTGACTGAGGCTGTGCTGCGCTCCAGTCATCGGGACCGTGAGCGGGTGTGTCCCAAGCCGTCTCAAAGTCCTTCCCCCGTCGTCTCTTGCCCCCAGACCGTGATCTCAGCACTGCGCTCCTCGTACTGTGCTGCCCACTCCTCGAGCAGACAAGGCGATGGAAGCCGTGGGGAACCGTCAACTCCGATCCTTACTGCGAGAGCCTCCCGACATCCTTGTTCATGGCCAGCAGCCGCGTAGTCACGTCCGAGTCGCCGTCGGCGAAACTGAGCGCTTTCCGCCGTTCTACGTACTCGGGCTCCCAGCCCTCTTGGAGATAGACCTGCCCCTCCAGGCCTGCCACTTCACACAATCCGGCAGCGTCAAGCAGCACCATGCCCCCGGCAGGGTAACGAACGAACGTGGAGCGTCGGCCGGCGCTGAAGTCCGTCGTCCGCCCGAGCGCGTCCACGAGCGAGAAGGCCATCGAGGTGTAGGCGTAGTGGTCCGGATCCCGCTCGACATCCCCTGAGATCGAGACGATCGGCGCCTGCACGCCGTCGCGGTCTACGTAGCCCCATTGGAAGAGACGGCCGAGCGCGAGCCCGTAGGTGAAGTTGATGCCGATTTCCGAGCCTGCCTGGACGCAGGCCCATTTCCAATGGTGGAACGCTGTCCAGTCGCGGGTCCCCCAAGAGTGATCGCGGTGGCCCGTGGTATCGAACGGGACGACGCGGTCGTGGATGGCGATCGTGCCGTGGACTCTCCCAGACTGCTCGAGTCGGTTGTCCGCGAAAAAGGCTGGGCAGCCGTCCTCGTTGTCGCGGTAGCTGAAGGCGGGTGTGGTGGCCTCGAACGTGTAGTCGAGTGTGACGCCTTCGTGGTCGAACGCCACGTGAGCTGTCCGGTGGGGCTCTCCGTGCTGCACGACGAGTGGTCCGACGGTCCAGTTGTCGAAGTCAGTGGCTGGGGAAACGTCGATTCCCTGGACGCTGAACTGACTCAGCCGCTCATCGTTGTCCCCAAAGACGAGGACGGTGCACCCGGCTTGGTGAGCCCCGTCGACCCACGTGTAGGCCAGTGCCGCGAGGCTCTCCTCGGGAATCGAGACCTGAAAGAAGAGGCTCTCGCGTGACAGAGCCGAGTTCTCCAACGTATGTCTCCGGTCGTCCGACATAGAGATGGACGGGCTGGTCAAGCCTTGGCGTGCTGCTGCGTCCTGCGACATCCCAGGTCTCCTTTGTGTTCCATGGGCGGACCTAGCACAAGCGCCCAGGGCCGGCACCAGCTGTCATGTTCGACTGTTGGATCGTTAACGGGCCGCTGCGCTCAGGGCGTCCCGCAGTCCGCCCATCACCTCTTTCCAGTCGCCCACCACGCCCAACGTTGACGCACGGAAGATGGGGGCGTCCTTGTCCTTGTTGACGGCGACAATCACCTTCGCCGACGCGCAGCCCATGAGGTGCTGGATAGCCCCGGAGATTCCAACAGCGAGGTAAAGGTCTGGTGCCACGGTCTTGCCCGTCATCCCGACCTGCAGGGCGCTGTCGACCCAACCGGCATCGCAGGCTGGGCGAGACGCGGAGACAACTCCCCCGAGAAGGTCGGCAACTTCTTGCAGCAGCTCGAAGCCCTCGGGGCCACCGATGCCGCTACCACCGGAAACGAGGACGTTCGCGGCCTTGATGTTGGCGACCGTGCCCTCGCGGCGGGTCAGCCCAGTGAACCGAGTCTTCGGTGTGGAGGAGAGGGACACCGTATGCCGAAGGACGTCGATGGCGGACCGGGTCGAGGGGGCTGCCCGTTCGTAGGCGCCAGGGCGCGGAACGATGACGTGCCGTCCGACCGCGGCCGCGACCGTCGCCACCGCGGCGCCGCCGTAGATGTGGCGACGGGCGAACAGGCCGTCGTCACGAAGCTGCACGTCCATCGCACCCTGTATCAGAGATGAGTTCAGCCGAAGCGCGAGCCGGCTGGATACTTCCTGTCCGAGCAGGGTGGGGGCCAGAAGCACCACGTCTGGTTCAAGTTCGGCGCACAACTGGGCCAGGGCCTCCGAATGGGCTTCGGGCCAAGGGTCCCCAAGGCCATCGCCCTCAAGCACGTGAACGGCGTCGATCTCCCACCCTTCGAGCTCGCGCGGCACCTCCCGACCGGACCCGACGACGACGCCGACCACGAGATCTCCGCCGACGGATTCCTGGATCTTTCCCGCCAACGTGACGAGTTCCCCGAGCTCCGGTTTGACGACCACGCCGTCGACCTCTGCGACGATCAGGATGCCGCTCATGACGCTGTCCCGCCCTTCTGTACCGATGCCATTCCTCGATCGAGGAGCAGGCGTGCAAGCTCCCTGCCAGCCACCTCTCCGCTTGCTGCCTCGACGAACTCGACGTGCGAGCTGACCACAGGGATTTCGATTCCCGTCACCGTCACAATCGGGCCCCCGGACTCTGGTACACCAAGGGTGGCGGCGTCGAGGTGTTGTGGACGTCGCCTCGCCGCCCCGAGTCGTTCCTTGACGGTGGGGTACCGCAGCTCCCCAAGCTCACTCGTCACCGTGACCACCGCGGGCAGGTCCGCCGCCAAGGACCGGCTGCCCTCGTCCGCAAGGCACTCCGCGTGTAGTTGACCGGCTTCCAGGCGCAGCGAACGCACGAGCGTCAGGCAAGCCATGTCCAGCTCCGCGGCAAGGATCTGAGGCACCAAGCCAGTACTCCAGTCGGAGGACTGGCGACCGCAAAGGATGAGGTCGGCGCCTCCGAGGTGCCGGATTGCGGCCGAGAGTGTCATGGCGGTGCGGCGCGAGTCCCACGGCCGCGCAGTGGGGTCCGCAACGAGCACGATGTCACCGACGAACGGCCCGACAGTGCGCTTGAGGACGTCCTCATGCAGGTCGGCTCCAGAGACCATGGCAGTGATCGCGATGTCGCTGTGATCGTCTCGGAGGCGCAGCGCAGCCTCGAGCGCCTGGAGGTCGAACCCGTTCGGGACGGGCTGGGGCCCCTCCTTCACCTCAACGTCTGGTCCCTCCGCGACGACCTGTAGAGACGTGGCGGGGATCATTGGATCGACAACTTCTTTGATGCATACGACGGCACGCACTGGCGCGACCTTCCTTCGTAGACGGGACCTCGATCGACTGGACCTCTCCTGAACTGCTTCTCTACGAGAGGCCGTGGTCCTGCGCGATCACATTAAACGCGTTCAGGCTGCTTCCTTGCCCCAGCCCGCCCCCGGAATGGAGGTTCGACGAGCAGATGTACAGATTGGGCACGTGGGTCCGGTACTTGGCCAGCTCCGGGAACGGTCGGAACCGGCCGAGCTGTGACGCGATCATCGAACCTTCGGTCCATCCGCCGTCGATCATGTCCGGATGCGTCTGCTCCACGTCATAGGGCGAGTAGAGACGGGTGCTGATGACGTTGTCCTTGGTCATGTTGGGCGCCAAGGACTGCCACTTCTCCAGCCATTGCTGGGTGAAGTCCTCCTTGAGCCGCGTCCATTCGCTCGGGGAGAACATGCGCGCTGGCGCGCAGAACTCTTCGACGAGGAACGTGTGCTTTCCCTCTGGGACCCGGGAAGGATCCCAGATGCTGTCCGCTGTTGCCATGACGTGCAGCTCCTGCGGAAACCCGAGCAGGAATATGTCGTGCGGGTACTTCGTCGTCATGTACTCAGCGTCCGCCGCGCCGGTGTACAGTCGCGGCTGCCGACCGATTCCGGGGTTGTGCTTCTCTGCGGTGTACTCAGGGAACTCGTGCACTGCGATGTTTCCCCACAGGATCTGACCGCGGTCGTAGCTGATGTTCCTGATGCGGCGCTTGATCCGATCCGAGATGCCGGCTCCTTCAAGCAGCCGTAGGTAGGTCTGCGGGACCCCCAGATCGGACACGACAATGCGGGCCTTGACCCTTGTCCCATCGGCCAGTTCGACCCCGGCTGCCTTGCCCGACTCGACCAGGACGCGAGTGACTTCGGTTCCGGTGTGGTACTCGACGCCCAGTTGGCGCCCCGCCGAAACGAGCGCATCGGTGATCGCCTGTGTCCCGCCCTTGGCCAGAGCCGTGGGCTCGAGGGACAACGTGGAGACAAGGAAGTGGAGCAGTCCCTCCAGACCGATGGTGTCATCGGCGTAGCACCCTGCAGAGGTCGCTGCTTCGCGCATGAAGATGGTGCGCATCTCGTCGCTCTCGAAGAAGTCCTTGGCGAGCTGGCTCAGCGACATGAACATGTGCACGGGCTCCAAGAGGCTACCCTCCACCCCGAGCAGTTCCTCGAGGGCGTCCTGAGTCCCCCAGGGCGGTGGCGGGGAGTACTTGTACCTGCTCAGTGCGGGCCGCCAATGGGTACGGTATGCCTCGACGTATCGCAGGTAGGCATCGGCGTCGTGGGCCGAGAACCGTGCGATCTGGTCGTACGTCTTCTTGACGTTGTCCGGGGCGTACTCGGTCGGTGACGGGTTCTTCGGATCAACCGCCCGATGCGCGGCATAGCCGATGTAGCTCGTGTCATCGTCGAAGATGGCTCCCACCTCTTGGGCGGATCCGGCGTACTGCTCAGGGAAGAGATACTCCAGGCCGTGAGACGCAAGGTCGAAGTCCTTGTTCGCCGGGTGAGTATAGAAGCGGATCAAGTGCGCGCAGAAGTCCTGTCGGAAGCCGGGGGCTGGCCCCTCCTCGCTGCCGGCACCTCCGCCGAGTGCGGTGTGTGCTTCGAAGACGCCGACTTTGAGGCCGGCCCTGGCCAAGTAGCACGAGATGACCGTGCCATGGTGACCGCCACCTATGACCACTGCGTCGTACTCTGTCCCGCCTGTCGTCGTTGACATTGCCTGCCCCTCTTCTAGGAGTCGTGGTGGAACTGCCAGGCCCTGATCAGCCACTGAGACAGGCTGGGCATTGGACCGGTTCTCACGCTAGGGGCCGTGTCATTAAATGTCAACCATTTGTTTTGATCGACCATACTGGCCAGCATCGCAGCACGTTGCGACCGCGCGAGGACAGTGTCTCTGGGCACGGGAACGCCAGACCGAGCGCCGTGTCGTCAGGCCGACGTGGGAGCGAAGCCAGCTGCGCCCTCCGCCTACACGCGAAAACGCAACTCTGCGATCCCCAGCGTGGGGCTTTGAACTTGCTCTCCGCGCCGCCAGAAGCAGAGTGCGATCGCTCTAGTTGGCGTGTCCGGACGAGGTCGCTTGCGATGCAGCCTCTGGGTCCAGCGGAGAGTCTTCCTGCCGAGCGGCCGCTTTGGCGTGCTGCGCAGTGTCATTCAGCACGTCGAGAAGCGGGTGTTCCGATCCTCGGACGTGGTCGGTCATGAGATCGTAGGCCAGTCGAGGATCGCGATCCTCGATTGCGGCGCAGATCCGTGCATGATCGTCGATCGCTGCCTGACGGGCGGAGCGCGAGTCGTAGCGGGCGCGTCTCGCCGAGGAGACCATCGCGTCCCCACGGGCCTGCATGAAGGCCGAAAGGAGGACGTTGTGGGTCGCACCCACTACCGCGTTGTGCCACTCCTTGCTCGCCTCTAGGTAGCGGGCGGTGTTGTCGATAGCAGCGAGCGTCCGCCGATGCTCAGAGTGAAGGAGGTCCAGGTCTGCGTCGGTGCGGTCGGCGGCAGCGAACGCGGCACACCATGGCTCGAGAATCTCACGCATCTGCCGGAGGGTCGGATGATCATCGTCCCAACCATGGGACTGGAGGAAGATCTCGAGCGAGGAAACGAGATCGCTCGGCGTTGGCCGGGATACGACGGAGCCCCCGTTGCGACCAGTCTTGGTCACGATGAGGCCCTGTTGCTTCAAGATCGCGAGTGAGTCCCGCACGGCTGCTCGACTGAGCCCACTCTGCTCGACCAGCGTTCTCTCAGGCGGAAGCGACTCGCCCTGAGGGAACTCACCCCGCAGGATCTTGTCCCGGAGAATGTCGGCGAAGATCTCAGAAGCCTTAGGCACATCCACGGGCCCGATGGCCCCCACGGCGCCGTTGGACATCGTCATACCCCCAGTCCCACCGTCGACCTCCGGGTCTCCGGTCACGGTCCCTCCTCGCTCTTAGCTGCTGAACGCTCCCTTGAGCACACCGTAGCGCCAACCCTCGGCCAAAGCATTGACCTTTTGGTCGGACAGATTTAAGGTCAACCACAATCCACGCCATCACCAAGCCGCAATGAAGGGGCAGGATGCGAGATGCCGCGCAGGCGACTCACGAGCGCCTCGACGCCACGGAGCTCGTCCGCGCAATGCGCGCGGCGGGTGTCATCACCGCGGCAGCGCAGTTGCGCGCACTCTCCGCACGGCCGATCGGCATCGGGCACACCGCTGACACCTTGCTCGTGTCGCTCGTCTGGTCGCACCCGGGGGAGGGTCCCCAAACGCTCGTCGCCAAGGTTCCTTCGGCGGACGCTGTGTCGGCACAGACGGCCGGGGCCCTCGGGCTCTACGAACGCGAGTCGCGGTTCTACGCCGAGCTAGCACCGAGGACGGCGATCAACCTGCCACGCTGTCTTGGGATGATGGACCACGATGGTCAACCGTCGTCCGCGATCCTCCTGGAGGACCTGTCGGAGCTGTCCCCGCTAGACCAGCTCGCCAGTGCGCCGATGGAGACGGTCCGACGCATGCGGCATCAGCTGGCGACCCTTCAGGCACCGTTCTGGGATGACCCCGCTACTGCCTCACTTAGCTGGTTGCACCGACGTCTCGGTGTGCCGATTCCCGGCATCCTTCAGCGAATGCACCGCTCTTGGCGGCTGACCCGGGACTACCTCACGGACGGGTTCGACCGGGCCGAGCGCGACGTCATCGACCGGTTCGTCGCGGGCGCAGGGGATTGGGCAGGGTCACTGGACGGACCGTTCTCACTCACGCATCACGACTTTCGGATCGACAACATGCTCTTCGGGGAAGACCGGGTCGTCGTCCTCGATTGGCAGACGGTCGGTTGGGGTGCGCCGATGTTCGACGTGGCCTACCTGCTCGGGACGTCGCTCGACCCACACATCAGGCGGGCGGTGGAGCGGGAGGAGATCGGCCAGCATGTGACCGAGCTCTCGGCCCTGGGCGTGCGATGGGATGCCGACGAGGCCTGGGAGGCCTACCGACGCGCGAGCTTCGCGACACTGCTGATGCTCGTGCCCCCGGCCGGCAGCGTCAAGCGGACTGAGCGGGGGGACGCCATGTTCCGACACCTGCTACGGCAGGGCGCCCGGATGGCGCTGGACCTCGACGCCGTGGAGTTCCTCCCGGACGTGGTCCCGTGATCAGCATCTGGGACGACCTCCCCCTCCACCAGACGCCGGCAACGCTCGACCAGCCGGCGACGAGCGATCCAGCGACCTATGAGCGCTACTACTTTGGCTTCTGCTCCATCGACGGTGAGGCTGCAGTGGGCCTGGTCGTCAACCTGCACCCCAACAAGGGACTCATCGATGCGGGCTTCAGCGTCTCCCGTGGTGGCCGTCACGAGTCTCTGTTCGCGTCGGACCATCTTGGCGTGGACAGGGCCGACTTGATCTGCGGACCGATCCGGCTGCAGCTCCTGGAGCCCATGCGGCAGTTGCGGATCAGCGTCGACGGGCCAGAGTTCGACGCGTCGATCACCTTCGCGGCACTCACTCCTGCCATCCAGGAGGATCGCGTCACCCGGCTGCGGTCAAATCGCATCGTGCAGGACCGCTCCCGGTACGCCCAGATGGGGGAGGTGCGCGGCACCGTGACCAGCCCGCTCGGCAAGCTCGAGCTCACGTGCGACGGCTGGCGAGGGCACCGCGACCACAGTTGGGGGATCTGGGACGCGCCCAAGGAGCATGCCCAGGACACCAAAGAGACGAGCACGTCCTTCTTCTGGCTGATCGGCAGCTTCGACGACTACGCCGTCCAGGCCGTCACCCACCAGGATGCCGCCGGTGTCCCCTACGGCGCGTATGCCGCGGTCGTCCCCACACTTGCCCGTGGCGCCGAGCTCGCCGGCCCGGGCGCGCTGCAGCAGGCGCGCCCAGTGGAGAGCGTGCAACCGGAGTTCCCGGCGCGCTCGTGGCACTTCACGACGGCCCTGGTCAGCATCGGCACGGCCGAGGCGAAGACGGAACGGATCCACTTGGAGAGCATGCACGAGATGCTGCCCCGAGCGGTCACCTACGGCCATCCCTCGTGGGTTTCCGGCCACGTCTATCCCGAGCTTCCCCACGTCGTGCGCGACTCCTGGTCGCTCCGCGACGAGGACCTCACCGCCCGGATCAACCACCGCGCCCTGCAGTTCGTGCGAATGTCCCGCGAGGATGGCGCGATCGGCTACGGGGTGGTCGACCAGTGTCTCAGCGCAGTACGTAAACACCACACTTCCCGCGCGTAGGGCGCGGGCGGAACAACCGGAGGTCCCCATGTCCCCACTGACCGAGCCGACAGCAACCGGCTCAACCCTGTTCGAGCCCGTTGGCACGGGCCTGAACGTCTACGAGTCCCCGGCTGTGGTCGAGGGCGTCGTAAAGTGGCTCGACTCACCCGAGGACGTCATCGCGTTCGTCGATGGGGGCAGGGATGTCAGCGACGTCGTCGTGGTCGCTCGTGGCGGCACGACGACGTTCCTCGCCATGGCGCTGAACGCCGGGGTCGCCGGTGTCGTGACCCTTCAGGGAGCGCCGGAGAGCCACCTGGGCATTGTGAGCCGTGAGTTCGGGATTCCATGCATCATGTCGGTGACCTTCGACAAGGGCGTCCGTTCCAGTCGCGGCGAGGTCATCCCGGCCGACGGGGTGCGCGTGCGTCTGGATGTCTCGTCGCGGCCCCACGGCACGGTCTACGTCGAGCAGGGCGCGCCCGTGGACGACGCGCCGCCGGCGGAGGGCGGTCCCGCCATGACGCCCGAACAGCTTGCCCAGATCCAGCTGCTCCTCGAGAAGTTCGGCGGCGTCGTCCCTCACGGTTCCGAGGGCGACGCGGTCATGCGTGCCGACATGAGAACGCGTGTGCTCTACGCCGACCGTGACGACCTGCACCGTGACCTGACGGTCGAGGAGGTCAACGAGGCGATCAAGTACTACACGTGGAACGAGTGGGATGCACTGGCAGCTCGAGCGACCGAGGGCGAGTCGGGGCTCATCCCGCGCCAGGAGTACGAGGCAATGGGCATCATGAACTGTTGGTTCATGCACCCCACCTGGCTTCGTGTCATCGAGGACCGAATCGGCATCGACCGGATGATCGAGATCGGGGAGATCGGCCGCCGGGAGATCGGCACCAAGATCAACATGCTGCACCTCTGGGCACTCGCCACAGCCACCAGCTTCGGCCGCGGCATCGCCCTGGAGCTCAACCTCCACGACATCAACTACAAGGCGGATACCGTCCGAGACACGTTCGGCATCGTCCGCCGGCTCTACTCCGGACTCTGGGGTGAAGGCCCCTACCTCGCGTCGATGCGCGGGTTCAAGGCGCCGATTCTCGACCCCTCATGGATCGATCGCTTCGTCGCCGACAGGATCCCGCTCGACGACGAGGCGGCGCGCTCTGCTTTCCAGCGCTTCAACGGATCGGCCGAGCTGATGGGCTTTCTGCTCCACTTCGACAACAGGCTGGGGCTGGGCGACACCGGGCCGTACCCTCTCCCGGACGGCGGCTTCGTCCTGGTGCGCGACCTCTTCACCAACGAGCCGGCTTTCCCCTGGTCCGACGTCGCCGAGGGCCTGCCGCACGCCTTCACCGTCGCGATGTTCTTCGACGCGCCGAGCGGCCTCGAGACCCGCATGACCGACCTGTCAACGGTGTTCACGACGCCGGCCAACTACCTCCCGTTCGTCAAGGGGGTCGCGGTGTACTCGCGCGAGAAGTGGGATACGCCGATGTCGGAGCTGCGCACCCTGTCGATAGACGACCTGGTCCGGCTGCGCACGACGATCGACGAGAAGTCGGCGGCGCTCTACGCCCGGATCGCTGCCATGAGCCAGCGGGAGAAGATCGAGGCCGGCGCGGTGGTCTACACCGCGGGCTTCGCGGTGTCCGTCGCTCGCGCCGCGGGCCTCTACGACGAACTGGTCGAGTCGCACGACTTCCTCGGGATCCACCCCGCTGTCAGCGCGTGTTACGACACGATCATCAGCGGCGTGGCCACCGAGATGATCCCGCGCCTCTTCCTCACCGGCTCATGGGGCAACCCGGTGCCAGCCGACATCCCGCCAGCCACGTCTGACCCTGACGAGTTCGCGGTGCTCCAGGCCCTTCGGGTGCGCGGCTTCGCAGACACGGAGGCAGTCGTCCAGAGCACTGGGCTCGAGGCACAGACGGCCGAGAGCATCCTTGCCGGAACTGTGGAGCGGGGGCACGTGCGCCGGCGCGACGGGCGGATCTCAGGATATTCGCTGACGCCTGCCGGCAAGGCGCGGCACGTCCTTCTACGCAGTGCCAACGTCAGCAAGGCGGACGCCGCCGCCGTGTCGGAAGCCTTCGATGCGTTTCTTGAGCCGAACAGCGAGTTCAAGGCCCTGACCACCCAATGGCAGCTCGACAAGAGCGGCGGAGAGGATCAGTTGATCGTTGCCCAGCTCGAGCGCCTTCACACTTCGGTGCTCCAGGTCGTCGACGAGGCGGCCGCGGTCCAGCCACGCTTCTCCGGCTATCGCGCTCGGTTCCAAGCAGCCTTGGACGCCTTCCGAGGCGGCGACCGGGATGCGCTCGCCAAGCCGCTCAGCGGGTCCTACCACGACGTGTGGATGGAACTCCATGAAGACCTCCTGGTCACGCTTGGTCGCGAAAGGACGGAACACGACGGGTAGTCCGCCACCCGGGTCAGACGGCCCGCCGAGGGAATCGGCGGGCCGGGGGTGTGCTGCACCTGTTCCGTGTCAAGCGGCCTTGGGTCAGAGCGCGGCCATCAAGATCGAGCAGACCATAGTTGCAGTCTCGCGGGGAGCCAGGCCGATGTCGGGGCCGTCCACGTGCCGAAGCCATGGATCCTTCCCTCAACGGTGAACGCGACATCGCAGAGGTCCGGTAGTGGACCATGAGCTACGGAAGAACGTTGAGCAGCTGCGCATGCACGTGAGGCTGATGCTCGGCGAGTTTGTCAACGTGGAAGGTCTTCGCGTTTCCTGCCACAACTCTTCACCCGAGCACGTGCCATGCAGTCGCCGAACGGGACGTTGTCGCCAGTGGAGGGGCGCCCGGTGAAGACGAGCACCGACCCCAACTGTGCCTGCGTTACGAAGACCATGGCTTGCACGTTGACCGCCGTGCCAATTCCCGAGGGCGTCAATGTGGTGGCGCAGCCCCGTGTCGAGCTCGCCGCTCCATCCGCTCTCGAGGTACTTGTGGCACGCGGGAACGCTGAGCGTGGAACCCCGAGGGACATTTGAAGCGAACGAGGTCATCTCCGCGCGAGCTACTTCTGCTTCCCAGCAGGCCGCGGGACTCGCGTGGGCCCATATCGCGCTGGTACTCGAAGGAGTGGATGCCTGGCATCAGAACCCAGCTTCTAGCACTTGGCTCAGCAACTCTTGAGGATGGGAAGGTGACAGGAGCCGCTCGGAACTGCGAAGCGATGGTCGTCCCCTTCCCCTCGGGACCCGCGATCAGGGGCGTCCGAATCCAAAGATGATGGTGACCGACGGCGACGGGCCACCATCATTTATTGACTTCAGGTGGGGTATCACGCGGAGTGTTTGGCCGCCAGAGCACGATGAAAGAGCGCGGACGCTTGCGCGCGGTTCGCGACTCCGAGCTTCCGCAGGATCTGCTGGACGTGGCTCTTGATTGTCTCCTCGCTGACGTAGAGCCGGGCTCCGATCTGGGCGTTGGTCAATCCCACTGCCACCAGCCGCAGCACCTGCAGCTCCCGCTTGGTCAGGCTGTTCCACCACTCACCGGAAGGGCCGTCCTCGGACGTCGGCGACGATGTCGGTCGGGCCAGCAAGCCGTCCAGGACGGCGCCCACGGTCTGGGCGAACAGCGACAGCAGGTCTCGGTCGAACCCGTCCAGAGCGGTCTGCTCAAGGCTGCCGTCGAGATGGATGAGGCCGACCACATGGTTCTTGGCCACGACCGGGGCGACTACGTAAGAGGTCGACTGGGTGACGACGATGATGTCCGGATGCACGCGCGGGTTTCCCGCGACGTCGAGGACCAGCAGGCTGCGCCGGTTGCGGACCGTGTCCACCTCCAGCAGCTCACGCACGTGTCGGTATGGGGGGCCTCCGGCCTCGAGTGCCCTTCTTGCGTTGTCGCGGCCGCGCAGCGAGTACATGGACCGCGGCACCCACTTCTCGTCCCTGACCCAGGAGAACATTGAGCGCTCGTACCCGAGTCGTGTGACCTGCAACGGAACCGACTCGATGAAGTCGTCCAGGGTGCTCGCTGTCCGAAGGGCGCCGAGGCTCGCGCCCAGCCTCGTCACCATCGATCGCTGGCGCGCGTACTGCTCTGCCAAGACGTCTGCCCTTGCCCGGGCGAGTTCGCTCAGATGCTGAGCCACGCCTTTGCTGCCGCCCGCTGCCACCTTCTGCTCCAGGTCATCAAGGCGGGCCAGGAGCTCGGTCCGATCCGCGGCGAGCTCGGCAGTCTGGGATGGGGCGTCTCCGATAGCGCGAGAGACGGACTCGATCGTGCGCACTGCGGCCTCGACGATCGTCTCCTCGATCTTGCGAGTGTCCATGGGCCTCCGTCCGCCGTCGGGCAGAGGCCGGACCTCCCCCGAAGGGGGGAATTGGAGGCGTCCTTGCCCGGAGAACCTTGACTCATTTTGTGACCGGGAACACGATGCGTCAATGGCCCGACCATTTGCAGGATCTGCCGTCGGGTCTGACCACATCGAGGAGGACACGTGAGCACAGAAAGCAACGCCCGGCTCATCGGCACCGGGATCAAGGCCTTCCAGACCAGCCAGCGGGCCAAGGGGACGATCCGCTTCCTCGACTCGCCGGACGAGGTTCTGGACTTCATCGACGGGCCGGATGTCGAGACCTCGGTGATCATCTCCAGAGGCGGCACGACGACCTTCATGTCCCCGGTGCTGATGGCGGGATGCGCCGGGCTCATCACCCTGCAGGGCGCGCCGGAGAGCCACCTCGGGATCCTGTCGCGCGAGTTCGGTATCCCCTGCGTCATGTCGACCCAGTTCACCGAGGGTATCCAAACGGTTCGCGGCGAGACCATCCCCGCGGACGGCACGCTCGTCGAGCTCGACGTCGCCGGTGATCAGGGCCAGGTCCTCCTGGTCGAGAACTGAGGCGTGAACGCCCTATGAGTGATGACGCCGCCGACACCGGACAAACGCGTGCCGTGCTGAAGGTGAACCACCAAGCGACTGGAGTAGGAAATGACTGAGATTGACGTCCAGCAGTACCTGAGCGCATGGCTGGGAGAGGTCCCTCAAGGCACGCCCGGGCACGAGCAGATGCGCAGTCGGCTCAAGGTGCCGTTCATCGACACCACAGGCGAGAACGTCCGCAGGGATCGACTCACCGCCGACGAGGTGAACAGCTGGCTCGACTATGCGGGCTGGAACCTGTGGGACTTCATCCTGGGCCGGGCGTCGGAGGGCGAGTCAGGGCTGATCCCGCGGCAGGAGTACGAGACGATCTCGTTTGTCCAGCAGTGGAATCACTATCCAAAGTTCATCAGGATGCTCACCGACGAGGTCGGCGCGGACGGCATCGTCGAGCTGGGAAGGACCTCCCGCCGGGAGGTTGGCACCAAGATCAACGTCACCCGCAACTGGGCGGCCTCGGTCTGCCCGATCCTGGGCCGAGGGATCGGTATCGAGCTGGGCCAGGACAATCCCGACTCGCGACGCGAGGACCTCGATGCGATCATCCAGTTCGGGCGGCGGCTGCAGAACGGCACCTGGGGCGACGGCCCCGGCTTCGTCTCGGCGCGCGGGTTCAAGGTCCCGGCGCTCGATGAGGACGTCCTGCAGCAGCTGGTGGCGCAGGTTCAGCCGCTCGACGATCCGGAGGAGTTGCGGGCCTTCCGCCAGTTCAACGCCCGTACCGAACTCTTCGGATTCATGCTCCATTACGACTGCAGGGCGGGGATGGCCGACACCGGACCCTACCCACTCCCCGACGGTCGGGTGGCCATCGTGCGGGATCACTTCCTGAACGAAACCGCGTATCCCTGGGCTGGCGTCGCCGAAGGACTGCCGTACTGCGTCACCGAGGTGCTGGTCTTCCCGGCGGACAAGGTGCAGATTGTCGTCACCGAGATCCAGACGACGTTCTCCAAACCGTCGAACTACCTGGACTTCCTCGAGGGCGGTGTCATTTTCGCCCGTGACCGGATCGACACGCCAATGTCGGAGCTGCGGGTGGTGGACCAGGCGGAGCAGACTCGGATCTCCGACCAGTGCCAGAAGGGCACCATGGCCATGTACCGCGTGCTCGCGAAGAAGTCCTTCGAGGAGAAGGTCCGCGACGGCGTAATGGTATACACGCGCGAGTTCCTCCTGCCCCACGCGAGCCGACTCGGCATCTGGGACAAGTTCGTGCGTGAAGGGTTCGACGAGTTTCAGCCCAATACAGAGGCAGCGTGGCCTACCTTGACCAGCCCACGGGCGGCCGAGATCCTGACACCTGTCCTCCTCTTCGGCAAGGGCTTCCCGCACGTCTCCGACGAGTGAGCAAAGTGACCACAAGGCAAGGCCCCCGCCGGTCGACCTGACCGACCTCGGGCCCTTCATTGAGGGCAGGGAGCATGAGGTATTCCGGAGCTGCGAGAACAGTGCCGACGGACAAGGGGGCGACGCCGGGCATCATCGGGCTCCATGGTCAGGCAAGCAGGGTGGCCGGTATCGGCTACTCGGCGTGTGGGGGCTTGGACGCCCTGCTGGCGACCCTAAGCCTCGATCCGTGGAGGTGCCGGGCGG
>NZ_AWQS01000068.1 GCF_000576575.1 Intrasporangium chromatireducens Q5-1
CCGTCCGCCGACGCCGCTCGCCACTGGCCCGCGCGGCGCCCGCCGCGAACGCCCCGGCGGGGCGAGCGGGGCGACCCCTCGACGTGTCGGGCTCGTTCATGACTGGATCCTCTCGAAGACCCGGGAGATGGCAGCGATCGTCCCCGCGGCTGCCCCGGTCACGGCATCGCCGACCTCGTCCGCCCCCGGCACGGAGCGCCGCAGCCGGCTCGCGAAGTCCTCGAAGGCCGCCCGGGTCGAGTGGGTCGGCTCGAGCCCCAGCACCGTGCGCATGCGCGTCGTGTCGATCCCGCGGCCGAACGCGAGGAAGGCGATCTGGTCCGCCGAGAAGTCGGCCATGCCGGTCTGCCGGATCAGGCCGCCGACGGCCCCGGCCGCCTGGACCGGCACCGGCATGATCGGTCGACGCAGGATCGCCGCGCACTGGAGCAGCGTCACGAACCCGTCGCCGGCGACATTGACGATGCCGACAGAGGGTCCGGTCGTGGCCCGCACCATCGCCTCGGTGACGTCGGACTCGTGCACGAGCTGGAAGCGGGCGTCGTAGCCGAGCGGCACCGGGATCACCGGCAGGGAGAAGTAGTCGGTGAGGGCCGTGTGGATGCCGTGCCCGACGACGTTGGCGAACCGCAGCATGCTGATCTCGACGTCGGGGCGGCGGCGGGAGAAGCCTCGGACGTAGCCCTCGACCTCGACGGAGTCCTTGCCCCAGCCGGTGCGCGGCATGACCTTCGGGCTCATGTCCTCGGTGAAGACGGCCGGGTCCCGCGACGACGACCCGTAGATGCCGGCCGTCGACTTGACGACGAGGCGCTGCACGGACTCGGCCTTCTGGCAGGCGGCGAGCAGCTGCATCGTGCCGATGACGTTGATCTCCTTCTGCGTCGCCCGGCCGCCGGTGTCCTTCGGGGTCGCGATGACGTTCATGTGCACGACGGTGTCGACGCCCGCCTGGGCGATGATCCGCCCGATCATCGGGTTGCGGATGTCGGCCCGCACGAACTCCGCTCGGCCGATCGGGTGCGGCGGGGGCACGACGTCGACGGCGAGGATCCGCTCGATCGACGGGTCGGCCGACAGCCGGCGTGCGTAGAGCCCACCGAGGTAGCGCGAGACCCCCGTCATCAGCACGACCCTGGCCATCCGGCACCTCCTGCCCCCAGCTGACGCGGGCGCAGACCCGCTTCCCCGAGCCTACCCAGCACGGGCCGCTCCGCCGACGATCCCCACCATGATCGAGAGCACAATCCCCGCCATCGAGAGCACGATCCCGACGATCGAGAGCACGAGCCCGGGTTCTCGGAGAGCCCGAGAACGGAACGACCCCCGCCGCTGGGGCGAGGGCCGTGGTGTCGCGAGCGAGGCCCGCGGAAGATCACGCTGGGGTGATCACTTCTTGTTGCGACGCTGGTGGCGCGTCTTGCGCAGCAGCTTGCGGTGCTTCTTCTTCGCCATGCGCTTGCGGCGCTTCTTGATGACAGAGCCCATCGTTGTCCTCGATCCGTAGAAGGTGTGTGTGCCGACCTGCGTCGACCACCCGCCCTGACGGAAAGTCGAACTCCAATAGCCGAGCCGAGGACACAGCGTAGCGTGTGCGCAAGCCACGGCTCAAAGCGACGGGGCGCCCGGTCCGGATCGGACTGGGCGCCCCGTCGTCTGGCGAAACCGCTCACGCCGTGTCGATGTAGGACGTCCGCAAGTACTTGTGAACGGCGTCCTCGGGCACCCGGAACGACCTGCCCACCCGCACTGCGGGAAGCTCCCCGTTGTGGACGAGCCGGTACACCGTCATCTTCGACACGCGCATGATCGAGGCGACCTCGGCAACGGTTAGGAACCGCACCTCGGCGAGCTGACGCTCGTTCGACATGTTGAACCCCGATCTTCTCGGTTGCATCCGCGCGCCGTCGGCTTCCCCTCCGGCGGAGAGTCACGTGGATGCAGAATCACACCCTAGAGGCTGATGTGACACGAGGGGAAGTGGCTGGATCACCCGATTGTGGAAAAGCAAGTCGACACGCCGACGTGCCCACCCATCGCCTCCGAGAGCCAGCCCGGACGTCAGGGCGCCAGGCGGTGCAGGTCACGCGGGAAGAGGGCGACCTCTCGGACGTTCTCGGCCCCGACGACGCGGGCGACCCAGCGCTCGAGCCCGATGGCGAACCCGCCGTGCGGCGGCATGCCGTGACGGAACGCGTCGAGGTAGCCGCCGAGCGCCGTCGGGTCGATTCCGGCCCGCGCGACCGCCGCCGCGTAGTCCTCCGGGCGGTGCAGGCGCTGGCCACCGGTGGTCAGCTCGAGCCCCCGGAAGAGCAGGTCGAAGCTGTTGGAGCCTTCGAAGGTGTCCTCGGACCCAGCCACGCGGGCTTTCGGGGGGCACTTGGGGGGCGGAGCCCCCCAAGGGTGGGTGTAGAAGGGCCGCTTCGTCATCGGATAGCCCTCCACCGCAAGGAAGTCCGAGCCGTATGCCGCTCTCGCCCACTCTCCGAGCGCCCGCTCGTGCGCAGGGCTGAGGTCGGGCTCGTCGGGGTCGGCGCCCACCCGGGCGAGGGCGTCGCGGAAGTGGATGACCGGGAACTCGTCCGGCACCCGGGGAAGCTGCACGCCGAGGAGCGCAGCGGCCTCAGCGGCATACGTCTCGATGGAGGCGACCATGCCGGCGATCGCGGAGCGGAGGACCGCGAGGACGTCGCGGTGGTCGTGGATGAAGCCGAGCTCCGCGTCGAGCGAGGTGTACTGCGCGAGGTGCCGGACGGTGTCGTGCGGCTCGGCGCGGAAGACTGGGCCCACCTCGAAGACCCGCTCGAAGACGCCGACGAGCATCTGCTTGTAGAACTGCGGCGACTGCGCGAGGTAGGCGGGTCGGCCGAAGTAGTCGAGCTCGAAGACGTTCGCACCGGACTCCGTGGCCGTCTCGACGAGCTTCGGGGTCATCACCTCGGTGAAGCCGAGCTCGCCCAGGGCGCAGCGGAACCCGCGCATCGACGCCGCGGCGAGCTCCCAGGCCGCGCGGTGACGGGGATGGCGCAGGGTGACGGCGGCGTGGTCGAGGCGCGTCGGCAGACCCGCGCCGAACGTCGGCCGCCACAGCTCGGCCGGCGGTGGGGCTGCCGGCTCGGTCAGCACCGTGATGGCCGGCGCGACGAGCTCGGCGCCGCCCGGTGCGTCCGGGTTGTGGGACACCGTCCCACTGATCGAGACGACGCTCTCCTCGGTCAGCGCCTCGGCCTGGGCCACTGCGGCCGGGTCGCGGACGACGACCTGGGCGAGACCCGAGCGGTCGCGCACGACGAGGAAGGTCACCGACTTGAGGGTCCGGCGTCGGTGGACCCAGCCGGCGAGGCGTGCGGGCGCGCCGTCGGCCAATGCCGAGAGGTTGCGGGCAAGGACACGGTCGGGTGTCGGGATGTGCTGGTGCATGGTCACCTCCTGAAGGGTTGCGAGCCCCGGAGGTGCGGGCGATGGGGTGTGTCGCTGTGCCACCGCACCTTCGCCGTGGCGGGTTGCCACGGCCTCTGGCCATGCTCGGCTCGGGGGGTGTCAGTCCCGTCGTCGCCGTGGCGCCACGCTAGAGGGCGCGGCGGCTCCCCCGCACCCGGATTTCCCTCGCCCGTGCGGATTGTGCTCTCGATCGAGGGGGCGGGTCAGGAGAGCAGGGCGAAGAGGCGCACGACCGAGCCGACGAGCAGCACCGAGCCGCACCCGACGGCGAGCTGGCCGACCGTCCCGAGGAGCGCCGGCTGCAGCGCGAGGACCCGGCGGAAGGACCAGGACAGGGTGGCCGACGCCGCGCCGATCCCCAGCGCGCCGAGGACGGTCAGCTGGTCCGACCACGACGCAGCCAGGGCAGCGACCGCCATCCCGAGCAGCAGCACGACGAAGCCGAGGAAGGGACGGACGGCCCGCACCGGCACGAGCAGGTCGCCGACGACGCCGACGCCCGCGGCGACCATGGCGACGACGAGGACCGGTCGGGAGCCGGCGTCATGACCGCTTGCGACGAGCAGCGACCCGGACGCGAGGAGCACCAGCCCACCGAACGCGGCGACGAGGGTGAGCACCAGGCCGTCGCGCGGCGGTGGCCGGAGCAGCTGGTGGAAGAACGAGGCGACGATCCCGAGCGCCACCGCAGCGGGCAGCCAGCGCACGTCCTGCCGGACCGTGGCGGCGAGCATCCCGGCCGCCGCAAGGGCCAGCACGGCGGAGGATGCCGCCGGTGTGCGAGAGCCGCCGACGGCGGGCCAACCGGCGACCACGGCGAGAGCGAGCACGGCGACGACACCGAGGAGAGCGGCATACCCCGACTGCGCGGCGACGACGACGGCCACCGCGGCGACGAGAGTCGCGGCCACGGACCACGGGCGCAGGCGGTCACCGGACACGGGGGACAACGGTAGCCGCAAGGGCCCCGGGGGCTCGGGCGTGCCCTGCATGTCGGTCACTGCGGGATCCGTCGCCGGCGCCACTCAGCCTCCCGCGAACGGCGGCAGCACCTCGACCGTCGACCCGTCCTCGAGGAGGGCCGACCGGTCGGCCGACCGGCCATCGATGAGGAAGGTCGAGGCCTTCACCACGGTCGCGAGCGCCGGGTGCGCGTCGACGGCCGCGTCGAGGACACCGCCCAGCGTCCGGCCGGCATGACGCTCCGTCTCGGTGCCGGCCGCCTCCCGCGCCGCCGCCCAGAAGCGCACCGTCACCGTCGGCGTGCCGGGGACTGTCGACACCGCTACCTCCTGTGGGTCGTCTCGGGGGCCCGCCAAGGCCGACGGGCTGGTTCCAGTGTCGCCTATCCTGCTGCCAATGGCCCGGCTGCTCCTGCTGACGAACGCGCTCACCCCGAGCGCGGACGTGCTGCCTGCACTCGGGCTGCTCGGCCACGCGGTGCGGATCCTGCCCGCCGAGCCGACCGCCCTCGTCGACGCGCCGCAGGGCGACCTCGTGCTGGTCGACGCCCGCCGGGACCTCGCCGGGGCCCGATCGCTCTGCCGGGTGCTGCGCGCGACCGGCACCACCGCTCCGCTCCTGGCCGTCCTCACCGAGGGCGGCCTTGCCGGTCTCACGGCCGAGTGGGGTGTCGACGACGTCGTTCTCGACACCGCCGGGCCGGCCGAGGTCGATGCCCGGATCCGGCTCGCCCTGACCCGCAACCAGGGCGACGCCGACGAGCTCGAGGCGCCGATCACCTCCGGCGACCTCGTCATCGACGAGGCGAGCTACTCGGCCAAGCTCCGCGGCCAGCTGCTCGACCTGACGTACAAGGAGTTCGAGCTGCTCAAGTACCTCGCGCAGCACCCGGGACGGGTCTTCACCCGGGCCCAACTGCTGCAGGAGGTCTGGGGCTACGACTACTACGGCGGCACGCGCACCGTCGACGTGCACGTCCGGCGGCTGCGGGCCAAGCTCGGCCCGGACCACGAGTCGCTGATCGGCACGGTCCGCAACGTCGGCTACCGCCTGGTCGCCCCCACGGCCCCCTGACGCCCGGCTCTGCCCCGCCCGCCGCCAGCGCCGGTTCGAGGTATTTGCCGGACCCCACTGTCCGGTATTTACCTCGACCGAGGGGGCGCGCCTGCGGATTCGAGGTAATACCCGGACGCCGCCGACCGGCTTTTACCTCGAACCAAGCCACAAGCGAGAGGTATGCCGCTCAGCTTGGCGAGCTGGGCGGCATACCTCTGCGTTGGGCTGGGTTGAGCGTGCGGTCAGTTCCCCGTGATCCGGGTCAGAGCCCCAGGGGTGTAGCCGCCCTCAATCCCACTGAGGTAGTTGGCGAAGGCGTCGATGTCGAGGCCGCCGTAGTAGACGTTCGTTCCCTTCGTGAAGGTCGGGAACCCGTCGCCACCGCCCTGAAGGAAGTTGTTCGTGACGACGCGGTAGCTGGCGTTGTCGTCGAGGGGCTTCCCGTCGAGGGTCACCTCACCGAGCGTCGTCCCCGAGTAGCTGTACTGGAAGCCCTCCGACACCTGCAGGATCTTCCTCCTCTCTGCGTTCGTCCCGGACCACTGCTCGTTGAGGAGGTCCTTGATCTGGGCGCCGGTCAGGGTCAGCGACACGAGGTAGTTGCTGAACGGCTGCACGGTGAAGGCCTCGGAGAACGTGACGTCGCCTGGCGCCTCACCGTAGGGCGAGTTGGCGTAGGTGAGGTCGGCCCGGATGCCGCCGGGGTTCATGAACGCGATGACCGGCTTCTCACCACCGGTGACGACTGACGGATCCGCAAGCTGAGCGTCCGCGATGAGGTCGCCGAGCTGGGACTCGCCACCCGCGTTCTGCGTCCGGGTCACGTCGTCGTTGATGCGCCCGATGACCTTCGAGGCGATCGGCCTGACGTAGTCCTGGTACTCGGAGATGAGGGTAGTCTGTGCGGCGTTCTTCGGGACCGCCCGGTCGACGATCATGTTGCTGCTGGTCACCGTGCCGCGCAGGATGTCGCGGGTCTGGTAGTTGTACTTGAACTCGGTCTCGGTGAAGAGCCGCCCGAAGGAGGACGCCGACGTGACGAGCCGCGGCTGGCCCGCCGGGTCGGGGATGTTGCAGACGTAGGGCTGGTGTGTGTGGCCCGAGATGACCATGTCGATGGCCGGGTCGAGGTTCTTGGCGATGTCGATGATCGGCGAGGACCCCGGGATGAGCGCGCCGCCGTTGCCGCACGCCGCGTCGAACACCGGGCTGTTGGGGACCCCACCCTGGTGGATGAGCACGATGATGGCGTTGACGCCCTGCTTCTTCAGCTCCGGCACGAGCGCGTTCGCGGTCTTGACCTCGTCGGTGAAGGTCAGCCCGGCGACCCCGGCTGCCGTGACGATGTTCGGCGTGTCCTTCAGAGTCATCCCGATGAAGGCGATCTTGGCGCCGTTGACATCCTTCACGGTGTACGCCGGCAGGATCGTCTTGCCGCTCGACTTCTCGATGACGTTGGCAGCCAGGATGTCGAAGCTGGCACCCGGGAATTCCTTTTGGTCAGGGCACGAGTTCTGGTTGTTCTCGCCGTCTTGACCGTCGTCGAGGCAGCCGCCGTTCTGGAGCCGCTGGATCTCCTTGTAACCCTCGTCGAACTCGTGGTTGCCGACCGACGTGACATCGAGGCCCAGCTTGTTCATCGCGAGGATCGTCGGCTCGTCGTGGAACGCGGCCGAGAGCAGCGGCGACGCGCCGACGATGTCACCTGCCGCGACGGTGAGGGTGTTCGGGTGGCCCTGCCGGGCCTGGGCGAGGTGGGTCGCGAGGTACTCCACCCCGCCGGCGTCGACGGTCCCGCTCTTGGTCGTGATCCTGCCGCTGGAGCCGCTCGGGGGCTCGAGGTTGCCGTGGAAGTCGTTGAACGAGAGCAGTTGGATGTTGACGACGCCGTTCGGGCCGGCCTTGCCATTGCCCTTGCCGTGGCCGTTGTTGCCGTCGCCCGCGAAGGAGGGTGCTGCTGCCATCGCCAGGGCCGCGACGCCCGCGATGGTGGCGCCTGCCAGGCGCCGAGTTCGAGTCGACATGTGCAATGTCCCCTTTGTCTGGCTGGACGCCCACGCAGTCACCGTGGACGCTTGGGTCGGCGCCTCCCCGCGCCATCCCGGCAGACTAGAGCCTCAGCAACTTCCATGGGGACTTTGACGGTCCTGTGATGGAATCGCGGTATGTCCGACGTCACGATCGAGCGCCGTGGCGCAGGCGCACCCCTCACTCCCGCCGAGTCCCACGCGATCCTGCGGCTCGCCGAGCGGGCCCATGAGGCGGACGGCAGCGCGCCGTTGTCCGAGCAGTTCCGCATGTCGGTCGAGGCCCGCGACGGCGAGAACGTCACCCACTTCCTCGCGTATGCCGCTGACCGGGCTCTCGCGGGCTACGCACAGTCCCGCTCCGGCGGGGTGGATGAGGCGGCCTCGGCCGAGCTGGTCGTCGACCCGGACCACCGGGGCACCGGCGTCGGCGGTGCGCTGCTCGCCGAGCTGCCCGAGGACGTCCGGCTCTGGAGCCACGAGTCCGACGGCGCCGCAGAGGGGTTCGCGCGAGCGCAGGGCCTCGTCCCGATCCGCGAGCTGCACTTCATGGGTCGCTCGCTGACGTCGGGCACGCCGTGGCCCGCGGCGATCCTGCCCGACGGGCATGTCGTGCGGCGCTTCGAGCCCGGCCGGGACGAGCGAGAGTGGCTGCGCGTCAACGCTGCCGCCTTCGCGAACCACCCGGAGCAGGGCGCGCTCGGCCTGCCCGACCTCGAGCAGCGGATGGCGCAGCCCTGGTTCGAGCCGGACGGCTTCATCCTCGTCGTGCCGACGGACGAGCCGGACCGGATCGCCGCGTTCCACTGGACCAAGGTCGACCCGCCGAACGGCCGGCAGGGTGAGGTGTACGTCGTGGGCGTCGCCCCGGAGCGGCAGGGTCTGGGCCTCGGCAAGGCGGTGACCATCCTGGGTCTCGACCACCTGCGCGACGAGGGCCTCGACGATGTCGTCCTCTACGTCGACGACGACAACACGGCCGCGATGCACACCTACCGGCGGCTCGGGTTCGAGGACCGGCAGGTGCACCGGCAGTTCGCCCGCCCCTGACCCCGACGTGACGGTTACTGGCCCTTCGACGGTTCCCACGTCGGAGGCCACCAACCGACGTGACGGTTATTGGCCCTTCGACGGTTCACACGTCGAGAGGCCACGAACCGACGAGAGGCCACCAACCGACGAGCGGCCACTCCGGCTGTTCACCCACTCGTCACCATTCGGTGCCACGATGGGGCGCATGAGCACGAGCAGCCTCGAGCGGACGACGGACGACGAGCGCGAGACCGTCACCGACGCGCTCGTCGAGCCGGTCAGCTCGTTCGCCAGCGCCGTGCCGGCCCCTCGGCCGCCGGCCCGCGCGGCCAACGGTCGGTTCATCTCGACGGTGCCGGCGCCGGACGCCCAGCCGGTCCAGGAGGAGCTCCCCCCGGACCGCTACCTCGAGCGGGAGCTGTCCTGGCTGCAGTTCAACGAGCGCGTGCTCCAGCTCGCCATGGACCCCATGGTGCCGCTCCTCGAGCGGGTCCGGTTCCTCGCGATCTTCTCGAGCAACCTCGACGAGTACTTCATGGTCCGGGTCGCCGGCCTCAAGCGGCGCATCGCGACCGGTCTGGCGATGCGGACGGCGGCCGGTCTCGAGCCACGCGAGCTGCTCGACCGCATCGCGCGGGTCGCCCACGAGCTGACCGCCCAACAGGCCGACCTGTTCCAGCACGACGTCCGTCCCGCGCTCGAGGACGAGGGGATCGCGATCATCCGCTGGGACGAGCTCCACGAGGAGGCCCGCGAGCCGCTGCACTGGTTCTTCGCCGACCGCGTCTTCCCCGTGCTCACCCCGCTCGCCGTCGACCCAGCCCACCCCTTCCCCTACATCTCGGGCCTGTCGCTCAACCTGGCCGTGCTGCTCGAGAACCCCAAGACCGGCGTCGAGCACTTCGCCCGGCTGAAGGTCCCGCCGAACCTGCCCCGCTTCATCGAGATCGCCGACGAGCCGGACACCGAGCCGGAGGGCGGGGGCGAGCAGCGCAAGCGCTTCGTCCCCCTCGAGGACGTCATCGCTGCGCACCTCGACCAGCTCTTCCCGGGCATGACGGTCCAGGAGCACTTCACCTTCCGCGTCACCCGCAACGAGGACGTCGAGGTCGAGGAGGACGACGCCGAGAACCTCCTGACCGCGCTCGAGAAGGAGCTGACCCGGCGCCGGTTCGGTCCGCCGATCCGGCTCGAGGTCGAGGAGGACATGGACCCGCGGGTTCTCGACATGCTGACGAGCGAGCTGCAGATCAGCGACCGCGAGCTCTACCGGCTGCCGGCACCGCTCGACCTCACCGGGCTGCACGGGCTGACCGACGTCGACCGGTCCGACCTCGAGTACCCCAAGTTCGTGCCCCGCACCCATCCCGACTTCGCCCCGACCGAGAGCTCGAAGCCGGGCGACATCCTCGGCGCCATCCGGCACAAGGACGTCCTCGTCCAGCACCCGTACGACTCGTTCTCCACGTCCGTGCAGGCCTTCATCGAGCAGGCAGCCGCCGACCCCTACGTCCTCGCGATCAAGCAGACGCTGTATCGCACCTCCGGCGACTCGCCGATCGTCGACGCCCTCATCGACGCCGCGGAGGCGGGCAAGCAGGTGCTCGCCGTCGTCGAGATCAAGGCGCGCTTCGACGAGGTCAACAACATCTCCTGGGCGCGCAAGCTCGAGCAGGCAGGGGTGCACGTCGTCTACGGAGTGGTCGGGCTCAAGACCCACGCGAAGCTGTGCCTGGTCGTGCGGCAGGAGCCCGAGGGCCTGGTCCGCTACTGCCACATCGGCACCGGCAACTACAACCCCAAGACGGCCCGCGGCTACGAGGACCTCGGCCTGTTCACGTGCGACCCACAGGTCGGCGAGGACATGTCGCGGCTGTTCAACCAGCTGTCCGGCTTCGCCCCCCGCAGCAAGTTCAAGCGCTTCCTCGTCGCGCCGCGCAGCGTCCGCTCCGGCCTGATCGACCTCATCGAGGAGGAGGTCGCGATCCACGAGGGCCGCCGCAAGGGCGAGCCCGCGGGCCGGATCGCCATCAAGGTCAACGCCATGGTCGACGAGGCCATCATCGACGCGCTCTACCGGGCTTCGCAGGCCGGCGTGCACGTCGACATCTGGGTGCGGGGCATCTGCGCCATCCGCCCCGGCGTGCCCGGCTTGTCCGAGACGATCCGGGTCCGCTCCGTCCTCGGCCGGTTCCTCGAGCACTCCCGCGTCTTCTGGTTCGACCACGGCGGAGACCCGCAGGTCTACATCGGTAGCGCCGACATGATGCACCGCAACCTCGACCGGCGGGTCGAGACGCTCGTCCGGATCACCGATCCGGGGCACCTCGCCCAGCTCGACGAGCTCTTCGCACTCGGCTTCGCCGACTCGAGCTCACGCTGGGACCTCGGGCCGGACGGCCGGTGGGTGCGCCACGCGGTCGATGACCACGGCGAGCCCCTCGACAACATCCAGGCCAAGCTCAACGAGCGCCACGACAAGCGGCGCCGCAAAGCCCGACGCCGCTGACCGGTGCCCTCCCTCATCCCCGCCGCCGGGACCCTGCCGTGGCGCCGCCGCAAGGGGCGGCTCGAGGTCGCCCTCGTCCACCGTCCCAAGTACGACGACTGGTCGTGGCCGAAGGGCAAGCTCGACCCCGACGAGCTGGCCTGCGTGGCCGCGGCCCGGGAGACCCTCGAGGAGACCGGGCTGGGCGTGCGGCTGGGGCTCCCCCTGCCGGCGTCGGACTATCCGGTCCCGGATGGTTCCGGTGCCGTGGCGGCCAAGCACGTCGACTACTGGGCCGCCGTGGTCACCGGCGGCACCGGCCGGCTCGAGCACGAGATCGACGCGCTCGAGTGGGTCGACGTGCAGCGGGCCCACGACCGGCTCGACTACTCGCGGGACCGCGACCAGCTTCGCGCGCTCGTTCGCGCGGACCGCGAGTCGCGCCTCGACACGTGGCCGCTCGCGCTCGTCCGGCACGCCCGCGCCAAGGGCCGCGAGGACTGGCAGCGCGACGACCAGCTGCGCCCGCTCACCGCCACCGGAGCGCGACAGGCGGTGACCATCGCGGGGGTGCTGGCGGCATACGGCATCGCTCGTCTCGTCACGTCACCGTCCGTGCGCTGCCGCGCCACCCTCGAGCCGTATGCCGCTCAGGCGGGGCTGCGCCTGCACGTGAGGGAGGGCCTCTCCGAGGAGGGGTATGCCGCTGACCGGGCGCCCGCGGGACGGCACCTGTGCGCGTTGTTGCGTCGCGGCACGCCGGCCGCACTGTGCAGCCACGGCCCGGTCCTGCCCGACCTGCTCGAGCGGCTCGCTGCCCTCGTGCCGGGCGGGCACCCGTGCGCCGACGCGTGCCGAGAGGAGCTGGCCGGCGCCGCGGACGAGCGGATGCGCAAGGGTGAGGTGCTCGTCTGCCACCTCCGCGGCCGCGCCGAGACCGCCGCCGTGGTCGCGGTCGAGCGCATCACGACCTGAGCGGCCCGAAGTCGTCGCCCCCTGTTCACCTGCGGTTCACCCGAGTTGGCGGGCTGGTTACCCACGCGCCGTACCTTCGCGATTGGACGCAGAGCCGGCAGCGCCGCCGCAGCGCCCACCACGTCTTTTCCACCATCGAGAGGGATCAAGCTCGTGTCTGTTTCGCGTATCGGCGCCGTCAGCGCCATTGCCTTGGCTGGCGCCCTGGCGCTGTCCGCCTGCGCCACGGAGAACCCTGCCCCTGCCGGTAGCACCCAGGGCGCCGGTTCGTCCGCCTCCGCCGGCAACGTCGACTGCTTCAGCGGCGACCTCGCGGCCGAGGGCTCCACGGCACAGAAGAACGCCATCGCCCAGGCGATCAAGTCCTACCAGGAGGCGTGCGCGGACGCCACCATCGACTACAACGCGACGGGCTCCGGCTCGGGCATCAAGCAGTTCATCGCCAAGCAGGTGGCCTTCGCCGGGTCCGACTCGGCGCTCAAGACGACGCCGAAGGACGGCAAGGTCGAGGCCGAGGAGGCCAAGAACGCGTGCGGGTCCCCTGCCTGGAACCTGCCGATGGCTGCCGGGCCGATCGCGATCGCCTACAACGTGAACGGCGTCGACAAGCTGACACTTAACGGTGAGGTGGCGGCCAAGATCTTCAACGGCCAGATCACCACCTGGAACGACCCGGCCATCGCGGCCCTCAACAAGGGCGTCACCCTGCCCTCCACCCCGATCAAGGTCTACTTCCGCTCCGACGAGTCGGGCACGACCGAGAACTTCACCAAGTACCTCCAGGCCGCCGCTCCCAGCGTTTGGACCGCGGACCCGGGCAAGCAGTGGACCGGCAAGGGCGAGGGCAAGGAGAAGTCGGCCGGCGTCTCGGCCGCCGTCAAGAGCCAGGACGGTGGCATCACGTACGTCGAGTGGAGCTACGCCCAGCAGAACCAGCTGCACATGGCCGCCATCGACACCGGCAGCGGCCCGGTCGAGCTGACCGGCGAGACCGCCGGCAAGGCGATCGCCGCGGCGAAGCAGGTCGGCACCGGCAACGACCTCGCCCTCAAGCTCGACTACGGCACCAAGGAGGCGGGCGTCTACCCGATCGTCCTCGTCACCTACGAGATCGTCTGCTCGAAGTACGCCGACGCCGAGCAGGGCAAGAAGGTCAAGGCCTTCCTCAAGCACTACGCCTCCGCGGACGTGCAGAAGTCGCTCGAGCCGCTCGGCTACGCCCCGCTCCCCGCTGAGGTCCTGACCAAGGTCGACACCGCGGTGGACGCCATCTCCTGATGAGCACGACCTCTCTACCGACCCCGACCGGTCAGCCCACGGAATCCCGTGCCGCTGGCCGGTCGGGCCGTGCCGGGGACCGCCTCTTCAGCGGGGCGACGACGATCTCGGGGATCATCGTCATCGGGATCGTCACCCTCATCGGCGTGTTCCTCATCGCGCAGGCGATCCCAGCGCTGCTGCGGAACAACGCCAACTTCCTCACCAGCCGCGAGTGGTCGCCGGGCGGCGACCACCCCCGGTTCGGCATCCTCGAGTTCCTCTGGACGACGGTCACCTCGTCCCTCATCGCCATGGCCCTCGCCGTCCCGGTCGGGGTGGGGGTGGCCCTGTTCATCACGCAGTACGCGCCGCGGTGGCTGCGCCGTCCCGCGGCGAACCTCGTCGACCTGCTCGCCGCAGTGCCGTCGATCGTCTACGGCCTGTGGGGCCTGCTGACCTTCCGCGCGGTGATCCGCCCGTTCGAGCAGTTCCTCCAGCAGAAGTTCGGCTGGTTCCCGCTCTTCGCACCGACCCCCATCTCGGGCGGCACGATCTTCTTCATCGGGATCGTCCTGGCCATCATGATCCTGCCGATCGTGACGGCCCTCTCGCGCGAGGTCTTCGACCAGACGCCCGCGGCGCACAAGGAGGGGGCGCTGGCCCTCGGCGCCACGCACTGGGAGATGATCCGTACGTCGGTGCTGCCGTTCGGCAAGCCCGGCGTCATCTCGGCGTCCATGCTCGCCCTGGGTCGCGCGCTCGGCGAGACGATCGCCGTGACGTTCCTCGTGTCGGCGCTCGCAGGGGGCACGCCGTGGACGTGGTCGCTCTTCAACGGCGGTGAGACCTTCGCGAGCAAGATCGCCAACAACGCCGCGGAGTTCAGCAACCCCAACAAGACCGGCGCCTACATCGCCGCGGGACTCGTGCTCTTCGTGCTGACCTTCGTCGTCAACAGCATCGCCCGCGTCGTCATCGAGCGCAGGAAGGCCTTCTCGGAATGACGATGACCGCCCACGACGAGACGAGGCCGGGTGGCACCGGGTCGGGAGCCCGGCTGGGCACCACCGGTGGCACTGGCACGTCCACCACGCCGACCGATCCCGGGCGACGGGACCTCATCGAGAGCATGGACCGGCCCCACCGCGGGCGGGCCATCAAGGACCACGTGGCGAGGATCGTCATGTGGGGCTCCTTCGTGCTCGCCGTCGTCCCCCTGGTCTGGATCCTGTGGACGGTGGCCAGCAACGGCTTCCACATGATCACGACCTCGCTGTGGTGGACCGGCAACCAGCGCAACATCAACACGACGGACGCCGGCGGCGGCGCGCGGCACGCCATCGAGGGGACCCTCATCCAGGCCGGGGCGACGGCCGCGATCGCCGTGCCGATCGCGATCCTGACCGCGATCTACCTCGTCGAGTACGGCCGGGGGCGGCTCGCGCGGGTGATCAGCTTCATGGTCGACATCCTCTCGGGCGTGCCCTCGATCGTCGCGGCCCTGTTCATCTATGCCGTGTGGGTGACGACGTTCGGCATCGACCGCAATGGCTTCGCCGTCTCGCTCTCGCTCGTGCTGCTGATGATCCCCACGGTGACCCGCTCGACCGAGGAGATGCTCAAGCTCGTGCCGAACGAGCTGCGGGAGGCCTCCTACGCCCTGGGCGTGCCGAAGTGGGTGACCATCGTGCGGGTCGTGCTGCCCACGGCGTTCTCGGGGATCGTCACCGGTGTGCTGCTCGGTCTGGCCCGCGTCATGGGTGAGACTGCTCCCCTGCTGATCCTCGGGCCCTACACCAAGAACTTCCAGCGCGACCTGTTCAACGGCAACATGCCGACGCTGCCGACGATGATCAACGAGGACCGGAGCGACTTCGCCCTGTCAACCGCCGCCGAGCGGATGTGGGGCGCTGCCCTGACCCTGATCATCCTCGTCCTCCTGCTCAACCTCGCCGGCCGGTTCATCGCCCGCCGGAGCGCGGTCGCGAAGTGACGACCGCCGCCTCACCCCACGAAGGACAGCATTTCCATGGCAAAGCGCATCGACGTCAGTGACCTGAACGTCTACTACGGCGACTTCAAGGCGGTCGAGGGGGTCTCGATGACCGTCGAGCCCCGTTCGGTCACGGCGTTCATCGGCCCGTCGGGCTGTGGCAAGTCGACGTTCCTCCGCACCCTGAACCGGATGCACGAGGTGACCCCGGGCGGCCGGGTAGAGGGCAAGGTCATGCTCGACGACCAGGACCTCTACGCGCCGTCGATGGACCCGGTGCACGTCCGCCGGACGGTCGGCATGGTGTTCCAGCGCCCCAACCCGTTCCCGACGATGTCGATCTTCGACAACGTCGCCGCGGGTCTGCGTCTCAACGGCGTCAAGAGCCGCTCGACGCTCGAGGGCATCGTCGAGAAGTCGCTGCGCGGGGCAAACCTGTGGAACGAGGTCAAGGACCGCCTCAACAAGCCGGGCGCCGGCCTGTCCGGTGGCCAGCAGCAGCGGCTCTGCATCGCTCGCGCGATCGCGGTCCAGCCGCAGGTGCTCCTCATGGACGAGCCGTGCTCGGCCCTCGACCCGATCTCGACCCTGGCCATCGAGGAGCTGATCATCCGGCTGAAGTCGGAGTACACGATCGTCATCGTGACCCACAACATGCAGCAGGCGGCCCGTGTGTCGGACCGGACGGCATTCTTCAACATCAAGGCGACCGGCGAGCCGGGCAGGCTGATCGAGCTGGACGACACGGCGAAGATCTTCAACAACCCGAGCATGAAGGCGACGGAGGACTACATCTCCGGTCGGTTCGGCTGACCGACGAAGGCGCGAGGACCCGACCGAGCGCCAGCGAGGGAGGCCCGCAGCGCCGAGGAGGTCAGCCAAAAAGCACGGCTGACCGAGCCCGCTCGAGAGCCGCAGAAACGCAACACCCCGGGCCGTGGGTTCACGGCCCGGGGTGTTCGCGTTGGTGCACAGCGCTTCTCAGTGGTGCCAGAAGTAGGTCACGTACCAGGCGACGACGGCTGCGAGCGCGGCACCGGGGAAGGTGAAGATCCACGCGCCGACGATGTTGCCCGCGACGCCCCAGCGGACCGCCGACAGACGCTTCGTCGCGCCGACGCCCATGATCGCCGAGGTGATCGTGTGGGTCGTCGAGATCGGCGCGCCGAAGGCCATGCCCGCGACGTAGAGGATGCCGGCGGCGGTCGTCTCGGCCGCGAAGCCCTGCGGCGGCGTCAGGTGGATGATGCGCCGGCCGAGGGTCCGCATGATCCGCCACCCACCGGAGTAGGTGCCCAGCGAAATCACCAGAGCGGACAGCACCAGCACCCAGATCGGCACATGGCTGCCTTCGTGGTAGCCACCGACGGTCAGGGCGAGGACGACGACACCGACGGTCTTGGACGCGTCCTGGAGGCCGTGGCCGAACGCCATCGCCGCGGCGGATGCGGTCTGCGCCCAGCGGAAGCCGCGCTGCACCTTGCCGGGCTGGGCGCGCCGGAACAGCCAGAGGATCGCCGTCATCACGATGTAGCCGATGATGAGTCCGGCGATCGGCGAGACGACCATCGGGATGATGACGACGTTGAAGACGTTGGCCCACTTCACGCCGATGCCCGCGACGAGCGCGGCACCGCCCAGCCCGCCGATGAGGGCGTGTGAGGACGAGGAGGGCAGTCCGAGCCACCAGGTGAGCAGGTTCCAGCCGATCGCCCCCACGAGGGCGGCGCCGACGAGCCAGAGACCGCGGGTCCCGTTCGGCTGCTCGATGATGCCCGAGCCGATGGTCTTGGCCACCTTCGTGCCGAAGAAGGCTCCGACAAGGTTCGCGACGGCGGCCATGAACAGTGCCGCACGCGGCGTCAGGGCCCGCGTCGAGACGGACGTCGCGATCGCGTTGGCCGCGTCGTGGAACCCGTTCGTGTAGTTGAACCCCATCGCCAGCGTGATGACGATGGCGATCGGCAGCAGGTCCGTCACGGGCTATGACTCCTTGACGGCGATGCCCTCGACCATGTGGGCAACCTTCTCGAACGAGTCGGCTGCGTCCTCGAAGCCGTCGATGATTCCCTTGACCTTGATGATGTGGATCGGGTCGGCGCCGTTGTTGAACAGCTCCGCCAGCATCTTGCGGTGCAGCTCGTCGGCCTGGTTCTCGAGGCGGTTGATCTCGATCCAGTACGCGGACAGGTCCTTGAGCGAGCGCAGCTTGGGCATCGCGAGCGCGGTGACCTCGGCCATCCGGGAGAGGATCTCGAACTGGTCCCCGAGGCCGGCCGGTAGGTCCCCGATGCGATAGAGGACGATGAGGTCGGCGGCCTCCTCCATGTGGTCCATGCAGTCGTCGAGGTGCGCCGCGAGTCCGTGGATGTCCTCACGGTCGAAGGGCGTGATGAACGAGCTGTTCACGCGCTTGATGATCTCGTGCGTCGCGTCGTCGCCCTCGTGCTCGAGCTCCTTGAGCCGATCGGCGACGGGCTGGCGCTGGCTGGCGTCGACCTCGAGGAGCTTCGTGAGCTCCCGAGTTGCGTCGACGAGGAGGCTGGCTGATGTGGCGAAGAGCGAGTAGAAGCTCGTCTCCTGTGGGGTCAGGCGTAGGCCCACTTCATACTCCGGTCGTGTGACGGCTGGTCGGGACGATGCTATGCCGTCCGGTGCACTGCGGCGCAAACCGGAGGACGCCTCCCCGTCACCTCCTCGTCACCTGGCCGTCACTGGTCGGCCGTGTGACGGGGGCTGCCACCCTCGTCGGTGTCACCGTGCGGCACGGTCGGGGAGCCCGTGCCGGTGGACGCGTCAGCCGGCTGCCCCTGCTGGCGGCGCAGCCCGAGCAGGACGTCCACCTCGTCGGGCGTGAAGTGCCGGTCGGTGCTCGAGGCCGCCACGACCAGATCGCTCACGAGCTCGATCTCGTCGCGCAGGTCGGTGTCGAGAAGATCCTTGGCCCCCTCGTCCTCACGCGTCATGGGACAAATCTAGGGGCTGGACGGGACCCGGCGGAGCGTTAGTCCCCAGCCCATCACTCTCAGTGTTGCGTCGGGCCGGGAGCGCCTCTCGGCACAGGGCCGCTCGGAGCGGCAGAATTTGGGACCCGGGGCTACCGCGGCCCGACGCGCGTTCCAGAATAAGGGGCGCTTCGACGATCTCCAAAGATCTCCGAGGTTGTCCACAGCCTCAAGCGAGCTCACCAGTGCGCCACAGCTCGGCGCACGCGGCGAGGTCGCCGGCCATGGTCAGCAGGTTCGCCGCCCCTTCCGCCGTGGCGTCTCCCTCGTCGATGTCCGCGCGTCCTGCGGACACGACCCGGCAGAAGGCTGCGGCCCGCTCGAGCGCGACGGCGAGGTCGCCGTCGAAGACGCCCCGGAGGATCTCGTCGCTGACCCTACGCACCTCGTCGGGGCCGGGCGGCTCCGCCGCCCCCGCGACGACGTGGTTCGGGCCGGTGAACCGGACCCCAGCGGCATACTCGCGGCTGGCCTGCTCGGGAGCGCGCCGCACCCACTCATGCAGGACGTAGAGCCGCCACAGGGCACCGGGCAGCGAGCGGGCGGGGCGCTCGGACCACAGCTCGGCGACGGTCGACAGGCCGATCTCGTCGACGAGCTCGACGAGACGGTTCGTCAGCCCGGGGTCGTGACCGGCCCGGCCCGCCCGGACGAGCACGGCGGCCGTGGCATGAGAAGCCCTGTGTCAAGCCGCTTGC
>NZ_AWQS01000069.1 GCF_000576575.1 Intrasporangium chromatireducens Q5-1
GCAAAATGAACGACGGTCAACAGCCAGCGAGCCGAAGCTCTCGGGGAAGACCGGCGCGTACTTCAGGGTCTTGAACGCGGCCTCGCTGTAGGGGTTGTCGTTGCTGACGTGCGGCCGAGAGTGGGAGCGGGTCACGCCCAGGTCGACCAGCAGTTGCGCGACGGGTTTGGAGGTCATCGAGGTGCCCCGGTCGGCGTGGACCACGTCCGGGACGCCGTGCACCCCCATCGCCTCCTTGAGCATCTCCGTAGCCAGGTGCGAGTCCTCCCTCGCGGCGACGGTCCACGCCACGACGTAGCGGGAGAAGATGTCGAGCACGACGTACAGGTCGTAGTACACCCCGCGCTGGGGTCCGCGCAGCTTCGTGATGTCCCACGACCACACCTGCCCGGGCTTGGTGGCGAGCAGCTCCGGCACCGTCCGCGGCGGGTGCGTCGCCTGCGAACGACGCTCTCCCGCAGCGTGGTTCGCGCGCAGGATCCGGTGCATCGTCGACATCGAGCACAGGTAGGTGCCCTCGTCCAGCAGCGTCGCCCAGGTCTGCGCGACGGACTTGTCGACGAACCGGTCACAGGTCAGCACGGCCAGCACGTGGGCCCGCTCGGCCGGGGTGAGCGCGTTGCCCGGCGCCGGCCGCGGCGCCCGTTCACCGGCCGGGACGGGCGGGCGCAGCGAGCGGTAGTGCCCCGCCCGCGAGCGGCCCAGCAGCCGGCACGCCTCCACCGTGGAGGTGTTCTCGGCGAGCTCGGTCACAAGCGGGTTGATCACCGCGTCGAGCGCGGCGGCGTGTCCGCGCTCTCGGAGAGCGTCTCCAAGAGCGCGTGTGCTTTTCCCACCAGGTCCAACGCCGCCCGGGTCCGGGCCAGCTCGGCCTCCGCCTTGCTGGCCCGCGCGGTCAACGCCTCGATCTGCGCGTCCCGCGGGTCCTTCCGGACCCGCCCGCCGGCCGCCGCGCGTTGCCCACCGGGCCCGGCGCTCGTGCGGCGCCACTCGACCAGATGTGAGGTGTACAGGCCCTCCCGCCGCAGGATCTCCCCCCGCTCGCCCCGCTCGGCGGCCTCGTACTCCGCGAGGATCCGGTCCTTGTACTCCTGGGTGAACCGGCGCCGCTTCGGCCGGTCTGCTCGTGCTGCCACAGCCACATCATCAACCGTGGGCAGGTCCGCCATCGTCATCGTCATCATCCTCAACCAAACTCGCCCCGTGCAGAGGGAAGGAAATCACCGACCTGTCTCACCCGATCCTGACGCACAGGGGGGAGGGGGTGTGCGACAAGACCTGCGCCTGGAATCACAGCCTGGGCCGCCATGGGCGCGCCTGCTGGTGCGAGCATGGACGTCGCCGCTGCTGAACGTTCACTGACTCCTGCCGTGTTGGGAGTGCGGGGTGGGACCTGTCGGGTGTACATATGCACCATGGCACGCCATGTCGGCGGCCACTGACAACGCAGGAGTGATCATGGGCGACATCGCCAGCAAGGTCGACAAGGCGTTCGAGGCTTCATCCCTGAGTGAGCTGGCGGATGCGCCGGTGGATGCGCTGCAGGGCGTCAGCGCCGGCGACGCGGAGCACCTCAAGGCCGCCTTCAACATCAAGACGGTGCGTGACCTCGGCACGAACAAGTACTTCCTGTGGGCGCAGGCCATCGCCAAGCTCGCCGAGTAGCCACATTCTTCGGCTGATGTACCAGGGGACCCATCGGCCGTCCGGCCCACTCTCACGGTGGAGCCGGCGGTCGGACATCTCGGGCGGGAAGCACCCCGACCCGAGGACCCCGTCCAAACCCTCGACACCCTCGACACCGTCGAGCTCTGACAAAGGAGAACCGATGCTCAAAGGTTTCAAGGACTTCATCATGCGAGGCAACGTCGTTGACCTCGCGGTCGCCGTCATCATCGCCGGCGCCTTCGGCAAGGTCATCGAGGCGTTCGTCACCGTGATCATGGACGTGGTCGGCAAGCTCGGCGGTACCCCGAACTTCTCCGCTTGGGCGCCCGGCGGTGTGCACCTCGGCACGTTCATCACGGTGACGATCAGCTTCCTCATCGTGGCTGCGGCCGTGTACTTCATGGTCGTCGCGCCGATGAACCACCTCGCCGCCCGGCGGGCGGCCGGGGTCGAGCCGGAGCCCGAGGCGCCGTCGGAAGAGGTCCTGCTGCTCACCGAGATCCGCGACGCCCTGCGGTCGCGCTGACCTGGCTCTCAGCCAGCGGCGGGCGACGCGATACCAGTGACCGCCTCCCGTGCGGGAGCCCTGTGGAGGGGGCCGACGCGCGGGAGGCTCACACCGCACACCGACACGCTTATTTAGGGGTGCCCCTCATCCGCGGCGGTCCCTTTGACGTGAGCAACGACCGGGGCGCTCTCCGGCCGAACTGCCGGTTGGTCGTCGGAGTCGGCTCACGAGGCCTGGGCGCAGCACGTGACTGGTCCCGCGATTGGGTTGTCTGTGATCAATTGGTGCGCGCCTTCCAGGCACGGCGAAAGTGTTGGGTCCCCGCTTGGCCGCCACGGCCCCCTTGGGTTTCGGCGCGGTCATCGGTCAGGCGGCCGGGGTCAGGCGCCGCTGGTGTTTGTGGTCTCCGTGATTGGGAGTCCGGCGGTTCTCGCCTGCTGCTCGATGGTGGTCACGGCCTGTTGGGCGTCGCCGATGAAGCCGAGGTTGCCGGCGAGGGCTTGGCTCTTGAAGCCGGCGAGCTTGCCTTCGAGCTGGGTCATCGGCTGGACCAGGACCTTGCAGAGGGTGGGGTTGGCCTTGATGTTCTCGGTGGCGTTGAGCAGCAGCTTCGCGTCGAGCGCGGCGGCCCCGGCAGCCTTGACGATGGCCAGGGTGCGCCCGTTGGCTCCCTTGTTGAATGAGCCGGCTTGCCACGGCTTGTAGAGGTAGCGGTGGAAGGTTCCTGCAACGATGCCGAGATCGGCGACGAGTCGGGTCTTGGCGAAGGCCCGCGTGTTGGAGGTCGGGCAGCCTGAGGCGGTGTCCGTTCCGGTGGCCGGCGCGGACCCCGACGTGCTCGAGCCCGGGGGCGCTGCCGATGCCGGCGCGGACGAGGCGCCGACGGCAGGCGACGCGGGGGTCGTGGTCGCCTTCGGTCCACAACCGGCGAGAGTGACCGACGCGGCAACGAGGGGCAGGCAAAGCGCGAGGACGCTGTGGCGGCGCGTAGTGGTGGTCATCGTGCTCCTTCTCGGCCCCGCGCTCAGAAGCGAGCCGCGGCCCCGTCCTGGGGCATCGACCATCGCAGCGCCTGCTGGGAGTTTCGTGCATGGCATCTGTCAGGTTGCGGCGCGCTGGGTCCGTCATGGCCGGCCCTGTCGTCCAGCGTGCACTGGGACGGTCCGATCCCGACGGCCCGAGCTGGGCGGGACGAGCGGGACGGCCAACCGCCGATTGGGGCCTCTGGTGGAGCGTCGTCGTCGCGAGTAGGTTCCTGACCACTGCACCAAGCAGTACGGTGCCCCGGCAGAAGGGTCCCTCATGGACTTCAACGAGATCGTGGACCAGGCGAAGAAGCTCGCAGGCGAACATCCCGAGCAGGCGAAGGCGGCGCTGGAGAAGGCTGAGGGCATCCTCGACGAGCGCACCGGCGGCAAGTTCACCGACCAGATCACCAAGGGCGGCGACGCTATCGAGGGACAGCTCGGCCTCCAGCCCGACAACCCGACGGGCCAATGAGCTGCTGCTGACCAATCCGGCAGCCCACTGTGATTCACAGTCATGCTGCCCGCTAAGGAGCGGCACTCGGGCTGACAGGTGACGACGTCGGGCGGCGGCGACGGGTGTCGCCGTGCTCCGCGTGCGGACGGTCGCACGCAGCACCTCCGTCAGCGTGTCGTCCAAGGTGCGCGCCCTAAACGACAGTTGTGGGTCACACGCATGCGCTCGAAGGCGGAGCTCCCGCGTCCCGTGTTGCTCTGCGGCCCTCGCCTCCTTGGATTTTGCAGGAAGGCGAGGGCCGTGGGCCGGGACGATCTCCTCGACATATCAGGTCTGGGGTCAGACGCCCCCTGTTTCTCAGTCGACGAGCGCGTCGTCCTGATCCGTTCGCCTAGCCAGGACCGTCTCGGGGGCGGGCTCGGCCACGGGCGTCTGGTCGCGTCGGGTCACGCTCAGATAGGTCACGATGGCGAGGATGGTGGCCAGGAAGAGCAGGCTGGTCCAGGCGGTGCCGAGGCCAAGTCCGCCGTCGGCGGGGTCGGAGCCGAGGAAGTCGCCGAGGTTGGCGCCCAATGGCCGGGTCAGGATGTAGGCGACCCAGAAGCACAGGGTGGCGCCCGCGCCGACGCGCCAGACCAGTGCGGTGACGGCGATGAGCCCGGCGGGCAGCAGCACCGACGCGCCCGGGGTCCACCCGGTCAGGTCGAGCGTCCAGTCGCCGGCTGCGGTGCCCAGCGCGAAGGTCACCAGGACCGTGAGCCAGTAGAACGCCTCCCGGGGGCGGGTGATGATGGAGTGGATCGACAGTGTCCGCTCCCGGGAGTACCAGATCCCGAAGACGGCCGCGAGTACCACCGTGAAGACGCCGGTGGTCAGCGACAGCGGGACGTTGAGGTTGTCGGTGAGGTTGTCGGTGAGCAGGGTGCCGACGACGCTGATGAGGACGACGACGGTCCAGTAGGCGGCCGGCACGTAGCGCCGGAGCCGGAACTGCACGATCAGGGCGGCCGCCAGGGCGAGGCTGAAGATGACGGTGGTTGTGGACAGTCCGAGCCCGATGGTGGTGTTGAGGTAGTCGGCGAGGCTCTCGCCGACGGTGGTGCACAGGATCTTGATGATCCAGAAGTAGATCGTGACCTCGGGCACCTTGTTGAGCATCTGGCTCAGGGCCCGGGGAGGTGAGGGGGGTTTGGGTGTCGCGGACATGGGGCGGTCTCCTTGAAACGGGTCGGTGCCACGGGAAAGGCAAACGCGACAAACCAACCGAGCCGCCTTGACCGAAACCTGAGGAGCCTCTGCGTTTTCATGGGGACCACCCCGCGGAGCCACGGTTTCGGGGTCGATCACGCACGATCCCGCCGATCGTGAACACTTGGTGAACTGTCCACAGGTGGCGTCCATGGGTCGCCGGTTACGGTTGGCCCCGTGATGACCGCACTTGCACCGGCGATCGCACCGGCGATGGCACCGACTCTTGGACCGAGCTGGCTGGACCCCAACTACCTCTTCGCGACCTACGGCGCAGCGTTCTTCGTCGTCTCGCTCGTCTTCGTCTTCATCGAGTGCGGGCTGCTCTTCCCGTTCCTGCCCGGGGACTCGCTGCTCTTCGCGATCGGCCTGTTCATCGCGGCGGGCAAGCCGCACCTGCCGTCGTTGCTCGTGGCCCTTCCCGCCCTGATCGTGGCCGCGTTCCTCGGCAACGTCGTCGGCTACGGCCTGGGCCGCGTGATCGGCGTGCCCCTGCACCAACGGGACGGGCGCATCGTCAAACGCCGGTACCTCGATGAGTCCCGCGCGTTCTTCGACCGGCACGGCAGCAAGGCACTGGTGATCGGCCGGTTCGTGCCGCTGGTGCGGACCTTCATCACCCTCGTCGCCGGGGCGAGCCGGATGCCGCGCCGGCACTTTGTCCTCTGGAGCGGCGTCGGTGCCGTGCTCTGGGTGCCGGTCATCACCCTGCTCGGCTACTCCCTGGGCTCCGCCTTCCCGGCGGTCGGCAAGAACCTGGACGTCGCCATCGTCGTCATCGTCGTCCTCTCCCTCGTGCCCGTCGCCCTCCAGTGGTGGCGCCACCGACGCGCCGTGGACGAGGCCATCTGAGCCGACCCGACACGCACGAGCCCGCCATCCACCGGGAGGGCTCGAGCGCCTGAGCTCCTGCTCGCGGCTCGAAAGAGTCAGCCTTGGCTCTCGGGCTCTCGGGCTCTCGGTTGTCGGCTGCGAGTTCCTATCGCTGCGGATCGTCGCTGGCTGGTGCCGGGTCCGGTTCAGCGGGAAAGAGAGGAACCATAAGAGTGAAACGGGTCGGCTGCTGCCGAGTCAGGGCCAGCCGGCCGCCATAGGCCTCGGCGATCGATCGCCCGAGGGCCAACCCGATACCCAGTCCGTCGCTGCCGGACTGGCCTCGCCGGAAGAGCTCCTCGCTACGGGCCTGGACCGAACCCTCGTCGGCGACGTCGATCGCGACGAACGAGCCGAGGTCACGGAAGACGACCGTGACGCGTCCGGCACCATGGTGCATGGCATTGTCGAGGAGGATCTTCAGAATCTCCGTGACGACGAACTGCGGAAGGAACAGCGCAAGGTCGGTCTGGGCGGTGACGACCAACGGGCGCCCCGCCTCGGACAGCGGGCCGTGCCATCGCCGCTCGATCTCGGTGCCGAAGTCTTCGACGCTGCGGACCGGGGCCGCGCCCAACACCCCCGCCTCCGGGCGGGCGAGCTGGATGACGTTGTCGATGGTTCGCTCGAGATCCCGCACCTGCCCGAGCGCATCGACCAGTGCGGCGTGAGAGTCCGCGGCCGCTGCGTTGCCATCGGAGCTCAGCGCGTTCTGCAGTCCCAGGGCCAAGCCGGTGACGGGGGTCCGTAGCTGGTGAGAGATGTCAGCGGTGAGTCGGCGTTCACGGGCGATGAGGTCGCAGAGCCGGTCGAGCATCTCGTTCTGCGTCCGTGCCAGTCGGACGAGCTCGGGTGTCCCGACAGGTTCGGTTCGTCTCTGGAGGTCTCCGCTGGCGACGCGCTCGGCGGCCGACGCCAGTGCCTCGAGCGGGGTGCTGAGGTATCGCGCCTGGCGTCGCGCCACGAGGACCGCGACGCCCAGAGCGAGCGCGGCGGACAGCGCCAACGCTGCCCAGGCCAGAAGGATCCCCGCAAAGGTCTGGCTCGTGGGGGCTGAGGCTCGAACGACCGCGATGACTCTCTCACCTACGGTGACCGGAACGGCGACCACGAACTCAGCGCCGACCACGCCCTCAGACTCAACTCCGCGGGCAGCTGCGCGGGTGACGGAGTCGGCAGTTGCGGGTCCTCCCGCGGTCGGGGACCTGCGGGTCAGCGAGGCGTCGTAGACGGCGACCTTCTTGTCGCTTTCCACGGGAGGGAGCTCTACGGGGTCACCCGCCAGGAAGTCCGGCCCGACCTGCCGGGAAGCGAGCAGTGCTGTGCGTTCGAGCTCGCTTCGTTCCTCGTTGAGGATCGTGGCCCTGGCGGCCAACGCCAACGGAATGCCGAAGAGGACCAGGGCGACCGAAACCGCCACGACGGCCACGCGGATGATTCGTCGACGCATGCCTGTCATCCTCGCGCGCCCCGGGTCCAGTCTCGAGTGCCTGGCAGTCCCTGGCGTGATGGGTCGGGAAGTTTTGCCCTCCTCTAACCCAGAGTCGCATCACGCTTAACCACCGCATTTCTAGCGTGGTGTCCGAGGTCGATTCGGGCGCAACCAGGGAGAGGCATCACATGACTGTCACCAGGATCCGGCTTGCAGCGGCGATGGGGACGGGAGCCATCCTGCTCTCCGGCTGCAGCAGCACCCCCTCCTCGCCCGCGCCTGCCCCCACATCTGCGCGGGTCACAGCGACTTCGACCAGCGGTCCGGGGTCGCAGCCCGCCGCGTCATCGCCAGGCTCCGCGTCCCCGGCCGCCACCGAGAGCAACCCGCCCGGGGACATCCCCGACACGCAGGTGTACGTGCCCTTCACGCCCAGCGGCGCAAACGTCAGTGTCAAAGTCCCCGAGGGATGGGCCCGCACCACGACGGGAGCGTCCACGGTCTTCAGCGACAAACTGAACCGCATCGAGGTCCACATCACCAAGGCCACGACCGCGCCCACGACCTCAACGGTCATGAACGTCGACGTGCCTCAGCTGCAAGGCAGCGTGCCGAAGTTCGCCTCACCCAAGGTGGGGACGGCGAGGCGAGCAGGACAACCGGTTGTGCTGCTGACCTACCAAGGTGACTCGGCGGTGGATCCCGTGACGGGCAAGGTGGTCCGGGACGCGTTCGAGCGGTACTCGTACTCTCACGCCGGGATTCGAGTGGACCTCACCCTCTCGGGTCCTGTGAACGCGGACAACGTCGACCCGTGGCGCACCGTGTCTGACTCCCTGCGGTGGACACCGTGACCTCCCTGAGCGGGTCGAACGCCGCGTCGTCGGTCTCGTCCGGCCCCGTGACCGGGAACGGGAGACCCACAAGCTCGGAGCCAACGGCCGCCCTCACCGCTGATCGCCTCTACCGGTTCTTCCGCACCGGCGAGGAGGAGACCCTCGCCTTACGTGGAGTCTCGTTGACCGTCGCTCCCGGAGAGACCGTGGCGGTGGTCGGCCCATCCGGGTGCGGCAAGTCCACCCTGCTGGGATGCCTCGCCGGACTCGACGAGCCCGACGGCGGAACCGTGCGTGTCGGCGGGCAGCGGCTCAGCCACCGCCCCGAGGCTGACCGCGCGCGACTGCGCGCCCGGCGCATCGGCGTCCTGCTGCAGAGCCGCAACCTGCTGCCACATCTCAACATCCGCGCCAACATCGAGCTCGCCCGCACGGCCTGCCACGGACGCACGCAGCGGCGGGGGACGACCGAACGCCCGGGCGCACCCGTCGCGGTGATGGACCTGCTCGAGCGGGTCGGTCTGGCACGGCGCGCTGAGGCATACGCCTCGGAGCTCTCCGGTGGCGAGCTCGCCCGTGCGGGCCTGGCGGTCGCGCTGGCCAACGACCCAGACATCGTCCTGGCCGACGAACCCACCGGCGAGCTCGACGGAGACACCGAGCAACACGTGCTCGAGCTCCTGCGCGACCGAGCGGGGGCGGGCGCCGCCCTGCTGGTTGTCACCCACAGCCCACGCGTCGTCGCCATCGCCGACCGCGTCATCCACCTTCACGACGGGATGGTCACCTCATGAGCTCGCCTGGTCCGACGCCTCGACCCGCCCTCGCAGTGAGCTGCGAGGGAGTGGCTCGCACCTTCGGCCGCGGCGAACGAGCCGTCGTGGCCGTGCACGGCAGCAGCTGCGAGGTGCCCTTCGGGGCGCGCATCGCGATCGTCGGGCCCTCCGGCTCAGGCAAGTCGACGATGTTGCACATCATGGCCGGCCTGGAGACGCCCACCGCAGGACGCGTGTCCTGGCCCGGTCTCCCAGCCACGGATGCCGAACGGCGCGCACAGATCGGCGTCGTCTTCCAGAGCCCGAGCCTCGTGCCGGCCCTCACGGTGGCCGAGAACGTCGCGCTACCTCTCGTGCTGGCCGGCGTGCCCGACGCGGAGGCTGAGGAACGCGTCACCGAGGCGCTGGAGCTGGTACAGGTGAGCGAGCTCGCTACCCAACTCCCCGAGGAGCTGTCCGGGGGACAGGCCCAACGGGTGGCCGTCGCACGTGTCCTGGCGAGCAGACCGTCGCTGATCCTGGCCGACGAACCCACGGGACAGCTGGACCGGGCGAACGGCCAACACCTGGTTGACGTGTTGCTCGCCACGGCCGAGGAGCTCGATGCGGCCCTGGTGGTCTCTACCCATGACATCGAGGTGGCCGACAGGCTGAAGGACCGGTGGCTGATGCACGAGGGTCGACTGAACACGGACGAGGCGTGGCTGAACCATTCGCGCGCGCCGCGTGGCCCACAAGCAAGCGCGACCACAGTCGGTGACCGACGATGACCGGCACCTGGCTGATGGGTCTGCTGCGCCGGCGCGGGGGGCGCCTGCTGGCGGTCAGCGTCGGTATCGCCGTCGCCGTCTCCCTCATTGCCTCCCTCGGGACATTCCTGACGGTCTCGCAGCAGACCATGACTGCGCGAGCCCTGCGATCGGTGGCCGTCGACTGGCAGGTCGAGGTCCAGCCGGGGGCTGACCCCGCCGCAGTTCGGGCCACCGTTGCCGGGTCCAACGGGGTCCGCGCAGCGTTGCCCGTCACGTTCGCGCGCAGCACCGGGCTGCAGGCCACCGCTGGAGGGACCACGCAGACGACCGGTGCCGCGATGGTGCTCGGGCTACCGGACGGCTACCGGGCGCAGTTCCCCGGGGAGATTCGCCAGCTCAGCGGCGCCCCGAGCGGCGTGCTCGTGGCTCAGCAGACCGCCTCGAACCTGCACATCCGCCCGGGCAGCCAAGTGGCCATCAGCTTCGGCGGGTCACGATCAGCCACAGTCACCGTCGCCGGCGTCGTCGACTTACCCCAGGCCGACTCGCTGTTCCAGAAGGTCGGGGCCCCCGTTGGTGCCCAGCCGTCGGCGCCGCCGGACAACGTGATCCTGCTGCCCGCGGCCACGTTCACCAAGGTCGTCGGTGACCAGCCTGCGGCGACGCCCGCCCACGGGGTCCGGACGCCCGCTTCCCCGGCTTCCCCGGTGGTCCCGGTGACGACCCAGATCCACGTCGCCCGGTCCGCGCCGCTTCCCAGCGACCCGGCCGGTGCCTACGCGGCAGTCCTGGGAGCCGCGCACAACCTCGAGGCGACCTTGGCCGGTACCGGGGTGGTCGGCAACAACGTGGGCGCAGCCTTGGACGCTGCCCGCTCGGACGCCGCCTACGCCCAGATGCTCTTCCTCTTCCTGGGGCTGCCCGGCGCCCTGTTGGCCGCCATGCTCACGGCGGCCCTCGTCGGCGCTGGGGCACAGCGTCGCCGCGACGAACAGGCACTGCTCCGCACCCGCGGACTCCCTCCGCGGGCGATCGGACGACTCGCTGCCATCGAGGCGGCACTCGTCGCGGGCGGGGGAGCCGTTCTCGGGCTGGTCGCGGGCGCGATCGCCTCTCGGTGGGCTTTCGGGTCGAGCAACGCAACCGCCTCAGACGGGCCGCTCGGCGTGCTCGGGCTCTCCCCGGCGTGGGCGGTCTTCGCGGTCCTGTTCGGCGCCGTCATCGCCGGAGCGACGGTGCTGGCGCCCGCCCTGCGGGACCTGCGCCACCTCACCGTCTCCCACGCCCGGCACGCCGTAGGCCGGGCCCGGTCCCCCTGGTGGATGCGGTTCGGCGTGGACATCGCCATCCTCGCAGTCGCCCTGGTCGTCTTCTGGGTCTCCAGCAGTGACAACTACACGCTCGTCCTGGCACCCGAAGGTGTCCCGTCCATCTCGGTGTCTTACTGGGCCTTCCTCGGACCGACCCTGCTGTGGCTGGGAGGCGCCATGTTTCTGTGGCGCCTGGCCACCATGAGCCTCACATACGGCCGCGGCCCGTTGGCCCGCTTCATCGCGCCGCTGACCGGTCGACTGGCCAAGCCGGCAGCGGCCACCATGTCACGGCAACGGCGTCCCCTGACCCGGTCCGTCGTCCTGCTCGCTCTGGCGATCTCGTTCGCGGCCTCGACCGCGACCTTCAACGCCACCTACCAGCAGCAAGCCGAAGCCGACGCGCAGCTCACGAATGGCGCGGACGTCGCGGTCACCCCGGCCCCGGGCGCGCCCCTGTCCGCGGCGGCGACCACAGCGATCGCCCGAACGCCTGGCGTGACCCATGTCGAGCCCCTGCAGCACCGCTTCGCCTACGTGGGCGCCGACCTGCAGGACCTGTACGGAGTGCATCCGAACAGCATCGCCTCGGTGACCGCGCTACAGGACGCGTACTTCCAAGGCGGCACCGCGCGCCAGCTGATGGCGACCCTCGCTGCCAAGCCTGACTCGGTCCTCGTCAGCGACGAGACCGTCAAGGACTTCCAGCTGCACCCCGGTGACCTGCTCAACCTGCGCCTGGAGAACCAGAGCACCCACCACCTGACCACCGTCCCCTTCCATTACGCCGGAATCGCCAAAGAGTTCCCGACGGCCCCCAAGGACAGCTTCTTCGTCGCCAACGCCGACTACGTGGCCAAGATGACAGGGTCCAACGCGGTCGGGACCTACCTGGTCGACACTTCCGGCACGAACCAGCCGGCCGTCGCTGCCGCTCTGCGCAACACCCTCGGCACCAGCGCCACCGTCACGGACATCACCCACACCCGGGCCGCCGTCGGATCGAGCCTGACCTCGGTCAACCTCGCCGGGCTCACCCGCCTCGAGCTCGCGTTCGCCGTCATCCTGGCGGCAGGGTCCGGAGGGCTGGTGCTGGCCATCGGCCTGGCCGAACGACGCAGGACCATGGCGATCATCTCCGTCCTGGGCGCTCGACGTCGGCAACTGCGAGGCCTCGTCATGGCAGAAGGGGCTGTCGTGGCAGTAGGCGGACTGCTCGGCGGCGCCCTCATCTCCTGGGCCCTGACGCAGATGCTCGTCAGGGTGCTGACCGGGGTCTTCGACCCGCCACCGTCCAGGATCGCACTCCCCACGGTGTACCTGACCGTGACGGTGGTGACCGTGGTGGCCGCTCTGGCAGCAGCCGCGGCGTTCAGCGCCCGGTCATCGACCCGACCGGCAGTCGAGGAGCTGCGTGATGCCTGACCGCTGGGCTGTCGCGGTGAGGGACCGGTCACAGCCGTCCGAGACCTTCGGGCCCTAGCATCGAGGCCATGTCACCGACGTGGGGATCCTCCGGCGTGCCGGTCGTCATCGTCGAAGACGACGCCGTCATCGGCCGCCACCTCCAACAGGCCCTCGAGAGCCACGGCTACCACGCCAGCTGGTTCCGCACCGGCCAAAGAGCCCTCGAGCACCTCCGCACCTGCCCCTGCGAGGTGATGCTCCTGGACCTCGGGCTACCGGACTCGGACGGCGTCGACATCGCCCGGCAGGTCCGCGCCGAGTTCTCGGACCTGTTGATCATCATGTTGACCGCCCGCACCGCGGAGATCGACGTCATCGCCGGACTCGACGCCGGCGCCGATGACTACCTCACCAAGCCCTTCACCGCAACGGTTCTTCTCGCTCGCCTCCGAGCCCACCTACGCCGCCACACGACGAACGACAACGCCCAGCCTGCCAGCACCGTGCTCGGCGCACTCACCCTCGAGCGGTCCTCCCGACGAGTCTTCGTCGACGGCCACGAACTACGACTGCGCGCCAAGGAGTTCGACCTCCTCGCGGCCCTGGCCGACCAGCCCGACACCGCAGTGAGCCGCGAGAAGCTCATGGCCCAGGTGTGGGACGAGAACTGGTACGGCTCCACCAAGACCCTCGACGTCCACATCGCACATCTGCGATCGGTCCTGTTCGCCGCCGCGGCCAACGCCGGGGAACGGATGCCGACCATCACCACACTTCGCGGGCACGGCTACCGCCTGGACGCCCCACCGCGCACCGGAAGTGGAGACCACCAGGGGCGGCAACCGGAACCGCAGTGAGCCGTCACCGAAAGTGGGCGTTCGTTGCATCACCGTTCAACGCCCGTGAACCGTGCTGCGCCGGAGCCTTCCGCGGTGCGGCGCGCTCTCGTCTCAGCCCCCCGCCAACCGGTCAGGAGACGCGCGATGCGCTCTGCCGGGCCACCCAGGTACGCATTGCCACACGAGCCAGCGTTACCCCAGCTGCGGCCGCCATGAGCCCGATCCCGAGCCCGCCGATGATGTCGGGCACGTGGTGCACGTGAGCAGCCACGCGGGACATGCCCACGACCACGGCGAGCAGCACCAGCAGGATGCCGATGCGTCGTCGGTACGCCAGCACGAGGCCCGCGACGGCAGCCGCTGCGGCCGTGTGGTCGGACGGGAAGCCGTTGTCGGCAGCATGCGCGATCGCCGGCGCCACCCCGTCGACCAGGAAGGGACGAGGATCAGTCCAGATGGCGCTCGTGACTACGATCAGGACCCCGACAACCGCGAGGGCCAGCACCCCTGCGACGACGAGTTCCACCTTGCGGGGCCGGTCCAGCGTGAGCCATACACCCGCTGCAATGAGCAGGACGAGAAAGAGGGTGTAGGTCGCCAAAAGGGTCACGAGGGTCACCGACCCATGATGCCTGTCCTTTTCTGTGTGCCGGCTGCGAGGGCGACTGTCGACGACCTGTTTGCAGTCTCCCTTTCGGGGTGCGTCAAGGTGGGGCGATTACCGTGCTGGGGGCGCTCCGGCGACCGCCGGGGCCCGCGACCGCGTCCGACCTCTGCCACCGGGAGCCCTTGCCTGTGAAGCTGTCCCTTCTCACCGCCACCGCCACCGCACTACGGGCGCGCGCCGACCTGCGCCGGGCCGGCGCCGCCGCAGCATTCTCGTTCGTCGTGCTCGTGGTCGTCGCCACGTTCGGCGTGCCGCAGTCGCCACAGCTGACGCCGCGCCTGGTCACCTTCCTCGGCGCGGTCGTCTTCGCCGTGAGCGCTGCCATCGCCGTGCGCTACACGGCGAACGAGCTCGCCGGGGTCGTCGGGGCCCGAGCCAGCGCCGGCACGGCGTCGAACCTGCGGCTCTGGGTGACGATGATCGGCTACGTCCTCGTCGGGGTCCTGGCGCTCACCGTGCTGCACGTGCCGATCGAGAAACTGCTCCTCTCCGGGGCGATCACCGGTGTCGTCATCGGCATCGCCGCCCAGCAGGCACTGGCCAACCTCTTCGCCGGCCTCGTCCCGCTGACCTCGCGCCCCTTCGAGATCGGGTCCTGGATCCTGCTCAAGTCCGGCGCTCTCGGGGGCGAGTACCACGGTCGGGTGGTCGGCATCGGCCTGACCTACACCGAGATCATCACTGAGGACGGCCCGTTCTCCCTGCCCAACGCTGGCGTTTTGGCTTCTGCCACCGGCCGACGCGGCCCAGAAGAGACCTCCACGACGGCCGCCTGACGTCGTGGTGACCAAGTCCGACGTTCGACGTCACGGGCGAGTAGCCCTGAGGCTGACGCGGGCGACGGGTGGGGTGACGGGGGCGTACGGGAGAGCGCGTTCCTGCGTCCCGTTCTGGCCTTCTTTCGCTAAGTCGACCGCCCCCTTGAGCGCCCGGGTGATGATCACGCCGCCCTTAGGCGGCCTCTCAGTCCGGCCAGCAAGCTTCTGTCAGCACGGTCCGAGAGGCACCACGGTCAGCGGTACGCACCGACCCCATGGCCCGCGGGTGGTCCCGGGATCATGCGTACCAACGCCTGGACCACCGATCAACGCTTGCGCGTGAAGATCCCACGCCTGATGGGCCACGAGACGGCGCCAACCAAGGGGATCGCCTAAAGCAACAGCGGTGGCGTCGCATCATCGAGCCAGTAGGCCATCCAAACCAAGGCTCCGATGAAGATCAGGCTCGCGGGCCAGTCACGAACCGTGCCGCGGACCTCCCGCGATGGACGCTCATCCATGCAAGAACGCTAACCCGCCCGTCGCCGAAGGTCTATTCCCGCGCGTCACCCAAGAGCTATTCCCGCGCACTCATCCGCGGTCTCTCGGCGTGTTTCTTCGTCCCGGACCCCCCGGGGTGTGGATGGTGGGAGTGCGGACATACCTACACAAATATTCTGAACTGACGAAACTGCGGGCTTGATGCCCTGGGGGTCGGCTCCCCACCCCGGCCAGAGGCCATCCCAAGCGAATTGCCGTCACACACCACACTCACTCTTTCTGGTCCGCCATCTTCTTCGTGACCTTTTGACGTGGTCGGCGTGTGAGCAACCCCCGCGGCGCCGGCATCTCCTTCATCGTTTCGGGGCCGCCCTTCGGACCGGGTGTGTCGTGCAGCGCGGGGTTGCATCAGCTGCACGGCACACCCACCCGGACCAGGGAAGGGGGTGGCCGAAGATGACCCGGGCAACACGAGACCGCATCTGGGACGCCGTCCCCCTACACCCCGCCCAGCACGCCGACGAGCGTCTGGGATCCGCTCCCACGGGTGAGGACCACCCACTGGACCTGGGCCACCTCGACGCCGCCACCAAGGCCCAGGTCATCGCCCGGCTACTGTCACGGGACTTCGACGCCTGGTCCGAAACCGCCTCCCGAGTCGGGCACTGCGCCAAGCCGATCCGCCTACACGGGTCCTCGCAGACCGTCGACACCCGAACCGGCGAGGTCCTCTCGAGCTTCTCCTCGACGGATGCCCCGCTCGGGGTGCTGCACGTGCGGTGCGGGAACCGGCGCGCGGCCGACTGCCAGTCCTGCTCGAGGGTGTATGCCGCGGACACGTTCCACCTGATCCGGGCCGGCGTCACCGGCGGCAAAGGGGTGCCCGAGGAGGTCGCGGAGAACCCGCTGGTCTTCGCGACGCTGACCGCGCCGTCGTTCGGGCTCGTCCACGGCACCCGGGGCGGCCGCCCCTGCCGCCCTTTCACCATCAAGGGCCAGGACCGGGTCTGTGAGCACGGCCGCCCGACGGTCTGCCACACCCGGCATGGGGATGGGGACGAGCAGGTCGGGCAGCCCCTGTGTCGGGACTGCTACGACTACGAGAGCCACCTCGTCTGGCAATGGTGGGCACCCGAGCTGTGGCGCCGGTTCACCATCGACCTGCGTCGCGCCCTCGCGAAGCACCTCGGCGTCCCCGAGTCGAGGCTAGGACAGCTGGTGACGGTGCAGTACGCGAAGGTCGCCGAGTACCAGCAACGCGGCATCGTCCACTTCCACGCCCTCATCCGCCTCGACGGACCCAAGACAGTGGGCGGGTTCGCCCCAGCCCCGGCCGGCCTGAGCGCGGCGCTGCTGGCCCGGCTCGTCGAGCAGGCCGCCGCCGGCGTGGTCTTCGACGCCCCGCCGCTGCACGAGGGCGACGTGACGCGGCGGCTGCGGTTCGGCGCCCAGCTCGACGCCCGACCCGCCACCACCGCCCGCCGGACCGATGACCCCGACCGGGCCCTGGCCCCGGAGCAGGTCGCCGGCTACCTCGCGAAGTACGCGACGAAGTCGGCCACCGACAGCGTGAACACCGACAGCCCGCACGCGCGGCGGCTGCGCGCCACGATCGCCGCCGTCACGGACCGGATCCACACCGACGCGCGCGTTGAGGACAACCCGGTGGGCGACCACCCGTACGGGCTGCTGTTCAAGTGGCGGCACATGCTCGGCTTCCGGGGCCACTTCTCTACCAAGTCCCGCCGTTACTCCGTGACGCTCGGACAGCTCCGCCGTCGACGGGTCCGCTACCAGCGCGCCCTGGCCGCCGCGCACCGAGAGGGCCGGACCATCGACGTCCGCGACCTCGATGACCTCCTGCAGGACGACACCGAAGAGACGACCCTCGTCATCGGCCACTGGACCTACGCCGGGACCGGCTGGGACACCGACGGCGACACGGAGCTCGCCAAGGCCGCCGCCGCCCGCGCCCGCGAATACGCGCAAGAACGAGCAGCACAGCGAATGAATTTTGGATCACGTAAGACAATCTGAGTGAGGAGAAGACAATGAGCGAGACGAAGAATGAGATCCAACCTCCGCAGCTTCTGAACGCCAACGAGGCTGCCGCATGGTGCCGCATCACGGTGGGCACCCTCAACCACCTCCGCATTCATGGCCGATTCGCGCCTGCCGTCCGGGTCGGTAAGCGGTGTTTCTGGATGCCGCAGGACCTACTCGCCTGGCTGGAGTCACAGAAGGAGCCGGCGTGATCCTCAAGAGGCCCAACGGGAAATGGAGAGTCCAGGTCAAGCACCGGGGGTCTGTCGTGGCCGATCGGACCTTCGGACGCCGGGGCGATGCTGCCCGTTGGGAGATGGAGCAGAAGCGGCTGCTTCTGTCGGGCGAGTTCGTGTCGCCCGCGGCGGGGCGCATCACCGTGGCCGAGCTGGCGGAGGAGTACCGCGACTCTCGGAATGGTCAGGTCTCGGTGCGGGCTTGGGAGTCGGACGAAAGCGCCCTGCGCGTTCACATCGTGCCTGCCTTCGCGAAGTTGCCGATCTCCTCGATCACGGTCGTCCATATCGAGCGTTTCCTCACGGACCTCGCAGTGTCGCGCTCCGTCCGAACGGCGGCCCGCGTCCGCACGACCCTTCGAGGACTCTTTCGCTACGCCGTTCGGACCAGGCGCATCGCGAAGTCGCCTGCCGAGGACGTGCCGCTCCCTCGTCCGGACTCGCGGACCGGCAAGGTGGTGGAGGTCGCCCCGTTCACCATCGCGCTGCTGCTCCAGGTGGTGGACTCGCAACGCGTGCACACGAAGCGCTACGCCGATATCACTCTCGTGCTGGCCTTGACCGGGCTTCGATTTGGTGAACTACGCGGGCTCCGGGTGCGGGACCTTGTCGTCGTGCCGTACCCCGGCCTCGTCGTGAAGCGGTCCATTCCGCAGTCGGGGCGCACTGGTGCGGTGATCGAGCGGGCCACGACAAAGAGCGGTCGTTCACGCCTCGTCCCGCTGACGGATCTCGTCCGCCCGGTCGTCGAGTCCTGGGCAGAAGGTCGCGAGCCGGACGACTTGCTCTTCCCGGCTCCTGAGGGCGGGTACCTCTCGGCACAGAACTGGAGAAGGGCCGTCCGTTGGACGACAACGGGGCTCGGCAGGCGCCCCCACGACCTGCGCCACACTGCCGCAAGCCTCTGGATCGCGGCCGGCGTCGACATCAAGACGGTGTCGTCGTGGCTCGGCCACTCGACCGCGAAACTGACGCTCGACACGTACGGGCACCTGATGGGTACCGATGCCGACCGGGCGGCGCTGGACCGCGTCAACAAGGCCCTCGGGAACCCCACGGGAACCCAGCGGGGGAGCGTGCCGATTCGGAGCGTCGAGGAAGAGGCTGAAAATGGCTCTTGACCTGCGGAAATGTAGTCGTGCCCCCGGCAAGATTCGAACTTGCGACACCCGCTTTAGGAGGTCCACGTCAGCCGGGCGCGGTGCAAGTCGTTGACGTGCAGAAACGCCGAATCCGTTTGCGGCAGAGCCATATTCAGTTCTTCGCTGTTACACGGCGGCTTCGGTTGTTTGACGGTGTCTTGGCCCCTCTGGCGGAATCAAGGCGGAATCCTGGGTCAGCGTTCTTGCGCCAGGCGGTTGGCCGTCGGGCGCCACGCTGCAGGGCGGGGTGCACACTGGACTGCGGTAGACCGTCACTTCAGCTACAAGCTCACCCCGGATGAGTACAACAACCCCACTTGTTGTTGGGGCACGCTAACCTCGAAATTGCA
>NZ_AWQS01000070.1 GCF_000576575.1 Intrasporangium chromatireducens Q5-1
CCCCAGTCCGCCACCCGGGGCGCCCACGGGGGCCGCTGCTGCCAGCCGCACCCGCCGTGCGCGCCCCCGTGGGCAGCCCCGGTGCCCAGAGTCACTCCGGGGCGTCGGTGGTCTCCGGTGCCTCGTCCTCCTCGTCGGCGAGCAGGCCGTAGAGACGCCGCCGGGTGTCCGACAGGATCTCCGCCGCGTCGGCGCGTTGCTGCTCCGTGCCGCTGACCATGACCTGCCACACGGCCCCGATGACCTGGCCGATGACCCGCTCGAAGTCGCCGCCCATCGGCTGGCTCCGTTCCGAGCGGCCGTGGCCCGACTCGAACGGCTCCCACGTCTCGCCGAGCTCGTCGTCGTGCTCCTCGACGTACTGCCGTCCCTCGTCGGTGAGACGCAGGATCCGCCGGCCTCCGGACTCGAAGCCCATGATGAGGCCCTCGTCCTCGAGCTGCTGGATCGTGGGATAGACCGAGCCGGGGCTCGGCTTCCAGGCGCCGCCGGTGCGTTCGCCGATCTGCTGGATGACCTGGTAGCCGTTCATCGACGCCTCGGCCAGCACGGCCAGGATCGCCGAGCGCACGTCCCCACGCCGGACCTTGGGCCGCCGTGGTGGGGCGAGGTCGGGCCCGCCGAAGCTGCGGATGATGTCCCGGATCCACGGCGGCGGTCCGTGTCGGTGTCCGCCGCCCCAGTTGGGCGGTCCCCAGGGCGGTCCGCCGCCCCACGCACCGCCGCCCCACCCGCCGCCGCGGCCACGCCCGCCCCAGCTGCCCCAAGGGCCTTGGTCCTCGTTCGGTCCGTTCATGACTCCTCCTCGAGTCCGGACTGCGCCTCCTGCAACACAGTCGCGATATGCCAACGATATATCGGCACCACGCTGATGGCACGCCCTTGAGAAGCCCGCTTGTCGAGTATCCGCGCGTATAGCGCTCACGGTAGACGGCGGCATACGACGTCATCGTTTGCCGAAACGCCCGGAGTTGGCATTGTGGAGAGGGAGCCGGTTCGTTAACGTGCGAACCCAAGCCAGCGAGCCGGCACTGAGGAGGGGAAGTGGCGAGCACGCAGGGGGAGCGCAGCCACGGCAACAGCGACGTGTTGCCACCCACGACCGACAAGCGGACGGTGCGCATCCCGTGGGCGCCGTCGGCGGCCCCGAAGATCCGGCGCGCGCTCGTCGAGGACCTCTCGGGCCGCGGCGTCAGCGACGACGTCATCTCGGAGGCCGAGATCGTCGTCAGCGAGCTCGTCGCGAACGCTGTTCGCCACGCCCGGCCGCTGTCGGACGGCGCGATCCGAGTGCACTGGAAGGTGAAGAACAACGTCGTCGAGGTCGAGGTGACCGACGGCGGCGGCGAGACGACACCGCGCCCGTCGCCGCGCACGACGTGGGGGCCCAGCGGCCGGGGGCTGCGCATCGTGCGCTCCCTGGCCCATGAATGGGGCGTCGTCGACGAGGGTGGCGGGCACACCGTCTGGGCCTCGCTCGGCGGCCCGTCGCGGCGCCGCACGCACTGACCCGTTCCGTATGCCGCTCACCGGGCTCTTGCCGCACGCGCGCGCCCACTAGGGTTGCGTCCCATGGGCAAGGCTTCTCGACGTTCCCGCACCGCGCGCACCGAGCGCGCCTCCCGACCGGCACCCGCGCCCTTCGTCGCGCGCCCCTTCGAGGGGCTGCCCGACGAGACCGAGTGGGTCGCGATGCGCGAGATCGTCCCCGCCGCGACCGCGCGGGTCCGGTTCGCCGACGGGCAGGCGCCCGAGGGTGCGCCCGAGACGGTGACGATCGCCACGGTGCTCCCACTCGCCTGGCCGGGCCTGCACCGAGAGTCCGGCGAGGTCCTCGTCGGGATCCAGTCCGGCAGCGCGAGCGGCGACACGAGCCGGGACATCGCCCAGGCGATCCTGCTGGCCGTGGCCGCGGAGCCGGGACACCCGGTGCCGACGCTGCCGCTCTCGACGCCCGAGACCCCGCGGTTGCAGGACCTCCTCGACCTGTCGGCGCCGCTCGAGGTGGACGTCCACGAGGGCTTCGACTTCTGGGTCGCCGACGCCGACCTCGACGCGGACGCCAAGGAGTCGCTCGAGCGCGCCAACGAGTCCGCGATCCCGACGACCCGAGTCACGGCCGCGCCGTCGTGCTACTGGTGCCGCATCGGCGACCGGACCTATGTCCGGTGGGTGCTGCCCCAGGGTGAGGACGAGGCGACCACGGCGCTCGCGCGCCTGCACGCCGCCGGCGAGAGCACCCTCGGTGACGAGGGCCGCCTCCTCGGCTGCTTCCGCTCCAGCGGGCTGCTCATCCCGGTATGGGAGGTCGAGCTGTCCGCCGAGCCGAGCGACTTCGAGGGGCCGGTCGGGCAGATGCGCGAGCGCATCGAGGCGGCCGCCGCGCGCACCGAGCCGCTCACCGCTGCCGAGCGTGGCGCCAAGGCCGGGCTCACCAACCGACAGGTGACCCTCCGCTGAGCGGGACGCCGGAGGTGGCGAGCCAGCTGAGCGCGACCCCTCTGCCCTCCGTCTCGGCGCCCGCCGAAGCGGTCGTCGCGGTCATCCCCGCCAAGGACGAGGCGGACCGCATCGCCGCGACCGTGACGGCCGCGCGGACGATCCCGGGCGTCGCCGTCGTCGTCGTCGTCGACGACGGCTCCTCCGACGCGACCGGCGACCTCGCCGTGGCGGCCGGCGCCGAGCTGGTCCGGCACGGGCGCAACCACGGCAAGGCCGACGCCATGATGAGCGGCCTCGGCCGAGCGGCCGGGCTGCGTCGCGCGGGTCGGCTGCCGGAGCGCGTGGCCGTGCTCTTCGTCGACGCCGACCTCGAGGAGTCGGCCACCGAGCTGCACGTGCTCGTCGAGCCGGTCCTCGCCGGCGAGGCCGACCTCACCATCGCGACCCTGCCAGTGCAGCGGACCGCGGGAGGCGGCCACGGGCTCGTCGTCGGGCTGGCCCGGCGGGGCATCGAGGAGCTCACTGGCTGGTCGCCGGTGCAGCCGCTGTCCGGCATGCGCTGCCTCTCACCCCTGGCGGTCGGTGCGGCCGCGCCGTTCGCGCGTGGCTGGGGCGTCGAGGTCGGAATGACGGTCGACGTCCTCGATGCAGGACTCGTCGTCCGGGAGGTGCCCTGCGAGCTGCACCACCGGGTGACGGGAGCGGACTGGCGGGGTCAGGTCCACCGGGCCGCGCAGTACCGCGACGTGGCCCTGGCGCTCGCTGTGCGCCGGCTGCGCCGCCGTCTCGCGCCTGCGCACTGACGGCCCCGCACCGCTCACCCGACAGGCGCCCGGTGCGATCAGAGCGCACTGTCGATGGTCGCGAGGGTGCCCTCGATCGTCGGGACTGTGCTCTCGCCCGGGACAGAGGTCAGAGCAGGTGGCGGTCGCTGCGCCGCTTGACCGGCTTGCGTCGCTCCTCGATGGTCCGGAAGTGGGCCGTGGCGGCGATCATGCCGGGCACGACGAAGATGGCGGCGACGGGTGGGATCGCGATCCCGGAGTCGTTGGTGAGGAACCCGATCACGACCATGACGACGATGGCGATCAGGCCGGTGCGCAGCAGCGGTGCCTCTCGGCAGAGGCGGGCCAGCGCGCCGGTGCCGAACAGTCCCGGACGGAAGGCCAGGACGATGAACGGGACGAGGGCGGCGGTCACGATCGCGAACAGCACCGGCATGGCGAGGCCGAGCTCGATGTTGGCGAGGAACTTGCGCGAGATGATCGGCCACGCCCCGCCGTCGATGAGGCTCTGGACGAACCGGCCCGGGTGGGCCCGCTGGGCCGGGGGGCGCAGCCAGTCGAGCCACGAGACGACGCCGACGACCAGGACCGCGGCGAACGCGACCACGGCCAGGTTGCGCACCGACATCCGCAGTCCCGAGACGGCGATGATGAGGATCCCGAGGGCCGGGACGAGGGCCAGCGGCCCGCCGAAGTCGGCGCCCCAGGCGGGCAGCACGTCGACGCCCAGCGCGACGACCGCGACGATGGCCACGACGGCGACCGCGAGGCGGGGGGCGCCGCGCCGTCTCAACCCGTGCGCGAGGGCGGCACAGAGCACGAGGACGCCCGCGCCGTAGAGCGCGAAGGCGACGTTGCCCATCCCGTAGAACCGTCCGCCCACGAGCGGCTGGAGCCCGAAGATCGAGCCGATCTGCAGGTGGGAGCCGGTGATGAGGTCGACACCGATGACGCTGGCCGTGACCGCGGACAGCGCCGCGACCGGACCGAGGGCCGAGCTGCCCCACGGCCCCTGCACCGCGATGGCGGCGAGGACGACCGCGATGACGAGGACCAGGGCGGTGAAGACAGCGACGAGCACCCACGTCTGCCCGGAGACCCGCCACCACGGTGCGAGATTCGCCAGGAAGGTGGCCGCCGGCATCGCGGCGCTGACCAGCCCGACGACCGCCGCCCACCGGGCGACCCGCAGCCGGGTCGGGAGCACCGACCAGGGGCGCACCCGGCGCCACGCCACCCCGAGGACGATGAAGACGACGAGCGCCGTGACGAGCCAGAGAAGCAGGAACGGGGCCTCGATCGCCTGCTTCGCGTCAGCCTTCTTGTCGAGGTCGGTCAGCACGGTCAGCTTGCTGGCGGCGGTCGCCTCGCTGTTGTTGGACGAGGGGATGACGGTCAGGGCCCGCCCGCCGATCTCCTGCACGGGGTGCACCCCGCCTGTCGCGAGCAGCGTCGCGGTGACGTCGGAGAGCTGGGCGATCCCCGTCATCCGGGTCGAGGCCGAGGCGAGCAGGCCGGGTGGGTAGTGCGGGCCGCTGGCGGTCAGGACGCGTAGGCGCTCCTGCCGGTCCCGGTCCGAGACGCCCACGACGACGATGTCCGCGCCGTTCGGCGCGGCGTCGACCACCTGGCTGATCCGCCGCTCGAGCGAGTTGAGCCGCTCGACCTGCTTCACGTGGTCCGGCTCTGTCTGCAGGAGTGCACCGACGTCGACGAGCGAGACCGGGCACTGGGCGAGGTCGGACGTGAGGGTGGTGACGGAGAAGGGGGCATACCGGGCCACCCGGCCGTTCGAGGTGGCCGCCGCCAGGGCGGCGCCCGGGCCGACGGCCTGCACGCAGGTCCCCGCGCGGGCGAAGCTGTCGCCGAGCAGCCCGAGGTGGGCGTCATACGGCCCGTCGGCGGAGGCGCGCGCGATGGCGTCGAAGCCGGCCACCTGCCAGCCCGCCGCGGCGGTGCCGCTCACCTCGGGCAGCGGGCCGCAGTCAGGCCGGTCGGTCGAGGAGGCGAGCCCGGCCGCCTCGCCGGCACCGAGGGTGGCCCAGCCGTCCGTCGGACATGTCGTCAGGTGCAGCGCCTTCACGGAGACCGACGCCGCAGACCCGTCGCGCAACATCCCCCAGAGAGTCGGTGTGTCCTCGGCCGACACGTCGTCCCACGAGACCCCGCCGACGCCGACGACGACGAGGGACTGCCCCGGCTGCGGCGCCTGCGTCGGCGGCACCGGGATCGTCGGCCGGGCGACGTACGCCCACGCGAGCGCGAGCACGACCAGGGTCAAGGCCACGACGAGGGACTTGATCGGGTGCCGGCGGATCACGCCCCACAGGCTAACCTCCGAGCCCGTGGGTGCCGGCTTCCGCGCACCCCGTGGGACGCCGCGGCAGGACGCGGGCCTGCGCGGCTACCCTGCCGCCCATGACGCCCCGCACGCCCGACGAGCTGACGCGCATCGCCTATCTCGGCCCACGGGGCACGTTCTGCGAGATGGCGCTCAACAGCTGGGCGGGCGAGCGCCCCGTCGAACGGGTGCCCCAGCCCTCCGTCCCGGCAGCCCTGGGTGCGTTGCGTGCCGGAGAGGTCGACGCCGCCATGGTGCCGATCGAGAACTCGGTCGAGGGCGGGGTGTCCGCGACGCTCGACGCACTCGCGAGCGGGGACCCGCTCGTCATCATCGGCGAGGTTCTCGTGCCCATCACCTTCGTCCTCTGCGCCAAGGACGGTATGCCGCTCAGCTCGGTCCGTGCTGTCGGCACCCACTCGCACGCGTGGGCCCAGGTGCGCGGCTGGATGGCGGCGAACCTCCCGGACGCCGTCTACGTCCCGACGCTCTCGACCGCGGGCGCCGCGGAGGACCTCGCCGGCGGCGGGGACGCGGTGTACGACGCAGCCGTGTGCGCGCCGGTGGCGGCCACGAACTCCGGGCTGTCGGTCATCGCGAGCGACATCGGTGACAACAAGACGGCGGTGACGAGGTTTGCCCTCGTCACGCGGCCCGGGACGCTGCCGGAGCCGACCGGCGCGGACAAGACGACCGTCGTGCTCTACCAGCAGACCGACCGCGCCGGCGGGCTGCTCGAGCTGCTCGAGCAGTTCGCCGTGCGCGGGGTCAACATGACGCGCCTGGAGTCCCGGCCGACCGGCGAAGCGATGGGCAGCTACTGCTTCTCCATCGACTTCGAGGGGCACGTGCGCGACGCCCGGGTCGGGGAGACGCTGATGGGCCTGCGACGGGTCTGCGCCGATGTCCGCTTCCTCGGGTCCTACCCCCGGGCCGACGGCGCCGCCGCCGAGGCCCGCGAGGGCACGACGGACCGGGACTTTGCGGCCGCGCAGGCGTGGCTGGACGCGCTGCGCGCCTGAGCCCGTCGCGAACGGGACGCGCCACGCGAGGCTGGGCTGAGCGGCATACGGAAGGGGTATGCCGCTGAGCGAGCTGTCGCGCCAGGGCGCGGGATGGTGCTCCCGATCGGTCGGAGGGTGCTAACGATCGAGCGCGGGCGGTGCCGGACCTCCCCGCTCCCCCTGGCGGCCCCCATGGAGGCCCGGCTGCGTCCCCTCGCCCTGTCAGAGGGGGGCCGGCCGGCCCTGATACCTGGCGGCGAGGGGAGTTTGTCCGGTTGCGGGTGTATCAGAATCACCCCCGCGCGCTCTGTGCGGGTGGAAGGCTCGATCCATCGACCCGTGACCAGGAGGCCAACCCATGTCGGACCAGCCGGACACCAACGGCGAACTGCCCCAGCTGCGAGCGCTCGACCCGGCGACCGCAGCGCGCACCTCGTCCGGCCAGCCGCCGTCGCCGACCCTCTACCTGCCGAACCGGCTGCTGGTCACCGGCTTCCCGGCGAGCACCCGCGACATGCGCCTCAGCGCCCTGGGGTCGGCGCTCGAGCCGCTGGACCTCACCTTCCGACTGACCGCGAGGACGACGCGCCGCATCGATAGGCTGCGGGGCACGCGCGGGCTGCAGCGTCAGATCCTCGACGAGATCTGGGTCTCGAGCGTCGTCCTCGAGACGCGGACCGCGGGGGCCCCCGCGCCGGACGCCTGGTCGGTGCTGCAGCAGCTGCGCGCCAACGCCCCGCGGGTCGCCGACACCCTGAGCCTCGAGCACGTCGTCCACCCGGCCGGTGCCTGGGGTGGGGTGCCGTACTGGGGTGGGGTGCCGTACTGGGGCGGCGTGCCCTACTGGGGTGGAGTGCCGTACTGGGGCGGCGTGCCCTCGACCGCTCTGACCGAGTACCTCGTGCCCGGTCGCGGGGGGCGGATGCCCGTCAGCGTCGTCCTCGAGGACCCGGCGCTTCGGGCGCGCAGCGTGCCGCGCGCTCCCGTCGTCGCGGTCCTCGACACGGCCGTCGCCGACCACCCCTGGTTCCGGGACAAGAAGAGGGTCCTGCGGCTCGCGGTGTCCGACGGCGAGCTGGTGCCCGACCCGGGCGGCACCGCGGTCGCACCGACCCCGGTGAACCTGCTGACCGGGGAGGCCCCGCCCGTCTTCGGGCACGGCACCTTCATCGCCGGCCTCATCCGGCAGGGCTGCCCCGAGGCGACGATCCTCACGATTCCCGTGATGAACGACGAGGGCGTCGCCGAGGAGGGCGACGTCCTGGCCGCCCTCACCGCGCTGCTGAGCCGGCACGTCGGCGGTCAGGAGCGGAACCGGCCCGGCGACTGCATCGACGTCCTCTCCCTGTCGCTCGGCTACTACGCGGAGGACGCGTCCTACCTCTCGGGGCCGGTCAAGCAGGTCCTCGACCGCTTCGCCGCCCACGGCGTCCTCGTCGTCGCGGGCGTGGGCAACGACGCGTGTGAGCTGCCGTTCGTGCCCGCGGTGCTGGCGAAGCGGCCGCCCGGTCGGGTCACGGACAAGAGCCAGCCGCCGCTCGCCAGCGTCGGTGCCCACAACCCCGACGGCACGAGCATCGCCCTGTTCTCCAACCAGCTCCCGATCGTGAGCGCCTACCGGGCCGGTGTCTCCGTCGTCAGCACCTTCCCACAGGTCAACGGCGCCGCCGGGTCGACCACGGTGACCGGTGCCACGGGGCAACGGCGCACGGTCGACCCGGACGACTACAGCCAGGGCTTCGCCGCGTGGAGCGGCACGTCGTTCGCCACCCCGGTCCTGGCCGCCCAGCTCGCGGCGCACCTGATCGAGTCGGGCGACGACCTCACCGACGTCAGCGACCTCGCGATGCGCAAGCGCGCCGTCCGAGCCCTCAAGGAGTGTCTGAAAGGAGACCATCCATGAGTCCGACCCCCACGGCGCCGGACGGCGTCGGCACGCTGGCGGGCCACGCGTTCGCCGCCTATCTCGCCGGTGACCGGCAACGGCTCTCGGAGCTCGTCGACCTCGTGACGCCGGTCCTGTGGCACGCGGCGCGAGCCCAGGGCGCGAGCTCCTCCACCTGCGAGGACGCGATCCAGACGGCGCTCCTGCAGCTCGTCGACCGGGCCGAGACGATCAAGGAGCCGGCGGCCGTGCTCGGGTGGCTCATCGTGGTGGTCAAGCGGGAGATCTGGCGTCTGGTGCGGGGGGAACGCCGCGAGATCGGTGTCGAGGAGGTCCCCGAGGCACCGGCGCAGCAGCTCGACCCCGAGTCCCAGTCGATCCTCAGCGAGCGCCAACGTCTCCTCTGGCAGCACATCTCGTCGCTGACGCCGCGCTGCCAGGAGCTGCTGCGGGTCATCGCGTTCGCCGACAAGCCCGACTACGCCGCGATCGCCGCCTCTCTCGGCATGCCGATCGGCAGCATCGGCCCGACCCGCGGTCGATGCCTCAACAAGCTGAGGGTCTCCCTCGGCTCCGACCCCGGATGGGCGGTCTGACATGTCCCACAACGACGCGATCGACGAGCGCGACCTCGCCAACCTCGGCCAGCTGCGGGACCTCTACGCCCATGCCGACCCGGTGCCGGCGGGGTTGGGCGAACGGCTCAAGTTCGCCATCACCGTGCAGGCCCTGCACGCCGAGGTCGCTGAGCTGATGGAGTCCGCGCTGCTCGCGACGCGCGGTTCGGAGACCCGCGCGCAGCCGACGCGGATCGACTCGGTGACCTTCTCGGCGCCGTCGGTGAACCTCATGGTCTCGGTGAGCCCCAGCGAGTCGACGGAGGGCCACGTGCGGATCGACGGGTGGGTCACCCGGCCCGAGGCGCTCGTCGAGGCGGTCATGGAGGACCGGGCGGTTACCGCAAAAACCGATGCGAACGGCCGCTTCGTCATCCATGATCTACCTCACGGGCCGATTCACTTCGTGATCCGAGTCGACCCCTCCGACCCCAAGGTGCGGCCGGTGATCACTCCCACGATCGAGGTGTGACTCCGGCCCTGAATCGCGAGGTGAGGCAGCGATCGTCGACCTGCTCGCGGAGGCACGCACCCTTCAGGACCAGGCAGCCGCCGACAACCATGCGGGACGCCCCATGGAGGCACAGCGGGCCCTGCAGGCTGCGCTCGAGGCGATCGACCGGGCCGGCGACGCGGCCCCCGAGAGGGACCTGCTCGTCCTCCGGTGCAAGACGCTGGTGACCCTCGCGCTCACCGAGTTCCTCCTCCATGGTCTCGAGGCCGCGGAGCAACGCTTCGCCGAGGCCTCGCAGGTCGCCCAGCTGCTCGGCGACCCAGACCTGGGCGCCCGTATCGACTACCAACGGGCCAACGTCCACGGTCGGGCCGGCGACCTCGCCGCCGCATCCGCCGGGATCGAGTCCGCGGTCCGACACCTGTCCGGCTTCACCCCGGTCGAGCAGTGCTCGGTGTTCCTGAGCCGCGGGATGCTCGCCATGGAGACCGGCGACCCCGGTCGAGCCCTCGAGTCCTTCCATGAGGCGGCGACCCTCTCCGAGGACAACGGCTTCGTCGCGCAGGCCCAGATGGCGCGGCACAACGAGGGCTACGCCCGATACCTGCTCGGTGACCTGCCCGGTGCCCTGGCGACGATGGCGGCGGCCGCCGAGCTCGAGACCGACTTCTCGAGTGCACCGACCGTGCTCGACCGTGCGCGGGTGCTGCTCGAGGCCGGACTGATCTCCGAAGCGGTCGATGCGCTGCACGTCGGCGCCGAGAGCATCGCGGGCGAGCCAGGTGACGGTCAGGACCAGCTGCGCGCCGAGTTCGACCTCGAGCTGGCCCGCGCCGAGCAGCTCCGCGGCTGCCACGACCTGGCGAGCGAGGCTGCGGAGCGGTCGCGGTCGGCGTTCACCCGCCTCGGCGCGACCGCCTGGGCAGGTCGGGCGAGCCTCGCCGGGCTGCTCGCCGACCTCGACCGTCAGGGCCACCAGCGCGACAGCACCAGGACGGGACCCGCCGGTCGCGCCACCGCCCGGCAGGCTGACGAGCTCGTCGACACCGCGACGGCGCTCGGCGACCGCCGACTCGCCGACAACGCCCGGGTCGCCGCCGCGGCCGCCCTCTTCTTCGCCGGCGACCTCGCGGGCGCTCGCCAACGCCTCGGCGAGCGCACCTCACCACCGGCGTCGCTGTCGGACGAGCTCAACGTCGCCGGGGTCACCGCGGCCGTCGAGGCCGCTGCCGGTGACACGACCCGGGCCCGGCGACTCCTCGCCAGCGCGGCACGACGTCTCGAGGCGGGACAGCAGGGCAGCGCCAGCCTCGACGTCCGCACCGCCCGCGCCGTCCACGGTGCCTGGCTGTCCGGGCTCGACCTGCGCCTCGCCCTCGGGCACGGTGCGCCGGCAGTGCTCGCCACCCTCGAGCGTTGGCGCAGCGCGATGGACCGGATGCCCTCGCTCGGTCGACCGGCCGACGAGGAGCTGGCCCGGCTCACCGAACGGCTGCGCCTGGTCCGCGCCCGGATCCACGCCGAGCCGGATCGCCCGCTCGACCTGCAACGCGAGGCCGACCACCTGCAGCGCCTCATCCGCGCCCGGGACTGGGCCCTCACCGCCGCAGCCGAGGCGGCCACCCCGGCACCGATCCGGATTCGGGAGGCGCGCCAGGTGCTCGCCGACGCAGACCGTGACCTCGTGTGGCTCTTCGCCCTCGACGACCGCCTCCGGGGCATCGGCATCATCCGTGGGCGCGCCATCCTCCTGGACCTCATGCCGTTGCGGCAGGCGGCCGAGCTGGCGCAGCGGATCCGTGCGGACCTCCGAGCGGCCGCCACCCAGCGCCTCGGCGCACTGGAGCCGGTCGTCTGGGCCTCCCTCTGCGGCGCCGCCGGGGTCCTCGACGAGGCGGTGATCCGGCCGTGGCGCAGCAACGCCCCGGGGCTCGTGCTCGTCACCTGCCACGAGGTGTCGGCTCTACCGTGGGCGCTGCTGCCCTCGTTGGCCGGGCGACCGCTCACCATTGCCAGGACACTGACGGCCTATGCCCGTCGGGACGGCTCGCGGGAGGGTGGCGGTGAAGCGGCCGGCCAGCGGTCGCGCAGCGTCCACATCAGCGTGGGCCCCGCACTCGCCCGCGCCGGCGCCGAGGCGGAGGCCATCGCGGCGACGTGGGGCGCGGATGCCGCCGTCGTCGCCCCGTCCCGGGCACGTCGGCTCGTCGAGGCGCTGGCCGCGCCGGGGGTCGTCCACGTGGCGGCTCACGGCACCCACGAGGTGCAGTCGCCGCTCTTCTCGTCGGTCGCCCTGCACGACGGCCCCGTGTTCGCCCACGAGCTCCAGCCGACCGGTGTCCGCGCCGACCACGTCGTGCTCTCCGCCTGCGACGTCGGGTCGGCCTCGTTCCGCCCCGGCGAGGAGTCCCTCGGCCTGGCCGCCTCCGTCATCTCCCTCGGCGCCCGGTCGGTCGTCGCAGCCGTCTCGCCGATCCCCGACGACGTTGCGGCCGACGCGATGGTCGCCCACCATGCCGCCCTCGCCCGCGGTCGGTCGAGCGACGAGGCGCTCGCCGAGGCGGTCAGCAAGACCGACCCCGTCGCGGCCGCCTTCCTCAACCTCGGGGGCCGTTTCGTTCCGTGACCCCGCTGGGACAGGCGTGGCGACGGGAGCGGGCTCAGCGGCATACGGTCGGACGTCCGCGGGGTCGCGGAGGGCACGGGCCGCCGGCGAGGACCAGTTGCGACGAAGCCCAGCAGGCTCTCACGCCGGTGCGTCATGCTCGGCAGATGAGCACTGATCGCGGTGTCCCGGGGCCGGTGCCGGAGCACTTGTTCACGACGGAGGCGACCTCTCCGGAGCAGGTGCAGGCCATGCTCGCCATCCTCGACCTGCAGGAGTCGTCACCCGCGGTGCAGCGGCTGCGCGACTGGACGCTCGACGTCCTCGCGCCCGGGCCCGGAGACGTGGCCGTCGACGTCGGCTCGGGGTCGGGGACCGAGACGCGGCGACTCGCCGCTCTGGTCGGGGACCGCGGACAGGCGGTCGGCGTCGAGCCCAACCCCGGGCTGCGCGCGGAGGCGGAGCGGCGCTGCCGGGAGGAGCTGTCCGTGGCCCGGTTCGTCGCCGGTGAGGCGCTCTCCCTGCCCTTCGAGGACGGCACCGTCGACGTGCTGCGTTGCGAGCGGGTGCTCCAGCACCTCGCGGACCCCGAGCGTGCCGTCGCGGAGTTCGCGCGCGTCCTGGCGCCCGGTGGGCGGGTCGGCGTCATCGACTCGGACTGGGGCACGGCCATCCAGCGCCCGGAGGGCGACCCGGAGACGATGGCGGCCTACCGCCGGGCCGGCCTCTCGCGGATCCGCAACCCGCACTCCGGGCGCAACCTCTCGAGCCAGCTGCGCCATGCGGGCCTCATGGTCGACGCCGACGTCGGCTCGGCCGCCATCGTCCTGCAGGGGGACGCGGTGCTGCGAGCTGGGTTCATCACCGAGAACGCCCGTGCAGCCGTCGACCAGGGGCTGCTCAGCGCAGGCCAGGCGGACGACCTGCTCGCCTCGATCCGCACCGCCGCCGAGGCAGGCGAGGCCTTCTTCGCCGTGACGATGTTCGCGGTGGTCGGCCGGCGCCTGCAGTGACCCAGCGGCCCGGGACCGACTGAGCGGCCGGGGACCGACTGAGCGGCTGGGGCCGACAGCACCGCACGGCCGCCGCCCGTCGCTCAGTAGTGCGCGACGCGGACGGTGAGGGAGGCCGGCAGGACCGAAGCGGTGATCTCGCTCGCCTCGGCGATGACGTCGCCGTCCACCTGGACGGGAAGCGACCGGTCGGTGCGCACGTGGATCTCGCCGCACACCTTGTGGTCGAGGGTGGGGTGGCCCTTGCGCCGCCGCGTCAGGGCGCGGGCGATGACCGGTGCCCAGCCGACGAAGCCCTTGGGTGAGGCGATGACGACGTCGAGCCGCTGGTCGTCGACGCGTGCGTCGGGCATGAGGACGAGCCCGCCGAGGAGCCGGCCGCAGTTGCCGATGATGATCGCCCGGGCGCGCCTCTTGAACTCCGGGTCACCGTCCATCCGGAAGGTGGCCCGGAACTCCGGTGAGACGAGGTGCTTGATGCCGGACACGACGTAGGCGCCCCAGCCGACCGTGGCCTTCAGGTTCTCGTTCGTGCCCTGCATGATCGCGGCGTCCATGCCGATCCCCGTCATGACGAGGAACCGGTGTCGCTCCGGCCGCGGGTGGGCATGGTCGCCGGCCGGAGCGCCTGCACTCCCGGTCGCTGGATCGGTGTCACCGTCCCCCGGCGTCCGGGTGGGGGTGCCGTCTCCCTGCCGGTCATCGGGCGACCCGATGACCAGCTCACCGACGTCGATCCGCCGGTTGCGACCGGTGAGGGCGACACGCATCGCCGTCTCGAGGGAGCCCACGGGCATGTCGAGGTTGCGGGCGAGCAGGTTGCCGGTGCCGGCAGGCAGGATGCCGAGGGGCGTCTCCGTCCCGACGAGCGCCGACGCGACGGCCCGCACGGTGCCGTCGCCGCCGAGGCTGCACACCACGGCCGCTCCCTCTTCCGCGGCCTGGCGGGCCTGGGCGCCGCCCGGGTCCGCGATGGTGGTCTCGTAGAAGCGAGGCTCCCCCCACCCCTGCGCCGTGCAGATGCGACGGATCTCGGAGCGGACGAGTCCCGCGTCGGCGACCTTGGTCGGGTTGAGCACGACCGCGGCGTGCCGGACCGGCAGATCGGGCGGGTCGCCCTGGCGGAAGTGGTTGCGGTGGGGGCGACGCCGACGGGATCCCTTGTGGGACAAGGAGGTCGGCGCACCCGGGCCGAGGAGTGCGAGGGCGATGAGGCCGAGGACGACGACACCCCCCACCACGATCCACGGCAACCACTCGCTGAGCACCGGACCACGTTACCGGAGCGTCACCGCGGAGTCGGCCAGCGGTCATACAGTGGCGACATGTCTGTTCCGAGCGAGCTGAACGACCCGGGGCCGGTCGCGCCCGACACCTCCGACTGGACGTGGGTGCTCACCCGACGGTGCCCGGACTGCGGCTTCGACCCGAAGGAGATCAGCCCGCTCGCCTTCACCGAGATCGTCCGGGACGACAAGCAGAGGTATGCCGCTGTGCTGGGTCGCGCTGGCGTGCGCGGTCGTCCGTCGGCAGGGGTGTGGTCACCACTGGAGTACTGCTGCCACGTGCGCGACGTCTGCGACGTCATGCGCGAGCGGCTGGAGCAGATCCTCGCCGCCCGTGGGGGCGCACCCGTCCGGTTCGCGAACTGGGACCAGGATGCCGCGGCGGTGGATGGCGCCTACTGGCAGTCTGATCCGGAGACTGTCCGGTACGAGTTGGAGGCAGCCTTCGAGGCGGCGGCCGACGCGTTCGACCGACCCGACGGCGACCAGTGGAGCTGGACCGGCCTGCGAGGGGATGGTGCGGAGTTCACCGCGCGCACCCTCGGTCTCTACTTCATCCACGACCTGACGCACCACCTGTGGGACGTGCAGGGATGAGCGCGGCCGAGGTGGGCGCCATACCGGCCCTGAAGCTGCCCGAGCCGGGCGTCGCTGACCCGCGGGACGCCCCCGCGATCCGATGGGGCATCCTCGGGCCGGGCGGCATCGCCCGGGCGTTCGCGGGTGCCGTGCGTGACGGGACGGCGTCGAGCGTCGTGGCGGTCGGCTCCCGGGACCCCGGACGCGCGCGGGCGTTCGCCGACGAGTTCGGGATCGACCGGGCGCACGGCAGCTATGCCGAGCTGGTCCGGGACGACGGCGTCGACGCTGTCTACATCGCCTCGCCCCACTCCGAGCACCACGCGCACGCGTTGCTCGCGATCGCAGCGGGCAAGCCGGTGCTGGTCGAGAAGGCCTTCACCCGCAACACCGTCGAGGCGCGCGAGGTGCTCGACGCGGGCCGTCGGGCGGGCCTGCTCGTCGCCGAGGCGATGTGGAGCCGCTACCTGCCCCACTACGCGGTCGTGCGCCGGGCCGTCGCGGACGGTGTCATCGGCGAGGTCGTCCACGTCGTCGCAGACCACTCGCAGCCGCTCTACCCGATCGGTCCGGAGCGCCTCGCCGCGCCGGAGCTCGCCGGTGGGGCGCTGCTCGACCTCGGCGTCTACCCGGTCAGCTTCGCCGACCTGGTCCTCGGGGCGCCGACCGGCGTCGTCGCACGTGGCACGTCGACCGACCGCGGTGTCGACGCGACGACGGGCCTGCTGCTGACCTACCCGTCGGGCGCCCAGGCCCTCCTCTCCGCGTCCATGCTGGGTGCCGGACCGTGCACCGCGACGGTGACGGGAACGCTGGGACGGCTCGAGCTCGACGGTCGCTTCTACGCGCCGACGACGGTCCGGCTCGTCGGGCCCGACGGTGCCGTCATCGATGAGCGGGACGTCGGGTCTGGGCCGCAGGTCCACGGGTTTGCTTACGAGGCAGCGGAGTTCGCGCGCAGCCTCAGCGCTGGTGCGAACGAGGCTCCGTCGATGCCGCACGCGGCGACGCTCCGGGTGATGGAGACGATGGACGAGGTTCGGCGCCAGATCGGGGTCAGCTACCCGGGCGAGTGACCCGCCGGGTCGAGGTGCTGGGGTACCTGCTCCCCGCCACCGCACACCTCGAACCGGGGGGCGGGCTCAGGCGCCGGCCCTCTTGGCGCCCGAGCCGAATCGGCGCTCCGGGCCTCGCTCCTTCGTCGCTCGGGTCCTCACGCCTTGGCTCAGGCGCCCCACGTATTCGGATCACGCCACGGCCGCTCGAACGGCAGCCGCCAGGCATACGGCGCGATGAGCTGATGGATCTGGTTCGGCCCCCACGTGCCGGGGTGGTAGGGCCGCACGGGCGGGAGGTTCTCGAGCAGCGGCTGACTGACCTCCCAGAGCCGCTCGATGCCCTCGGCGCTCGTGAACAGCGTCCGGTCCCCGCGGGCCGCGTCGTAGATGAGCCGTTCGTAGGCCTCCAAGGCCGCGCCGGCCCAGTCGGTGTCCTGCATCGAGAACTGCATCGAGAGCTTGTCGAGCTTCATCCCCGGCCCGGGCCGCTTGCCGTAGAAGGACAGCGACATGCGGGCCTTGTCGGCGAGGTCGAAGGTCAGGTGGTCCGGGCCGTTGTCGCCCACTCCCGAGCCGGGCGGGAACATCGACTGCGGCGGCTCCTTGAACGCGATGGAGATGATCCGCGCCCCCTCCGCCATCTTCTTCCCGGTCCGGAGGAAGAACGGGACGCCGGCCCACCGCCAGTTGTCGACGTAGCACTTGAGCGCGACGAAGGTGGCCGTCTCGGAGTCGGGCGCGACACCCTCCTCGTCCCGGTAGCCGACGTACTGCCCACGCACGACGTCGTGCGGGTCGACCGGCGCCATGGAGCGGAAGACCTTGTTCTTCTCCTCGCTGATCGCCTCGGGCTCGAGAGCGGTCGGCGGCTCCATGGCGGTGAAGGCGAGGACCTGGAACAGGTGCGTCACGACCATGTCGCGGTAGGCGCCGGTCGCCTCGTAGAAGTCGGCCCGTTGCTCGAGCCCGAGGGTCTCGGGCACGTCGATCTGGACGTGGCTGATGTGGTTGCGGTGCCAGATCGGCTCGAACAGCCCGTTGGCGAAGCGGAACGCGAGGATGTTCTGCGCCGGCTCCTTGCCGAGGAAGTGGTCGATCCGGAAGATCTGCTCCTCCTTGAAGACCTTGTGCAGCTCCGCGTTCAGCTCCCGCGCCGAGGCGAGGTCGGTGCCGAAGGGCTTCTCCATGATGATCCGCGAGCCCCTGACCAGCCCGGCCCGCTCGATCTCGTGGACCACGGGGAGCGCGGCCTTGGGCGGCACGGACAGGTAGTGCAGCAGCTGCGACTTCGGGCCGAGAATCCCCCGCGACTCCTCGACCGCCGCTTTGAGGCCCTCGATCCCGGCCTTGCCCGGCACCCAGTGGATCCGGTCGGCGAACTCGTCGAGGTCCTCCGCGGTCACCCCGCGGCTGCTGTGCTCCTTGACCGCGCTGAAGACCAGCTCGAGGAACTGCTCGCGGGTCAGGTCCTCCAGGGACGTCGCGACGACACGCAGGCCGGCCAGCAGGCACGACTCGTGCAGGTGCAGCAGCCCGGGGAGCAGCTTGCGCTTGGCGAGGTCGCCGGTGGCACCGAAGAGGACGACGGTCGTGGCTGACATGCCTCCCACCTTGGCACGTCAGAGCACCTCCTTCTCCACGCCGCCGTTCGCGACGTGCCACCGATGAGTGAGGCGTATGCCGCTGAGCAGGCTCACGTCGTGACTGACGACGAGCACCGTCCCCGAGAAGGCCGCCACGGCGGCCTCGAGCTGCTCGATGGCGGCCACATCGAGGTGGTTAGTCGGCTCGTCGAGCACCAGCGTGTTGACCTCCCGGCCCTGGAAGAGGGCCATCAGGGCGCGGGTCCGCTCGCCCATCGAGAGGCTGCGGGCCGGGCGGGCGACGTGCTCGGCACCGAGCCCGAACTTCGCGAGGAGCGTGCGCACCTCGGCCACCGGCCACTCCCGTCCCGTCGAAGGGCCACTACCCGTCGA
>NZ_AWQS01000071.1 GCF_000576575.1 Intrasporangium chromatireducens Q5-1
GTCACGCGTGTGCGTGACCGGCCCAGCGGGGTGGAGCGGTGCGGGTCAGACGACCGCCGGGGCGTTGTCGTTCGCCGCGCCCTTCGGGACGTCCTCGGCGGCCGGCGCCTGGCCGGCGTCGGCCTCGAGGGCCTCGATCGCCTTACGGACGCCCTCGCCGTAGGCGGGGTCGGCCTTCGTGCAGTTGGCGATGTGCCGCTCGATCGTCTCCTTCGAGGCGCCGGAGATCGCGCGGGCGGTGTTCTCGCACAGCACCTGCTGCTGCTCGGGGCTCATCTTCTCGCGGAAGAGGATGCCCGGCTGGGTGTAGTAGTCGTCGTCGTCCTCGCGGTAGTTGAACCGGTCGGCGCTCGATCCGACACCCCACGCGGGCTCGCGGTACTGCGGCTGGTCCTCGTAGCGCCCGTAGGAGTTCGGGTTGATGCTCGGGGTGGAGCCGCCGTTGCTGTCGACGCGCATCTGCCCATCGCGGTGCGGCGAGTTCCAGTTCGCCACGCCCTTGGGGGCGTTGACCGGGATCTGGTGGTGGTTGACCCCGAGGCGGTAGCGCTGCGCGTCACCGTAGGAGAAGAGCCGGCCCTGGAGCATCCGGTCGGGCGAGAAGCTGATGCCCGGCACGACGTTCGCGGGGTTGAAGGCGGCCTGCTCGACGTCGGCGAAGTAGTTGTCCGGGTTGCGGTTCAGCTCCCACTCGCCGACCTCGATGAGCGGGTAGTCGCCCTTCGGCCAGACCTTCGTCAGGTCGAACGGGTGGTAGGGCACCTTCTCCGCGTCGGCCTCGGGCATGATCTGGACGTAGAGCTTCCACTTCGGGAAGTCACCGCGCTCGATGGCCTCGTAGAGGTCGCGCTGGTGCGACTCGCGGTCCTGGCCGATGAGCTCGGTCGCCTCGGCGTCGGTGAGGTTCTTGATGCCCTGCTGGGTGCGGTGGTGGAACTTGACCCAGAAGCGCTCGCCGTCCGCGTTGTAGAACGAGTAGGTGTGCGACCCGAAGCCGTGCATGTGCCGGTAGCTGGCCGGGATGCCGCGGTCGGACATGACGATCGTGACCTGGTGCAGGGCCTCGGGCAGGTTCGTCCAGAAGTCCCAGTTGTTCTCCGCGTTGCGCAGGTTGGTGCGCGGGTCGCGCTTGACCGCGTGGTTGAGGTCGGGGAACTTCAGCGGGTCGCGGAAGAAGAAGACCGGGGTGTTGTTGCCGACGAGGTCCCAGTTGCCCTCGTCGGTGTAGAACTTCACCGCGAAGCCACGGATGTCGCGCTCCGCGTCGGCCGCGCCCCGCTCACCGGCGACGGTGGAGAAGCGGGCGAACATCTCGGTCTGCTTGCCGACCTCGGAGAAGATCTTGGCGCAGGTGTACTGCGTGATGTCGTTCGTCACCGTGAAGGTGCCGTACGCGCCCGAGCCCTTCGCGTGCATGCGCCGCTCAGGGATGACCTCACGGTCGAAGTGGGCGAGCTTCTCGAGGAACCAGACGTCCTGGAGGAGCATCGGGCCGCGCGGACCCGCGGTGACGGAGTTCTGTCCGTCCCAGATCGGTGCGCCGGCAACAGTCGTCTGCGGCTTGGTGTTGCCGGGCTCCTGACGGGGACCTGCCACGCTCATGTCGTCTCCTTTTGATGATGGGTGTGAACTCTTCGTATGCCGCTGAGCTCAGTCAGCGGAAACGCTTGCTGCCGCTGCGGTTTCGTCAGCGGCGCCCGACGCTCTGCCGGAGCCGTCCACCGGGGTCCGGTCCAGCAGGTCCTCGATGCAGCTGGGGCAGCGGCCCCAGTAGATGACCTCGGCCTCGTCGATGGCGAAGCCGTGGGTGTCGCTGGCGTGCAGGCACGGGCGCTCGCCGACCGCGCAGTCGACGTCGGCGATGGCGCCGCACTCCCGGCAGATGGCGTGGTGGTGGTTGTCACCAACCCGCATCTCGTAACGGGCAGGGGATCCGGCCGGCTCGATGCGCCGGACGAGACCGGCCTCGGTCAGGGCCGCGAGGACGTCGTAGACCGCCTGGGTCGACACCTTGCCGAGGCCCGCGCGGACCGCCTGCGCGATCGTGTCGGCGTCCGCGTGCGGGTGGTGGTGCAGCTGCTCGAGGACCGCGAGGCGAGGCCTCGTGACGCGCAGCGCGGCATCGCGCAGGAGCGTCGAGGGGTCGGTGAGCGGCATACCGCCCACCCTGTCACCCAATCTGGAACCAGTCAAGAAAAGTGAGCCTCACCTCACGTGGGTCGATGTATGACCGAGGCGAATACGCCGCGCGGATACATCGACCCGGGGTGGGGGTGGGGGTGGGGGTGGCCGGGGTGCAGGCGCCTACTTCGTGACGGCGAAGATCCCGCGGGCGCCGCGCTCGGCGTCGACCATGATGTGGTTGACCATCGAGTAGTGGCCGGCCTCGGGGAAGGCCAGCTCGACGAACCCGCCCTGGGCGGGCATCAGGTCGAGCGCCTGGGCGCCGCCCGTGCTCGTCCCCGGTGGGTCGAGCGGACCGCGGCCGTCCTTGAGCAGGTAGGTGCCCTCCTTGTAGACGGTGTCGAACTGGGCGCCGACGACATGGAAGGACAGCGGCCGGTTGGGCCCGATGTCGAGCACCCAGATGCGCACCCGCTCACCGACCTTCGCGGCCAGGGGGCGGTCGACGTACTGGCCCACGAACCCGTTGAACATCAGCGCGTCCGGCTGCTCGGCGGCGACCTTCGTCGCGTTGACCGGGTCGCCCTGGGCGCCGAGGTAGAGCTCCGACTGGGTGATGACGTAGGACCGGTCCACCCGGGGCAGGCCGGGGGGCTCGATGACGACGGCTCCCGCCATGCCGGCCGCGATGTGGGTCGACATCGGCATCGTCGAGCAGTGGTACATCCAGATCCCGGAGCGCTTCGCGGTGAACCGGTAGACGAGGGACTCCCCGGGCTGGATCGTCCGCATCGGCCCGTCCGGTGCGAGGTCGCTCGCGTGGAAGTCGATCGAGTGGCCCATCGTCCCCTTGTTGACGAGGGTCACCTCGAAGGTGTCGCCGACCCGCCCGTGCAGGACCGGCCCGATCGAGGAGCCGTTGTAGGTCCACCGGGTCTGGGTCACTCCCGGGGCGACCTCGGTCTTGACGTCCTCGACGGTGAAGGTGAGCCGGTGGACCTTCTCGTTCGTCAGGGGCGGCAGGACCGGGTCGTAGGGCGTGAAGCCGGCCGGCCACTGCTTCATGAAGTCGATGGCGGGGCTGGGACCGCCCGATCCCGTCTGAGTCATGCCGGGCATCTCGGAACCGGAGCCGGCCGAGCCAGTGCCCCCAGACCCAGAGGCCGTACCGGCGGCGGTGCCGGCCGCGCCGATCGCGTTGACCTTGAACACCATGCCCATCTGGCGGTGTCCGACGACCGAGCACCAGCCGTCGACGGAGGCGCCGACGACCCCGGCGTCGACGGTGGCCTGCTGGCCGGGGGAGAGCCGGCCGCTCGTCACGCCGTTGGCCAGGACGAGGTCGTGCACGTCCTTGGAGTCGGTGTTGACGAGGTTGATGACGAGCTTGTCGCCGACGGGGACCGAGACCTCCGCGGGGTGGAAGCGCATGTCCTTGGCCGTGACCGTCACCGTCGTCGTGTGCCCGGTCGGCGTGACGGAGGCGGCGGCCGCGCCCTGCCCCGCCGCGCTCGTCAGCCCGGCGGCCGTCGGGTCGAGCCCGACGCCGAGGGTCGCGCCGACCGCGACGACGGCCACGGCGCCGATGAGCTGGGGACGGGACCACCCCTTGGCGGTGGTGTCGAGGTGGCGCAGCCCCGCTCCGGCCGGCTGGCCCTCGACGGCGCGCTTGGCCCTGATGGCCGCGTGGATTCCCCGCAGCATCAGGGGGATCGTGACGGCGAGGGCCGCGAGGGTCAGTGCCGACAGGACGACTCGCACCAGGCTCGGCACCGGCAGCAGGCAGAGGGCGAGGCCGAGGTTGGTGACGACGACGCGCAGGGTGCTCCACCGCTCCAGCTCCGCCATCCCGGCGCGCAGGACGGACGGCCCGCCGCCGATCACGACGGGGAGCAGGTAGCTGAGCGCCCCGAGGAGGACCTGGAGGGCGAAGCCGACGACGAAGATCGTGGTGAGGATGCCGTAGTTGTCACCGAGCGCCGCCCACGACCCCCGGCTGACGAGCGACCAGGCCATGACCACGAGGCCGACCGGGAGCCAGACGAGACCGGCGCCGGCGGACATGGTCGGGAACGCCGCGGGCGGCCGCTGCCGCCCGGCCGTGACGATCGGCCGATAGACCCACAGGGTCCCGACGAGGTAGATGACGATGCCGGCGGCCCCGACGAGCGCGTGGTCGATGAGGGGGCCGACGATGACGAGGGCCAGGCCCGTGCTGAGGACGGGCAGTGCGTGCTGTGAGGCGGACTCGGCGTTCGACGCCATCCGGGTGCGCAGCATCGTCGGCCACAGCGTGACGAGGGTGCCGAGCACGGTCAGCCCGATCCAGCCGAGCAGGTTCGTCATCGTGTGGGCCACGAGCAGCCTGCCGTGCCACGGGTCACCGAGGCCGCGGGCGAGCAGCACCCCGAACGTCGCACCTACGGGCAGCAGCAGCGCTGCGACGACGTAGTAGCGCACGGTGATCCGGAACCGGCCGGGCAGCGCGGCGCGCAGTCGCCGCACGAGCATGACGGCGTGCCAGACGACGGCAACCGAGATGAGCGTCGCCCCGGCGATGGTGAGGGGCCAGACGGTTGTCGGCACCCCGACGAAGACCGCGATGGCACCGAGCTGGAAGATCCCGAGCCGGATCGACTGGAAGCGCCGCTCCTCGAAGCCGGCCCGTGTCTTGAGCAGCGCGTCGGTGAAGTGGACGCTCCACACCATCGCGGAGTGGGTCAGCGCGCCGAGCACGACGAGGTGCACCATCAGCCACCGCGACGACGCGAAGAAGGGGTGCACGAGGCTGACGACGAAGGCCGCGAAGAGCCAGATGACGACGGGTCGGTCGCGCATGAACCACGATCCGCGGGTGCTCATGAGGGTCTCCGGGTCGAAGGGGTGAGAGGTATGCCGCTGGGCTTGGTCCCAGCCTCGCGCCGGGTCCGCGCGGGGTGCTGCCCCCTGCGGACCGGGCCGGCGATGCTCGAGCCCGCCGCGACGACGAAGAACAGGAGCAGGGCGACGACGTTGACGACCGAGCCGACCTGCCAGACGGTGTGCAGCCCGGCGAGGTCGCCGGCGAGGATGCGCAGCACGAGCCCGAGGTGCATGAGACCGAGTGGCACCCACATCACCGGTCGGTACGGCAGCGGTCGGCGCAGGACGGCGGGCAGGATCACCGGCGCGTGGGCCATCACCATCGACATGCCGAAGCCGAGCATGACCGAGTGGATGACGAGGTCATAGAGGCTGCCCTCGGTCTGGGCTCCGGTCACGAGCCAGCCGAGGGCGGCGGCGAAGAGCCACACGTAGCCGCCGAGGAGGGCGGCGGCGCTGAAGCGGGGCAGCCCGGTGGCCCGGATCGTCTTGCGGGCCACGTCGTGGCGGACGAGCCAGACGACGAGCGAGACGATGACCAGGCCGGTCAGCCGGGCGCCGGTCGGCGGTAGGAGCAGGGTCGTCACGAGGGCCACGGTCAGGGCGGCGGCGTGCAGCACGAGGGTGCGCCCGCCCGTGCTCGGCATCGCCAGGCGGGCCAGCTCGACCCGCTCGGCACAGATCGTCAGGACCACGAAGCCGACGAGCCACGGCATGAGCCAGGGGACGTCGACGGTGAGCCAGAGGATCGTGGCGATGGCGAGGTGGACCGCTCCGAGGAGCTCGACGATGACGACGTCGTCGTGGTTGCGTCGCCAGAGGGCGGCGTACACGGCGACGAAGGCGACCGCGCCGTCGATGAGGAGGAGCTGGCCGAGGGCGAGTGGTGCGGGGGTGAGCAGCGCGAGGGCGCCGACCCCGAGCAGGAGCGGTGCGGCATACCCGAGGGGATGCCGCAGCGCGACGGCGCGCTCCATCGCGATGAGGGTGCCGAGGAAGCCGCCGACCATGAGCATTCCGTGGAGGTCGCCGAGACGCGCCGCGGGGACCGGGGCGCCGACCCCGACGAGGAGCAGGGCGGCGTCGACGCCGGCCAGCATGGCGACCGCCGCGGGGACGAGGAAGATGGCGCGGGAGAGCGTCTGGCGAGCGCCGGGTTTTTCCACGGCACCAACTGTAGATAAGGCGGACGGGTCCGCCAAACTGGTCGTCAGCCGGAGGTCCGGTCGAGCAGGGCCAGCAGCTCGTCGGCGACCCGGCCGGGCACCTCGAGCGGGATACCGTGCCCGATCCCGTCGAGGGCGACCTCGCTGACCTGGCCGCCGCGCGCCTCGTAGTCGGCCAGGACGGCCCGCATCTGCGCGACCATCGGCTGGGGTGGCAGGACGTGGGCGCCCGGCCAGTCCGGGATCACGCCCATCTCGCCCAGGGTCGCGAGGTCGAAGAGGGACCGGTCGGACACGATCTGGTCCTCCGTGCCGCGGATCCAGGTGATGGGCGGCTTCGTCTCCAGCGCGGCGATCGCGGAGGCGTTGAAGTGGTCGGGCGTCATCGTGTTGAGGATGCCGAAGGCGCCGGGTGCGGCCCCGGGCCAGTTCTCCGACGGTGCGGTCGAGCCCGGGTAGAAGTCCTCGCCGGTGCGCGTGGTCAACAGCTCGGTGAGGAGGAACTCCTCGTCGACGTTCGCCGCGTTGTCTCCGGCGCCGAAGAAGGTCCGCATGACGACTCGCGGGCTCGTCTGCGGGTCGTCCTCGGTCCGGTCGCCCGCGGCCAGCCGCACGACGAACTGGGGGTTGGCCCCGCCGGCGCCCGATGCCGCCGCGTCGGGGAAGCAGAGGGTGCCGTCCTCGCCCTTGGTGCCGCCGAAGCCGTAGGGCGACAGTGGTGCGATGAGGACGAGCCCACCGAGGTCGTCCGGGTAGGTGAGCAGGTACTGCTCCAGCACCCCGCCGCCCATGGACCAGCCCGCGGCGACGAGCCGGGAGTCGGTCAGCTCGAGGGCCTCGAGGAGGCTCCGGACGTCCTCGACCATGTCGCCGAGCCCGTTCGTCGCGGTCACCGGCTCGGCATCGGTCCTGCCGAAGCCGCGCAGGTCGGGCGCGATGACCCGGACGTCCGCCGGCAGCTGCTCGGCGACGTAGCGCCAGAAGCCGCCGGTCGTGAGGTTGCCATGGACGAGCAGGACCGGCCGGCCGTCCTCCGGGCCGGAGGTCCAGACGTTCATGGTCAGGCGCGAGGTCACGACGAGTGAGGGGGCGAACTCGGGAACAGCAGTCACGGCGATCCCTTCAGCTGAGGTCCGACAGGTGGGTCCTGTCTAGCACCGACCTCCCACCCCCGTCACGGTTGACGAACAGGTCAGGCGACTGTGGGCTCGAGGCCACGCAGCCTCGTCCCATGACGGTGCGAGAGACTGACCCCTTGCGCCCGGACGAACCGTGCCCGGGCATACCCAGAAGGAGTCCTGCATGTCCCTGGCGTCCTCAGCCGCCGATCGCCTGTCCCGTCTCGCGCTCGGCACCACCTTCGCCTGGCTCGGTTACGAGGCGGCGACGAACCCCGGCGGCCGGGTGAACGCGGCCGCCGACCTCGGCCTGCCCAATCCGGAGGCGGCCGTCCGCTTCAACGGTGCCGCCATGGCGGCGGGCGGTGCCGCCTTGGCGCTCGGCATCCTGCCGCGGGCCGCCGCGCTCGGCCTCGTCGGCTCCCTCGTGCCGACGACGATCGCCGGGCACGCGTTCTGGAAGGCGGAGGACCCGCAGGTGCGCATCAACCACCGCGTCCAGGTCCTCAAGAACCTCGGCCTCGTGGGCGGCCTGCTCGCCGTCGCGGCCCGACGCTCGGCCTGACTCGCGCGGAGGCTGCGCGGGCGGGCGGTCACGGCCGCCGGCCTGCGCGACCCGCCGTCAGTCCCGCGGCACCGCCCGGTTGACCGGCTCCTCGGCTGACCAGGGGAAGACGATCCACTCGTCGGTGCGACGCCAGACATAGTCGGGCTCCACCTCGGAGCGGGACTTGGCGTAGATCACGGCGCTCCTCGCCTCGGCCCCGTGCTCCCGGAGCAGGTCGAGGACGAGCGCGAGGGTGCGGCCGGAGTCGGCCACGTCGTCGACGACGAGCAGGCGACGACCCCGGATGCTCTCGGTGTCGAGCAGCGGGGCGAGCAGGACCGGGTCGGGGAGGGTCTCGTGCACGTCGGTGTAGAACTCGACGTTGATGGCGTCGGTCAGTTTCAGCCCGAGCGCGTAGGCGAGCGCGCCCCCGGGCAGCAGCCCACCCCGAGCGACGGCGATGAGGATCTCCGGCTCGAAGCCCGAGTCCGCGACCGTCTGCGCCAGCTCACGCGAGGCCGTGCCGAACAGGTCCCACGTGAGCACCTCCTTCACGGCGAGGTCGGATGAGTCAGCGTGGTAGGCCTGCGTCATGACGGCAGCGTAGACGCCGAATGTCCGGGCCCCCGGCTAAGGTGCGACCTGCGAGGGCCTGGCTCGTGCAGCGCCCGAGCCCCGGGCACTCGCAGATGGGAAGGGCAGATGCAGCACGGCGATCTGGGGCAGAAGATGCTCTGGGTGCTCCGCAACGCCCGCACGCACGCTGCCGACCCGGCGGTGCGCGGGGCCAGCGGCTTCGCGGCCGGTGCCGGGCGAGCGCCGGCGGTGCACCGCTCGCAGGTGGGGCGGTGGGAGAACGGCTCCGTCGCCGTGACGTACGAGCTGGTCCGACGCTATGAGCAGGTGCTCGACCTGCCCGAGGGACAGCTGCTCGCGGCGATCGAGGTCTTCGGCCGCATGATGCTGGCCAGCGAGGCGGCGCCGGAGCCGCTGCACCCGCGAGGTGAGCCCGACGCCGACGAGGCCCTGGAGCTGGTCGAGCGGGCGCTCAGCACCGAGCGCATGACCGGACTCGACTGGGACCGCCTCTCGAGCCACCTCGCCGGGCTGCCGCACGTCCTGCTCCGCGAGCGGGACTGGGAGGCGATGTTCCGTCGGTGCAACCAGGAGGCCGGCCTCAGCCTCGACCTGGAGTTCGTGCAGCGCTACGGAGCCGCCATCCGCTTCGTCCGCCACCCGCGCACCGAGGCTGTCGTCGCTCGGCTCGCGGACGCCGGGCTGCGCGACCCGGCCGAGCAGCTCTACGTCGACATCGCCTCGCTGCTGCGCTACACCACCCACCCTGCGGTGATCGACGTGCTCCTCGCGCAGCTGCGCGACCCGACCAACGACCACGCCCTCCGCTCCGCGCTGCTCGCCCTCACCTCGCACGTGCAGCGACGGCGTCTCACGCGCGAGGAGACGGTCGAGGTGGTCCGGCTCGCCGTCGACCACCTGAGGGACACCGACCGCAGCTTCCGGGTCCGTCGTGGGGCGGCCAACCTCGTCCGGGCGGTCGACCTGCCGGGACGCGAGCGCCTCGCGGCCGGCCTGACGGTCGACAACCAGAAGTTCGCGGCGTCGATCATCATGGCCGGTCGGGCCCGCCGACCCGAGGAGCTGCGCGACCTCCGGGCGCGCCTGCGCCGGACCCTGGCGCAGACGCTCTCGCCGGACGACCTCGAGGAGCCGGTGCTCGACACGGTCATCGGAGCCGCCATCGGCGAGACGAACGAGGAGACCAACGGCAACGCCCTCGCCATCCTCATGCTCTCGCCCCAGGGCCCCGTCGTCGGACGCGCCTACATCGAGGAGCTGCGCGACGCGCTCCACCACAACCACCACGTCGCAGCCCACGAGTGCCTCTCGGTCCTCTCCTGGCTCATGCAGCCCGAGGCGCTCGACCTCGTGACGGACATCGCGTGCGACCCCAGCGCCGATGTCGACCTCGCCTACGAGTCGGCCAACGCGGCCGGCAACTGCGTGGAGGCGCCCGGGCCCACCCGGGAGGCGCGGGACGCGCGGCTGCTCGCCCGCCTCACCGACGTCGTGCGCGACGGCGCTGGGCGCCTCGCCGACTCCGAGGCCCTGGTCCGGGGCCATGCCTACGCCCTCGGCATGCGGGATCGCTACGACCTGATCGACGGCGTCGTCGACGACCTCGACTCGGGGCGCCTCGTGGCGGCCTCCCCGGCGCTCGCGTCACGCGCCCGTGGCGCGCTCGGGTGGTGGCAGGCCATCCCGCCGCACCTCCGCCCGGTCCGCTGACCGGCTGCCCGGCTCCGGCTCCTCCCGAGCCCGTCAGGGGATGCGGTTCAACGGATACCGCGCAGCCTCCTGCAGCTCGGCCCGCGTCAGGGTGCTCATGTCGACACGGCGCACCACCTCGACCCGTCCATGCACCGGGCAGCGCATGATCCGGTAGGGCCCGAGCCGCAGTGCGGTGAACGAGAGCCCCGGCACCCACAGCGCCTGGAAGAGCCCGCCGCGCATGCAACGGACGATGACGACGAACCGCGCCGTCTGGCCGGGTGCGGTCGCTGGGTCGTCGGTCGAGGCATAGATCGTCTCGGGTCGGTCGTCCTCGCCCGGCGGGGACTCGGGCAGCCGCTCGATGTCGTCCTCGGCGAGCCGGCACACGACGCGCGCCCGGGTCATCCGCTCGACCTGGTTGCGCGAGACGAACCGGCGACCGTGCCGGGTCGACAGGACGAGGCCGTGGAAGATGTCGTTCTCCGGGTCGCCGAGGACGGTCGTGACGGAGCCGAGCTGCTGACCGTCGGGCGTCACGACGGGGACGCCGGGCACCAGCGCGGTGAAGGCCACCGGCACGTCATCGTCACTCATGTCGCTCACGCTCCTGCCTTTCGCTCGCAATCCTGCCTTTGCGCGCTCAGCCGAGCCACTCACCGCGGTCCCACGCGGAGGCCAGCACGGCGGCATACGGACTGATGTCGATGCCCTGGCGCTCGAGCCAGCCGTCCGAGCCGTAGGTCGTGTCGTAGCGTTCACCGCGGTCGCAGACGAGCGAGACGATGCTGCCGCCACGGCCGGACTCGTGCAGCTCGCACGCGAGACGGAGCGCGCCGTAGAGCGCGGTGCCGGTCGACGCGCCGGTGTTGAGGCCGGTGCGCTCGCGCAGGAAGCGGCTCGCCGCGATCGACGCCGCGTCGGGGACGCCCATCATCCGGTCGACGACCGGCCCGACGAAGCTCGGCTCGACCCGTGGCCGGCCGATCCCTTCGATGCGCGACGGACTCGTCGAGCACGCCGCGTCGCCCCGCCAGCCGGGTAGGAAGGCCGACCCCTCCGGGTCGACGACGCAGATGCGCGTCGGCACGGCCCGGTAGCGCACGTAGCGGCCGATCGTCGCGCTCGTGCCGCCCGTGCCGGCGCCGACGACGACCCACTCCGGCACAGGGTGCCGCTCCTGCTGCAGTTGCGCGAAGATCGACTCGGCGATGTTGTTGTTGCCGCGCCAGTCGGTGGCCCGCTCGGCGTGGCTGAACTGGTCGACGTAGAGGCCGCCACACTCCCGGGCGATCCGCGCCGCCTCGTCATACACCCCGGCCGGGTCGGCGACGAGGTGGCAGCGGCCGCCCTCGCGCTCGATGAGGGCGATCTTCTCCGCACTCGTCGACCGGGCCATGACGGCGACGAACGGCAGGCCGAGCATCCGGGCGAAGTAGGCCTCGCTGATCGCCGTGGAGCCGCTCGAGGCCTCGACGACGGTCATGCCGGGACCGAGCTGGCCGTTGCAGAGGGCATAGAGGAAGAGCGAGCGCGCGAGCCGGTGCTTGAGGCTGCCCGTCGGGTGGGTCGACTCGTCCTTGAGGTAGAGGTCGACGTCGGCGCAGCCGGGGAGCGGCACCGTGAGCAGGTGGGTGTCGGCGCTGCGGTTCGCGTCCGCCTGGATCAGCCGCACGGCGCGGGCGACCCAGTCACGGTCGATCGGGTCGCTCGCCGGCAGGTCGACGAGGGGTGTCACCCCCGGGCGGGGCATGGTCACCGCTTCGTGCACGGACATGGCCGGAGCCTACTGCGGCGCCGGGGTGCTCGGCGTGGACGGCCGCTGACCCGCCGCTGACGCTCACGCTCACGCTGACGCGCGAGCCTCCTGCTGCACGGGGCGCCGGACCGGCCGGATCGTCAGGGCGACGACCGTCGCGACGAGGCAGAGCGCTCCGGCCAGGTGCCAGGCCGTCGCATAGCTGCCGTCGGTCGCGCGGATCCAGCCGGCGACGCTCGCCCCGGCGCCGGCGCCGACCATGTGCGCGGCGAAGGTCCAGCCGAAGACGATGCCCGAGTCGTGCAGGCCGAAGTGCTCGCGGCAGAGCGCGACGGTCGGCGGCACGGTGGCCACCCAGTCGAGTCCGTAGAACACGATGAAGACCCACAGCTGCGGCTGCACGGTCTCGGCGAGCAGCTGGTGCAGCGTGAAGAGCGAGAGTCCGCGCAGCGCGTAGTAGACGGCGAGCAGGATCCGTGGGTCGACCCGGTCGGTGAGCCAGCCGGACGCGACGGTGCCGAGGATGTCGAAGACCCCGACGATGGCGAGCAGCCCGGCGGCCGTCGTCGCCGGCATGCCGTGGTCGTGCGCGGCCGGGACGAAGTGGGTCTGGATGAGCCCGTTCGTCGTCCAGCCGCAGACGAAGAAGGTCGCCACGAGCGCCCAGAAGGTCCAGGTCCGGCTGGCCTCGCGCAGCACCCGGACGGCGGCGAGCAGCGGGCGCTCGGCGTGCGGGGAGACGGGTGGCTCGTAGTCGGGGGGAGCGCCATACGGCAGCAGCCCGACCTCGTGCGGGTGGTCGCGCAGCAGCAGCCAGGTCAGGGCCATGAGCAGGAGCGCGAGCCCGGCGACGATGAGAGCCGACAGCCGCCACCCCGAGCGCTCGGCCGCGGCTGCGATGACGGGTAGGAAGACGAGCTGGCCCGTCGCGTTGCCCGCCGAGAAGATGCCCATGACCAGGCCACGGCGCTCGACGAACCACCGGTTCGCGACGATCGCCCCGAAGACGAGCGCGATCATGCCGGTGCCGACCCCGATGACGAGGCCCCACAGCAGCCAGAGGTGCCAGGCCTGCGTCATGAGGACCGTTGCGGCGCTCGCCAGCCCGACGAGGCCGAGCGCCACCGTGACGATGCGCCGCACGCCCCAGCGGTCCATGAGTGCCGCCGCGAACGGCGCGACGAGGCCGAACAGGACGAGGTTGAGGCTCACCGCGCCCGACGTCGTCGTGCGGTCCCAGCCGAACTCCCGCTCGATCGGCTCCATGAGCACGCCGGTCGAGCTGCGGAACGCCGCCGCCGCGACGAGGGCGCCGAGCGTGATCGCCGCGATGGTCCACGCGCGGTGCCAGCGGGGGCGCGGCACGCTGCGCGTGCGCGGCGTCGTGGGTGAGTCGGTCTGGGTCACGCGGCACAGGCTAGGTCCGCTCCGGTCGCCGAGGGCGAGGCGTCCGTATGCCGCTCACTTTGGGACACTGAGCCGGTGACCTCCGTGCCGCCCTCCACCCGCAACGCCCCACCCGTCTCCGTGCCCGTGTCGGTCCCCGTGTCCCTGCCGGTGTCCCGCCGCTCGGCCGTGACGCCGTTCCAGGTCATGGACATCCTCGACCGGGTCGCCGTGCTGCGAGCCGAGGGCCGCGATGTCATCTCGCTGTGCGCGGGCGAGCCGTCCGGGGGTGCCCCGTCGCTCGTGTCGGCCGCGGCGGCGCAGCTGCACGACTCGGCCCGGCCGCTGACCTACACGTCGGCGCTCGGCACCCACGAGCTGCGCCGGGAGGTCGCGGGCCACTACCGCCGCTGGTACGGCATCGACGTCGACCCGGCGCGGGTCGCCATCACCACGGGGTCCTCCGGTGGCTTCGTCCTCGCGTTCCTCGCCGCCTTCGATGCCGGCGACCGGGTGGCGCTGGCCCGACCGGGCTATCCCGCCTACCGCAACATCCTCGCGGCGCTCGGCTGCGAGGTCGTCGACATCGACTGCGGCCCCGAGGTGCGCTACCAGCCGACGCCCGAGCTGCTCGAGGCTGCGCACCGGCAGGCGCCGCTCGCCGGGCTCGTCCTCGCCTCGCCGGCGAACCCGACGGGCACCATGGTCGACCGCGCCGAGCTGACCGCGATCACGCAGTGGTGCGCCGAGAACGGGGTCCGGCTCGTCAGCGATGAGATCTACCACGGGGTGACCTACCCCGCGCCGGGCGCACCCGACCCGCGGGGCGTGAGCGCGTGGGAGCTCGACGACGCGGCCGTGGTCGTCTCGTCCTTCAGCAAGTACTGGGGCATGACCGGGTGGCGGCTCGGCTGGCTGCTCCTGCCCGAGGAGCTGGTCCGGCCCGTGGACGCGCTCGCCGGCAACGTCGCGCTGTGCCCGCCCGCCCCGGCGCAGTATGCCGCTGTCGCCGCCTTCGCCGAGGAGTCCTACCGCGAGTGCGAGGCCGCCGTCGAGGAGTTCGCCCGCACCCGGCGGCTACTGCTCGACAACGCTGCCCGGCTCGGCTGGGGTGAGGCGGCGCCCGCCGACGGGGCGTTCTACTACTACGCCGACCTCGGGAGCCAGCTGGACCGCTTCGGCAGCTCGGCGGCATACGCCTCCGCGTTGCTGGAGGAGGCAGGCGTCGCGGTCACGCCGGGGATCGACTTCGACGAGCGCCACGGTGCGCGGTGCGTCCGGCTCAGCTTCGCGGCGGGCAGCACCGCGATCGCCGAGGCCATCGACCGGATCGAGGCCTTCCAGGCCCGCTAGAACTGGTCAGTGGGCGAGGACCGCTGGAGGGTGCAGCGCCTCGCCCGGCGTGCCGCCCTCCGGCTCCCGCGCCACGTCGACGCCCGCCGGCGTTCCTTCCTCCGGGATCGTGACCCGTGGACGGCTCGGGTGCTCGGCCCGGCTGCGGTCGCGGCGCATGGCGGCCCCCAGCCGCCACGCGGCATACACCGCGACGAGGCTGATCACGATGTGCAGACCGAGGAACCCGTCTGCGAGTCCGGCCCCGAGCAGGGCACCGGCGACGAGCGGGCCAACGGCCGAGAACGTCGTCTGCAGCGCCGCGAAGGTGCCGAGCGTCTGCCCGACCATGCCCTTCGGCGCCAGCGACGCGGTGAGCGGGTTGAGGATCGGGGAGTACATCGTCTCGCCGACCGCGAAGATCCCGAACGTCATGACGAACAGGGCCGACGCGATCCCCGGCTGGAACTGCGCCATCGACAGCACGATCCACGACAGCGTCCAGATGGACCCGACCGCCAAGAGCAGGCTCGGGGCGCTGCGGCGTGCCGTGAGCCGGACGACGACCACCTGCAGGGCGACGATGACGAGCGAGTTGACCGCCGCCGCCGTCCCGATCGCCGTCGAGTCGACGTGGAGGACGGTGAGGGCGTAGGCGGGCAGGCCCGACTCGAACTGGGCGTAGAAGCCGAGCGCGAGGGTGACCGTGATGACCGCCGTCCAGCGCAGCGCCGGCGTCGCGAAGATGGCCCGGATCGCCTCGCGCGGCGTCGCCGACGAGGCAGCCTGGCTGCCCTCGAAACCGCTGTCCGGGTGGGTGCCTGCGCCGATGCCGGCACCGAAGATGATGGCCGACGAGATGACGAACCCCGCGGCGGCGGTGATGAACCCGATGTCGAGGCCGTGCACCTCGTCGAGGTTCACCAGCCGCCCGGCGAGGTAGGCACCGATCGCCATACCGATCGCCTCGCCGGTGAACTTGTAGGCGAACGTCTGGCGGCGGTCGTCCGTGCCGACCCAGCGCAGCACGAGGACCTGCTTGGCCGGGGCGGCTCCGGTCAGACCGAGGCCGAAGACGAACATGCCGAGCAGGAAGGTGACCGGCGAGTCAGACAGGACCAGCCCGCCGACGCCGGCCGCAGCGAGCAGCTGGGCGAGGACGGCGACCCGGACCGGGTCGAACCGGTCGCTGAGGCGCCCGGCGACGGGTGCGGCGACGAGGGCCCCGACCGAGAAGAGCGACGAGGCGGCAGCGGCGGCGAGCGACCCCCACCCACGGGTGTCGGCGGCATACGCGTACTGGTAGGGCAGGACGGCTCCCCAGCCGAACATTCCGATGGACGAGGCCAGGATGAGCAGCTTGGCGCGCATGACGAATTCACACCCTTTCCGGGAGTCGACGTTGAGGAGGGGCCGCTTCGGCGTAGAAGAGTTCGAAGGCGAAGTTCGGCCTCGAAATATTAGCAACCGAACAGGGCGTGCGACAATTCCCGCATGGCAGCGAAGCGCAGGAGTGCTCGGGAGCAGCACCGGCAGGCCGTCGCGTCCTACGTCGCCGCGGGTGGTGAGGAGACCGTCCAGCGGGTCATCACGGCGGTCTACGCCGTCACGAAGCGGCTCGACCAGTGGTACACCCGGCAGCTCGCCGACCTGGACCTGACGCAGGGGGAGTGGGCCGTCCTCTCCGGCCTCGCCACGGCGCGGGACGAGTGCCTCACCCCGAGCCAGCTCGCCGACGCGACGAGCGTCGCGCCGTCGTCGATGACGCACCGGCTCGACAAGATGGCCTCCCGGGGCCTGATCGAGCGGCGCCCCGACCCCGCCAACCGCACCCGCACCCTCGTCTCCCTCACCCACGACGGCTGGGAGCTGTTCAGCCACGCGATCCGCGAGTCCAACGTCGTCGAGAGCGACACCCTGCGCGACCTCGGCGACGCCGAGCGGGTCGAGCTCGCCCGCCTGCTCGAGGTCGTCCTGACCGGCCTCGACGAGATCGGCGAGAGCCCCGCGGCGCAGCGGGCGTGACCGAGCACACGGGTCGTATGCCGCTCAGCGTCGTTACGCTCGCCGGGTGACCTTCCGCAGGCCCGTCCCGACGATCGGAGACGGCACCTCCGCCGCGGAGCGGGCCCAGGCCCCCGACGCGTGGGCGATGCCCGAGCACACCGAGGCGCTCGCTGGAGTCGTGGCCGCCCGGCGCGACATCCGCCGCTTCCGGCCTGACCCCGTGCCGGACGAGCTCCTCGAGGCGGTCCTGCTCGCTGGCCACCGCGGCCCGTCGGTGGGGCACTCCCAGCCGTGGCGCTTCATCGTCGTCACGGAGCAGGCGACCCGGGACGCCGCGGCCGTGATGGCCGACCGCGCCCGCCTGCGTCAGGCAGCCGGCATGGCCGAGGCGTCGGCGCGGGGACTGCTCGACCTGCGCCTCGAGGGCATCCGGGAGGCCCCGCTCGGCGTCGTCGTCGCGTGCGACCGGCGCACCCCGGCCGCGGGCGTCCTCGGGCGGGCGACCTTCCCCGACACGGACCTGTGGTCGTGCGCAGCCGCGATCGAGAACATGTGGCTCACCGCCCGCGTGCACGGGCTCGGGCTCGGCTGGGTCACCCTCTTCGAGCCCGCCGAGCTGGCGGAGCTGCTCGGCCTGCCGGAGGGAGTCGAGACGCTCGGCTGGCTGTGCCTCGGCTGGCCCGACGAGCGGCCGCCGGAGCCGGGCCTGGAGCGGGCCGGCTGGTCGAGACGGCTCCCGCTCGAGCAGGTCGTCATGCGCGAACGCTGGACCGAGGCGAGCCCGCCGGTCTCGCACCTGCGGGGCCCGGCCCAGGCCGAGGTCGTGGGTGCACGCGACCGCGCCGACGACCTGCTCACGGTGCCGGGCTCGCTCGGCGCGCTCGACGGTGTGCTCGACCGGATCGGCGCCCTCCGCGTCGTCGACGGTCCCGGCACGCTCGTCATCGCCGCCGCGGACCACCCGGTGACACGGCACAGCATCTCCGCCTTCGACCCGTCGGTCACGGCCGACCTCGTCCGCGCCACCCGCGAAGGCACGTCGATGGGAGCGGTCGCCGCTCGCGCTGCAGGCCTTCGGGTCGACCTCGTCGACGCGGGCGTCGGGGCTGTCGGTGGGCGCGGTGACCTCGTCAGCTCCGACGCGCTCGACGAGCAGACGTATGCCGCCCATCTCGCCCTCGGACGCGACCGCGGTCGCGCTGCGGCGGGGACGGGCCTCGTCGCCCTCGGCGAGATCGGCATCGGCAACACGACGGTCGCGGCGGCCCTGGCAGCCGCCCTGCTCGGGCTGCGCGCGACCGACGTCGTCGGGCGCGGCGCCTCGGCGGACGCCGCGATGGTCGAGCGCAAGGTCGACATCGTCGAGCGCGCCCTCGCCCGCTGGCGATCGACAGTGCAGCAATCCCCATCGA
>NZ_AWQS01000072.1 GCF_000576575.1 Intrasporangium chromatireducens Q5-1
GGTGACGTCCTCGGGGATGACGCCGCGCCGCTGCAGATCGCGCCGGATTCTGGCTGTCGTCTCGTCCATCGCGGATACCTCGCTCAGCACGACGCCGAGCGGGCAGTCGAGCATGTCCGCGACCACGCGGAGAGCATCGAAGAACGCCCGGTAGGTGTCGGTCGGGTCCGCGTTGTCGCGGGCCGCGTGTGCCATCGCCCGGGCCGTGATGTCGACCCGTGCCAGCGCCGCGGCCGGCGTGGTCGGGTTGCTGATCGCTTGAGTGCTCGTGTCCTGCATATCGACTCCTTCATTCGTGGTCCTGTTCTGGTCCACGGAGTCGAATGAGAAAGGCCCCCGACTCCGCGTTTCCGCAGGCCGGGGGCCGTTTTCCGTTGGTGGGCGATACTGGGTTTGAACCAGTGACCTCTTCCGTGTCAAGGAAGCGCGCTACCACTGCGCCAATCGCCCGGGGTGTTGAGTCGAGAGGTGGAGACGGGATTTGAACCCGTGTACGCGGCTTTGCAGGCCGCTGCCTCGCCTCTCGGCCACTCCACCGTCGAAGGCAAGTTGCCCTCCGAGCGGACGACCGGGCTCGAACCGGCGACCTCAACCTTGGCAAGGTTGCGCTCTACCAACTGAGCTACGTCCGCACGAACACCAACCGTGTAACTTCCCGCTCGGTGCTTGGTAGACATTAGCGGATCACTCGGTGATCCACAAAACCGGCTGGCGACGGCTCCGGCCGACCGCGAATCAGTCCTTGTCGGAGCCGACTCCGCGCCGTAGCCCACGCTCGATCGCCTCGGCCAGGGCCGAGCGCTCGCGGTGCTCGAACTGCTGCTCACGGGCCCGCTGCGTGTCCGCGCCGTCCGCTTCCTCCCGGGCGGTTGCGCCGGCCATGACCGGCCCGGGACGCTCCGCACCGGAGGCACCTGGCGCGCCGGAAGCACGGGGGGCCCGGGCGGGTGGCTCGCCGTCCCGTTGCCCGGTCTCGCCCTCACTTTCTCCGCGCGTGAGCAGGTTCTCGGCTCCGTCCTTGGCCCAGGCGAGGATCCGGCGGCCGGTGCCCTCGTGGAGCGTCGCGGGCCACAGCACGCGGGTCGCCGCGTTGAGTCCCGCACCGATGAGGATCGCGATGGCGAGCACGTAGAGCCAGATGAGCAGGACGATCGGGGTGCTGAGCGGGCCGTAGATCGAGGCCCCACCGAGGGACGCCTCGATGGAGATTCGGACCACGATCGAGGCGACGATCCAGATCGCGAAGGCGAGGACCGCCCCCGGGAGGTTGCGCCACCACGGCGCCCGTCGCGGCGTGGCGATGTGGTAGATCGTCGTCAGCGTCGCGATCGTCAGCACCAGGACGAGGGGCCAGTAGGCGATCATGACGACCTCGAACTGCTCCGGCAGCCACCCTCCGATGATCTCGGGCCCGAGCAGCACAAGCGGCATGATGATGACGGCGACGACCACCCCGACCGAGTAGAGGGACAGCGACAGGGCCCTCGTCCGGATGATGCCGCGCACGCCGCTCTGGCCGTACATGATGGAGATGGTGTCGACGAAGACGTTGAGCGCCCGCGACCCCGACCACAGCGACAGCAGGAAGCCGACGGAGATGAGGTCGGCACGTCCGGTGCGCAGCACCTCGTCGACGGTCGGCAGGAGCAGCTGGTCGAGCGTCTCCTGCGAGAGGAAGCGGGCGGCATACGTGCTGACGGCCTCCACGACTCGCTGGACGGTGTCCGGTCCGAGGAGCGAGCCGACGTAGCCGACCCCGCCGAAGAGTCCCAGCACGAGGGGCGGCAGCGACAGGAGCATGAAGAAGGCTGCTTCCGAGGCCAGCCCGGTGACGCGGTAGCGCAGGCAGGCGCGGACGGTCTCCAGAGTCAGGCGCGCCGTGGTCATCGCCCCGGGCACGTGGACGAGGGCCCCGCGGACCCGTCTCTTGACCTCCATCACCGCTGAGGCTATCCGGGCCGGCCCGGCGCGCCGACGACCTAGGCTCGAGTCGTGCGAACCCACGTCGTGTCCAACCAGGTGCCGCCCTTCGCCGGCCATCACCTGCTCGAGCAGGATCCCGCGCTGGCCGAGGCCGTCGACCGGTGGGCCGACCCCGCCGACATCGGAGGGCTGCGGGAGCTGGGCCGGCTGGGCGGCGCCCCTGAGGCGCTCGAACACGGGCGCCTCGCGGACGGCAACCCGCCCATCCTGCACACGCACGACCCCCGGGGCCAGCGCATCGACGAGGTGGAGTTCCACCCCTCGTGGCACTGGCTCATGACGCAGGCGGTCGGCGCGGGCCTCACGGCCGAGCCGTGGACCATGCCGGCAGGCAGCCGGGCGCACGCGCGACGGGCGGCGGGCTTCCTCATGTGGTCGCGCGTCGAGGCCGGCCACGGCTGCCCCGTCTCGATGACGTATGCCGCTGGGTCGGCGCTGCGACATGACGCGCGCCTCGCGTCGCGCTGGCTGCCGAAGCTCGCGAGCCGCGCCTACGACTTCGGGCTGCGGCCGGTCGACCGGAAGTCCGGCGCGATCTCCGGGATGGGCATGACGGAGAAGCAGGGTGGCAGCGACGTGCGGGCCAACGCGACCGAGGCCGTGCCGGTGGACGGTGGCCCGCTGCCGGGCGAGACCTACCGGCTGCGCGGGCACAAGTGGTTCTGCTCGGCACCGATGAGCGACGTGTTCCTCGTCCTGGCGCAGGCGCCCGGCGGCCTGACCTGCTTCGTCGTGCCGCGGGTGCTCGACGACGAGACCCGCAACCCCTTCGCCATCCAGCGGCTCAAGGACAAGCTGGGCAACCACTCCAACGCCTCGAGCGAGGTGGAGTTCGACGGCACCTGGGGCAGCCGGCTCGGGCCCGAGGGACGAGGTGTGCGCACCATCATCGACATGGTCGGCGCCACCCGGCTCGACTGCATTCTCGGCTCGGCGGCGACCATGCGCGACGCCCTCGCCCGGGCGGTGCACCACGCCCGCTACCGGCAGGCGTTCGGGCTCGCCCTCATCGACCAGCCGCTCATGCGCAACGTCCTCGCCGACCTCGCGCTGGAGGCCGAGGCGGCCACGCTGCTCGGGATGCGCCTCGCCCACGCCGTCGACGACGGCGAGACCGACCTCGTCCGCCTCGGGGTCGCGGTCGGCAAGTTCTGGGTGTGCAAGCGCACCGCGCCGATGGTCGCCGAGGCGCTCGAGTGCCTGGGCGGCAACGGCTACGTCGAGGAGAACGGGCTGGCGCGCCTCTACCGCGAGGCGCCGCTCAACTCGATCTGGGAGGGCTCCGGCAACGTCAACGCCCTCGACGTCATCCGCGCCGTGACGCGCGAGCCGGCCAGCCTCGAGGCCCTCACGAAGGAGCTGCACGTGGTGCGCGGTCGCAGCCGGGAGCTAGACGACTTCACCGACTCCGTTCTGCTGCAAGCTCGTTCACTCGACGCCGACTCCCCCGCCGCCGCCTTCGGAGCCCGCTCCGTCGTCGAGGGGTTGGCGTTGGCGCTGCAGGCCGCGTTGCTGGTCGAACACTCCCCCGGCCCCGTCGCCGAGGCGTTCCTCGCCAGTCGCCTGGGCGGCCGGCGCGGCGGCACGTTCGGGTCGCTACCCGTCGACCTCGCTGGCACGGTGGGCCCGATCATCGACCGGGCGGGGTGATCCGGCCCGGCTGGTTCCCGCTTCGGTGCTGGGCACTGCTCCCGGGCCCGGCCGATGCGGCCGCTCGGCGGTCAGGTCGCCGCCAGCCGCGCCTTCTCGGCCGCCACGTCGAAGTCGGCTGCCGGCCAGGTCAGGTCCATGTCGCGCAGCGTCTCGAGGAGCAGCTGCTGCACGGCGAGCCGCGCGTACCACTTGCGGTCGGCGGGGACGACGTACCACGGCGCTGCGTCCGTGGAGCACTTCGTCAGCGCGGCCTGGTAGGCCTCCATGTAGCCGTGCCACCGCTTGCGTTCGTCGACGTCGCCGGGGTTGTACTTGTAGTACTTGTCGGGTCGGTCAAGCCGCTCCATGAGCCGCTCCTTCTGCTCCGCGCTCGAGACGTGGAGCATCACCTTGACGATGGTCGTGCCCGAGTCGACGACCTCGCGCTCGAAGGCGTTGATGGTCTCGTACCGGGTCGACCACTCCTCCTCCGGCACGAGATCGTGGACGCGCACGACCAGGACGTCCTCGTAGTGCGACCGGTCGAAGACGCCGAGCTGGCCCGCCATGGGTAGCGCCTTGCGGATGCGCCAGAGGAAGTCGTGCGCGAGCTCCTCCTCGGTCGGGGCTTTGAAGGCGGTGGCCTTGATCCCCTCCGGGTTCACCGCGACGACGTGCCGCATGACGCCGCCCTTGCCGGACGTGTCCATCCCCTGCACGACGAGCAGGACCGCGCGCTTGGCCCCGGCGGTGGACTCCGCGTAGAGCCGCTCGAGCAGGTCGGACTGCTCGGCCTCCGCCGTGCCGAGGTCGCGCTTCCCGTCCTGCTTGCCGCCGTCGTAGTTGGGAGTGCCGTGCGTGTCGACGTCGCTCAGCGCGAAGTCCGCCCCGACCCGCAACGCCTCCCGGAACCCGCCGAGGGAGGGCTCGTCCGTCTTGACGGGTCGCCTGCTCGCCGCGCGGTCGCTGTGCTTGGTCCTGGCCATGCCTGACATCCTGCCGCCTTCCCCCGCACCGCACCTGCTGGACGCGCGGAGTCCAGACCGCGACGACCCCTGTCAGAGCGAGGTGAGGAACTCCCCCACCACTCGGTCCCACCGCTGGGGGTCGTAGTTCCACTCGCGGCAGTGCCGGGCGACGTCCCACCGCTCGAACCGCACGATGTCCGGCCGGCGCCGAGCCAGCTCAGCAGCGGGGCCGATGGGGACGAAGTCGTCGCCGTCGGAGTGGATCACGAGGAGCGGCCGGTCCAGCTCGTCCGAGCGCCTTACCCAGTCGGTCCGGCTGACGTCGATCGGCTCACGGACGCCGACGAGCCCCCCGGCCCGCGACATGCCCATCAGGCCCGTCGTGACGGCGACCACCCAGCTCGGCACGCGCTGGAGGCGGGCGTGGTGACGCAGGACGGCAGCCCAGTCCAGGACCGCGGAGTCGAGGACCACCCCGACGATGCGGTCGCGCACGGGTGAGTTGTCGAGGACCTGCAGGGCGATCGCCCCGCCCATCGACCACCCGAGCAGCACCAGGCGTCGGGCTCCCCGGCGCACGGCGTGGCGCAGCGCAGCGTCGACGTCGCGCCACTCGGACATCCCCAGGGTGTAGCGCCCGTCCGGCCCTCTCGGCGCGTCGCGGTCGTTGCGGTAGCCGACGACGAGCGAGGTGACGCCGTGTCTGCGCAGCACCGGGACAGCGCGCAGCGTCTCCTCCTTGCGGGCACCCCGGCCGTGGATGAGGACGGCCCATGTCCCGTTCCCGACTCCGCCCGCGGGACGGACGATCCAGGCGGGCACCGGCCCCAGCTCGGTGAGGATGACCGCGTCCTCGTCCGGGACCCCCATGCTGACGCTCGGCCGGTCCCAGTACCAGTACTGGTTCCACCGAGCGGGCCCCGGCCGGATGCGCCCTCGGTCGAGGGCGACCAGCTCCCTGGTCACGGACTCGCCGTCGAGCCGGAGGATCCGACCGAGCCGGGCGTGCCCCGCGCCACCGTCGAGCCACAACCCGTAACGACCCGGCACGACCGTCTCCGGAGTGAGGCCGAGGGTCACCTCGTGGTTGCGGCGCGCGAGGATCATGACGTCATCGGGCTGCTCCTCGTCAGGCGTCAGCACCTTGCGGGCGAAGTAGGCACCGGCCGCCACCGAGCCGCCGGCCGCCCCGACCAGGGCGCCGCCACCCGCCACTCCGGCGAGGACGAGTGGTCGCGAGACCAGCTTGGGCAAGGGCACGCCTCATCCTCTCAGCCGCCGGCGCCCCGTCGAGGGGACATACCGGGACGTATCAGGTGGCTCGCAGCCGGCTCTCATGAGGTGAAGGCCGCGGAGCGCGCGCCTTCTCGGCCAGCCGGCCTCGTCCTGCCACCCGCGACTCGCGTGGCAGCGGTCCGCCTCGTCATGCGCGGACCGTACTCAACTCACCGCACCAGGAGGTAACGCATCATGCCAACCACGTTGCGCCGCAGTCTGCTCGCCGTCCTCGCGACGGCGTTCCTCGGAGCTGCGCCGTCGATGGCCATGGCGGGGGTCAACCCGCCCACCGTCGACGACAACCTCGACCCCGGGTCGAGCATCCACGTCACCAAGACGGTCTCGACGCCCGTCATCCCGCCCCGACCTGACGTCGTCCTCGTCGTCGACTCCACCGGAAGCATGGGGCCGGCCATCGCGAACGTCCAGTCGCAGCTGAGCACGATCGTCTCGTCAGTCAAGGCCGCGCAGGCCGACGCGCAGTTCGCCGTCGCCGACTACAAGGACGTCTCGGACGGCGCCAGCGTCTTCACCGTTCGCAGCGACCTCACCGGTGACCCGGCCGCGGCGCAGGCCGCCATCAACGCGATCAGCGCCGGCGGCGGCGGTGATGGTCCCGAGGCGCAGCTGAACGCGCTGTGGCAGATCGGTGCCGGCGGCAACCGCATCAGCTTCCGCCCGGGATCCTCGCGGGTCGTCGTCTGGTTCGGTGACGCGAGCGGCCACGACCCGAGCCTGGGCCACACCCTGGCCGATGCCGTCACCTCGCTGCAGGGCGTCAGTGCCAAGGTGGTCGCGATCAACGTTGCCGGCGGGGACGGCCTCAACGCCACTGGGCAGGCCACCGCCGTGACGTCGGCGACGGGCGGGCAGTTCTTCCCGAGCGTCGCGGCCGGCAACCTCTCGCAGGCGATCCTCGAGGGGCTGACGAACCTGCCCGTCACGGTGACGGCGGAAACGGCGTGCGATCCCGGCCTGAGTGTGAGCTTCAGCCTGTCGCTGCCCCGGACGGTGCAGAGTGGCAGCGACCTCGTGCTCGAGGAGACGATCTCGGTGGCACCGGATGCCCGGCAGGGCAGCACGCTGACGTGCACGACGAGGTTCAAGCTCAACGGCGCCGACGCCGGCGACGAGTTCGTCCAGCGGGTGGCGATCGGCGTCAACGACGTGACGCCGCCGACGGTCGCCTGCGGACCGGGCGTCAACCCTTCGGGGCGGACGCCGGGCGGCTGGCAGCAGGCGGGCTTCTTCCAGATGGTTGCCGACGACAACCTTGCGGGCGTCTCGGTCGCCATCCGGGATGACGCCACGGGCACGAGCTTCGGCCCCTACGCACCGGGGACGTACTTCAAGCTGACCCAGGCTCCCGGCCGCTCCGGCTCGACGGCCGTCCCGTTCACCGGCGCCGTGGACTGGCACTTCGGCTTCCGGGGCGACGCGACCCTCGTCGCGACGGATGCGGCGGGCAACACCGCGTCCGCGACCTGTTCCGTCCCTCCGGCGCAGAAGTAGCCGGCTCGCCCCTGAGGGCTGGGCGGGCAGGAAAGGTCTCGGGGGGCCGGCGGCGACGGCCGTCGGCCCCTCCAGCCCACGTGCGAGGAGGAGGCTCGTCGCGCCCGCTCGACACGCACGTTCGTCCCGCCGCGGGGCGGGCACAAATGGCGCGCGTCCGGCGTTGGCGATGACATGGCCAACGAAACGCAGAAGACCTATGCCCTCAACCTGACCGAGGAGCAGTGGCGCGAGCGGCTGACACCGCAGGAGTTCCACGTGCTGCGCCAGGCCGGCACGGAGGCGCCGTTCCGCGGCGAGTACACGGACACCAAGACCGAGGGGGTCTACTCCTGTCGGGCGTGCGGCGCGGAGCTGTTCCGGAGCGACACGAAGTTCGAGTCGCACTGCGGCTGGCCCTCCTTCTACTCCCCGCTGGCGGGTGACCGGGTCGAGTACCTCGAGGACAGCTCGCTCGGGATGCGCCGCGTCGAGGTCCGCTGCGCCAACTGCGGCTCCCATCTCGGTCACGTCTTCGAGGGCGAGGGCTACGACACGCCGACGGACCAGCGCTACTGCATCAACTCGATCAGCCTGCGGCTCGTCCCGGAGGCCGAGTAGGCCAGCACCCGTCGCTCGGTATGGTGCCCGCATGAGCGACGGGGAGATCCGGGTGGGTCACGACGAGCGAGAGGCGGCCAAGCGCCTCCTCAAGGAGCACTTCGACGCTGGCCGGCTCGATGCCGACGAGTATGAGGACCGCCGCGGCCGCGCCGGCGACGCCGTGACGAGGGCGGACCTCGATGCGCTGTTCGCCGACCTGCCGCCGGCCCGGGACACGGACCAGCAGCGGCCGGTCGTGCGGCCGGAGACTGCAGCGACGCTGCCCGCTGGGAAGGACCCGTGGGCGGCCCGCAAGGGAGCGCTAACCGGCCTCGTCGCGCTTGGTGCGGTGGCGCTCTTCTTCGTCACCGGCAAGTGGCAGTGGTTCCTGCTCATCCCGATCGTCGGGCTGGTGTGGACGCTCTTCAGTGGCCGCGACGACTAATCCGAGCGACGAAGGAGCGAGGCCCGGGGGACCGGTTCGGCTCAGTCGTCACGAGGCACGACTGAGCCGACTCAGGTGGTGGATCAGCGCAGCGCGCCGACGAGCTCGTCCGGCGAGACCTTCGGTCCGGTGAAGAACGGGATCTCCTCGCGCACGTGCAGGCGCGCCCGGGCGGCCCGCAGCTCGCGCATCAGGTCGACGATGCGGTGCAGCTCGTCCGCCTCGAAGGCGAGCATCCACTCGTAGTCACCGAGGGCGAACGCGGCGATCGTGTTGGCCCGCACGTCGGGGTACTCACGGGCCATCCGGCCGTGCTCCACGAGCAGGTCGCGGCGCTCGGTGTCCTCGAGGAGGTACCAGTCGTAGGACCGGACGAACGGGTAGACGCAGACGTACTTGCGGGCGTGCTCGTCGGCCATGAAGGCCGGGATGTGGCTCTTGTTGAACTCCGCGGGACGGTGCAGGGCCGCCGAGGACCACACCGGCTCGAGGGTCTCGCCGAGGCCGGTGCGGAGCAGTCCGCGGTAGGCCGCCTGCAGCTGCTCGATCGTCTCGGCGTGCCACCACACCATGAAGTCGGCGTCGCCCCGCAGGCCCGCGACGTCGTAGAGGCCCCGGACGGTCACGCCTTCGCCCTGGACCTTCTCGAGGAACGCCTGGAACTCCGCCGCGATCGCCTCGCGGTCCTCGCCGAGCGGGGCGACGGACCCGAACACCGACCACATCGAGTAGCGGATGGTGTCGTTGATCTCGCGCATCTGGGAAGGGGTCAACCGGTCACTCATGTCCCCCATCATCACCCCGGCCACCGGCGCGCTCCCAATCGGGTCAGCTCTCGAGCAGTCGGCGGGCTGCCGCGCGCCCCGATCCGACGCAGGCGGGGATCCCCACCCCGTCGTATGCCGCTCCGCTTGCTTCCAGCGTCGGCGGCAGTCCCGCGCGGATGCGGTCGACGAGCGTCGGGTGGCCGACGGCGTACTGGGGCAGCGCGCCGCCCCACCGCTGCACGTGGACGTCGACCGGTGCCGGGACCGCGCCAAGGACTCGGGTGAGGTCCGCGAGCGCGGTGGCGGCCAGCTCGGCATCCGGTCGCTGCAGGCTCGACTCCTCCCCGTGTCGGCCGATCGAGGCCCGCACGAACGTGAGGTCCGGTCGGGCCTCGGCGAGCCAGGGCCACTTCACCGAGCTGAACGTCGACGCCTTGATCGTGAGCGGCTCGGTCGGTGGCACGAGGAAGCCGCTGCTGCCGACGAACGGCTCGGCGTCCGGGGTGGGGAACGCGTAGGTGACGATGGCCATCGAGGCGTACTCGATGCTCGACAGCGGCGCCGCGGCCTCGGGGGCGACCCGGGCCAGCAGCCGGGCGGCTGGGGCGGCGGGGGTTGCGACAAGGACCCGGTCGAACCGCCAGGTCAGCTCGTCGATCGTCGGTCCTGTCGTCAGCACCCACTCGCCGGGACCGCCGTGGAGCCGGCGAACCATGGTGCCGGTGTGGATCTGCACGCCCTTGGTCACGAGCGCCTGCGCCAACAGCTCGGGCAGCGAGCCGAGTCCGCCCACCAGCGTTGCGAAGACCGGCCTCGGGTCGGCCGACGCGGCTTGTGACTGCGCGACCGCCTCCCGAGCGGCACTGAGCAGCGACGTCCCGGCCAGCCCAGCGGCATACAGGCTGGGGACGGCGGACGCTGCCGAGATGGCCCGCGAGTGGCCCGCGTAGACGCCTGCGAGGAGCGGCTCGACGAGCTTGTCCGTGACGGCGGGCCCGAGGCGGTCCTCGACGAGCCGGCCGATGGCGACATCGCCCTCGACCGGGCCTGCGATCACTTCGTGGCGGGCCCGCTCCACCTCTGCAGGCGTCAGCAGGCCGGCGACGGCGTCCGGGTCGGCGGGGATGCCCATGAGGGTGCCCTTCGGCATGGGCCACCGTCTGCCGTCCGCGACGATGGAGGCCCCGACCGGCGCGGGGTGCGTGAGGCGGCTCGCGAGCCCGAGCTCCTCGACGAGCGTGACCGCCTCGGGGCGCCGGAAGAGGACCGACTCCGCCCCGACGTCGACCGGAAGGCCGGCCACCGGCGCGAGCCGGAGCCGACCCCCGACGCTGCCCCATCCCTCGAAGACGGTGACCGAGGTGCCGGGAGCAGCCTGCACCAGCTCCCACGCCGCGGCCAGCCCGCTGATCCCGCCACCGACGACCGCCACGCGCAGACCCATGGCGCCAACTCTGTCACCCGCGCGGGTGCAACGAATCGGGGCCCCTGCGTGTCTGGACGGGTGACGGCGCCGCCGGCGCCCAAGGGGAGGGAGTCAGTGCGATGACGACAATCACTCGAGGACCGTTGCGGACCTTCCGGCGCCCACGGCGGCTCTGGCCGTGGGCCGTGCTCCTGCTCGTCGCCGTGGCCTTTCCGGTCGGCCTGCAGTTCCGGTCCGGGGCCGACGGCAGCACCGGCAGCGCCGCCTCGATCGGTGCCGGGCCCGAGGTGGCGGCCCGCTCCGGCGCCGCCCAGGACGGGGGCTCGGCGGCGAGCAGCCCGGGCGCCGCACCACAGCAGGCGCCGACCCAGGGCGCGGCGGGCACCGACACGCCCGTGGTCGGTCCGAAGCTGGCCAGGTCGGCCTGGCTCGGCATCAAGGTGTCCGACCTGATGGCCGCGAGCGGCAACGTCCGGTCACTGACCGCGGCGGCCGGAGGTCAGGTGCTCTCCGAGAACGTCGTGACGGCGCCGGACCCGACCAGCGGTCCCCAGATGGGGTCCGGAGCCAACCAGTCGGTGCCGCCGGTCGGCGTCGACGAGGCGCGCCTCACCGTGCGCGTCCCGGCCGAGAAGCTGGACGGGCTCGTGACGGAGCTGTCGCGGATCGGGACGGTGTCGTACCGGTCGTCCCAGAGTGAGGACCTCACCGACACCTACGTCGACACGTCGGCCCGGATCGGCCCGATGCGCGATGCCGTCGCGCAGGCCCGGGCGCTGCTCGCCAAGGCGACGAGCCTGTCGCAGATCATCCAGCTCGAGAACGAGGTGACCCGGCGGCAGGCCGACCTCGACTCGCTCGAGAGCCGGCTCGCCACGCTCGACCGCCGCACGAGCACCTCCGACGTCACGGTCAGTCTCTGGACGAGTGCCACGCCCGCCGCCCCCGTGACGACCGGCTTCGTCGGCCAGCTGCGCGAGGCATGGTCCGGCCTGCTCGACTCGGTCGCCACCCTCGTCACCGGCGTCGCCGTGCTCCTCCCCTGGCTGGTGGTGCTGCTCGTCGTCGCCCTCCTCGCTCGGCGCTGGTGGGCCCGGCGTCCCGCGCCTGCCCGCACCTCCGTGCCCGACCCCGCCGACTGAGGCTATTGCCGGCTGCGGGCCGTCCTGCGCCGGACCAGGGCTGCGACCTCGCGGACCTCGGGCACGTGCAGGACGGCCGCCGCGCCGAGATAGACGACGACGAAGACGAGCCCGGACAGGGCCAGGACGAGTCCGTTGCCGAAGACCCGCTGCCATGTGCTCATGTCGGCGAGGTCGCCGATGATGGGCGACACGACGGCGAAGGCACCGCCGCCGAAGAGGGCGGCGGCCACTGCCGCGACACCGATCCGCGCGGTCGAGACGAGCACCCGGCTCAGGCCGAGCGACCCCAGGCGACGCCGGAGCAGGAACAGGCCCGTGCCCGAGCTGAGAATGTTGCCGACGGTCATGCCGGCGGCGACGATGCCGAGGGCCCACTGCGGGGGCGCGACGTAGGTCAGGCCGCCGGCGACCGCGGTCACCGACGTGAGCACGACCTGCATGGCCAGGGGCGCGCGGCCGTCGTCGAGCGCGAAGAAGGTGCGGTAGCACAGCAGGTCGATGCCGAACGGGATGATGCCGAGGACCATCACCGTGAGGGCATAGCCGCCGAGCTCGATCGACACCGCGTCGATGCCCGGGTTGAGCAGGGCGACGAGGGGCCGGGCGCAGATGATCATGAAGACCATGACCGGCAGGTTCGCCACCAGCGGGAGCGTCAGGCCCCGCCGGAAGTTGCCGAGGAGCGCCGGCGTGTCCCCGTCCGCGGCGTCCCGGGAGAGGCGGGGGAAGAGCGCGGTGATGATGGACACGGCGACGAACGCGTGGGGCAGCATGAAGATGGTGAAGGCCACCTGGTAGAGCAGCGGCCCGCGGATCGGCCGGTCGGCCGTGCCGAACCCGGCCGCGTGGTTCAGCACGGCGGTGTTGATGAAGAAGCCCAGCTGGGACACTGCGAGGCCGGCGAACGCCCAGAGGGCCAGCCGGCTCACTCCCCCGAGCCCGACCCCGCGCAGCCCCCACCGCGGGCGGTACGTGAAGCCGGCACGACGCAGCGCGGGGACCAGCCAGAGCGCCTGGGCCACGACGGACAGCGTCGCCGTCCCGGCGAAGAGCCAGATCATCCCCCCGGTCCAGGCCTCGGGCGGACGCGGCAGGCGCCGGCCGCCTCCGTCGACCTGGTGCGGGTCGGGGTAGACGACCATGAAGACGATCAGGCCGATGATCGCCACGACGTTCGCGACGAACGGTGCCCAGGCGAACGCCCCGAACCGCTCCCGTGCATTGAGGATCTGCCCGAGGAGCGCGTAGACGCCGTAGAAGAAGACCTGCGGCATGCACATGAGGGTGAACGCCAGCGCGAGGCTGCTGAACTGCGGCCCGCGGTCCCCGCTCAGCAGCCAGACGAAGAAGCCGGCACCGAGCATGACGATCGCCGTCAGGATCGCCATCCCGGTGAGCGCCACCGTGATGACGCGGTCGGTGAACTCCTGGCCGCCGTCCTCGAGCTTCATCGCGCGGGACAGCGCGGGGACGAGGACGGCGTTGAGGATCCCGCCGGCAGCAAGCAGGTAGAGGACGTTGGGCAGGGTGTTCGCGAGGCCGAACGCGTCACCGGCGGCCAGGGTGCCGATGATCGCGGTCATCAGCGCCCCTCGCACGACGCCGAGGGCGCGTGACGCGAAGGAGCCGCCGACCATCACGAGGCTCGATCGGGCGAGGGACCCGCCGGCCATCAGCGCGTGGACACCTCGTGGACGAGCTCGGTGACCCGGGTGAGGACGTCGGGGTCGACGTCCGGGAGCACCCCGTGGCCGAGGTTGAAGATGTGGCCCGGCGCGCGCCGGCCCTCGTCGACGATCTCGACGACGATGTCGCGCAGCACCTCCCACGGCGCGAAGAGCAGCGCCGGGTCGAGGTTGCCCTGCACCGCGTGGTCGGGGCCAATCCGCTCGGTCGCGTCGGTGAGGCTCACCCGGTAGTCGACCCCGACGACCTCCGCGCCGGCCGAGCCCATGAGCGAGAGCAGCTCGCCGGTGCCGACACCGAAGTGGATGCGGGGCACGTCGAGGTCGGCGACGGCGGCGAGCGCCTTCGTCGAGTGCGGCAGGACGTAGCGCGCGTAGTCGGCGCGCGGGAGCGCCCCCACCCATGAGTCGAAGAGCTGGACGACGCTGGCTCCCGCCTCCGCCTGGGCGTGGAGGAAGGCACCGGAGATCTGGGCCAGCCGGTCGCAGAGCGCGTGCCAGAGGTCGGGGTCGCCGTGCATCAGCGCCTTGGTGCGGACGTGGTTCTTGGAGGGGCCGCCCTCGACCAGGTAGCTGGCCAGCGTGAAGGGCGCACCGGCGAAGCCGATGAGCGGGGTGTCGCCCAGCTCGGCGACGAGGAGCCGGACCGCGTCGGTGATGTAGGGGACGTGCTCGCTCGTCAGCTCCGGCAGCCGGTCGAGGTCGGCCCGGGTGCGGATCGGCTCGGCCACGACCGGGCCGACTCCCGCGACGATGTCGAGGTCGAGGCCCACCGCCTTGAGGGGCACGACGATGTCGCTGAAGAAGATGGCGGCGTCGACACCGTGGCGCCGGACCGGCTGGAGGGTGATCTCGGCCACGAGGTCGGGCCGGGTGCAGGCCTCGAGCATCGTCGTGCCCTCGCGGATGGCGCGGTACTCCGGCAGGGACCGGCCGGCCTGGCGCATGAACCAGACCGGGGTCCGGGACACCGGCTCGCGGCGGGCAGCACGGACGAGGTCGCTCGACCGGGTGCGTGGCGGGGCAGATGAGGGCACCGGATCATCCTGCCACGCCCCACGAGCGCGCCGGGCCACGCGCTCGGCGCGCCCTCCGGACAGAACCGAGGTGAGCGGCATACGCTCGTCTGGTGCACACGAGGACGCTGCCGGGCGCGCACGGCGCGGATTTCGCGAGGGTGCTGGCCGCCCTGCGCGACGTGCGGCTGCGTCCCGAGGTGCGCCTGACGGAGGTGCCGGCCCCGAGCCGGATCGCTCCGCACGCGGCCGCCCTGACGGGCGACGTGCTCGACCCCACTGACCCAGAGGGCGAGCTCGCGACCGGTCGCTTCGTCCTGCTGCACGACCCGTCGCTTCCCGAGGCGTGGGACGGTGCCTGGCGGGTCGTCACCTTCGCCCGGGCCGAGCTCGAGCCCGAGCTCGCCGCCGACCCGATGCTCGGAGCGGTGGGCTGGTCCTGGCTCGTCGATGCCCTGCAGGGGCGGGGCCTGCGCTGGACCGCCGAGGCCGGCACGGTGACGCGGGTCGTGAGCGAGGGCTTCGCCGGGCTCGCCGACCGCGGCGCGAGCGTCGAGATGGAGATCCGCGCCTCGTGGACCCCGACCGACGAGGCCCTCACCGACCACCTGCGCGCCTGGGCCGACATGCTGTGCACGATCGCCGGGATCCCACCGCTGCCCGACGGTGTCGTCCCGCTCCCGGGGCCGCGCCGGTGAGCAGCGCCGACCAGCCGGTGGGCGCACCCGAAGAGCTGCAGCTGCTCGCCGCCCCCGCCGAGGGGGTGCCCGACGTCGTCACTGACGCGCGGGCGCTCGCCGAGGCCGCCGACGCGGTACGCGCCGGGCGCGGGCCCATCGGACTGGACGCCGAGCGCGCGTCAGGCTACCGCTACGGCCAGCACGCATATCTCGTGCAGCTGCGCCGCTCCGGGTCCGGCACCTGGCTCATCGACCCCGTCGCCTGCCCGGACCTCACGCTCGTCGACGCGGCCATCGGCGAGAGCGAGTGGATCCTGCACGCGGCCACGCAAGACCTCGTGTGCCTCGCGGAGGTCGGGCTTCACCCGCGGCAGCTGTTCGACACGGAGCTCGGCGGACGCCTCGCGGGGCGCCCCCGGGTCGGGCTCGGCGCGATGGTGGAGCACTACCTCGGCTACCGGCTCGCCAAGGAGCACAGCGCGGTCGACTGGAGCTCGCGCCCGCTCCCCGAGCCGTGGCTGCGGTATGCCGCTCTCGACGTCGAGGTGCTCGGTGACCTTCGCGACGCGGTGGCCGAGGACCTCGAGGGGCAGGGCAAGCTCGGCTGGGCCCGCGAAGAGTTCGACCACCTACTCGCCTTCACCGGCCCGGAGCCACGGGTCGACCCCTGGCGCCGCACCTCCGGCGTCCACAAGGTGCGCACCCGCCGCGGGCTCGCCATCGTCCGAGAGCTGTGGCGCGACCGCGACGAGATCGCCCAGCACCGTGACGTGTCACCGGGCCGCGTGCTGCCCGACGCCGCCATCGCCGAGCTCGCGCTGGAGCACCAGCGCGACACCAGCCCGCCCCGCTCGGTCGGCTCGAAGGAGCCGCGACTCGCCCGGTCGATCCGGCGCAACCAGGACGTCATCCTCGAGGCGATCGCCACTGCCCTCAACCTGCCCGAGCAGGAGCTGCCTCCACTCAGCCTGCCGCACACCGGTCCCCCGCCCCCCCGCTCATGGGCCGACCGCGACCCCGTGGCCGCCGCCCGACTGGCGCGAGCCCGCGAGCTGATCGCAGCCGTAAGCGAGGAGCTCGTCGTCCCGGTCGAGAACCTCCTGACGCCCGAGCTGTTGCGCCGGTATCTCTGGGACGGGCCAGCCGCGCCCTCCACCGAGGAGGTGGCGCGCGACCTGCGGGCCGCCGGGGCCCGCGAGTGGCAGGTGACCATCACGGCTCCCCTCATCGCCCTCGCCTGCGACGAGCACCCCGTCGAGCGCGCCGGCTGACCCACGGCCTGTCGACTCGCTCGTAACTCATATATGAGTTACGCTCCGTGCGTGTCTCACCAGCCATATCTGACCCGAATCGGCGGCCTCATCCGGGACGCCCGACGCCACAAGGGCCTCACCCAGGCCGAGCTGGCCCAGCTGCTCGGGACCTCGCAGAGTGCGGTCACCCGCATCGAGGCCGGCAAGCAGAACATGAGCCTCGACATGCTGGCCCGGATCGGGGACGCGCTCGACTCCGAGTTCGTCTCGGTCGGCTACCCGGGACCGCAGCACCTGCGCATCGTCGGGGGACGCAAGCTCTCCGGGTCGATCGACGTCAAGACCTCGAAGAACGCGGCCGTCGCCCTGCTCTGCGCGTCGCTGCTCAACCGGGGTCGGACCACGCTGCGCAACCTGGCCCGCATCGAGGAGGTCAACCGGATCCTCGAGGTCCTCGCCTCGATCGGCGTCCGGACCCGGTGGCTCCCCGACAGCAACGACCTCGAGATCGTGCCGCCCGAGCGCCTCGACCTCGACGCGATCGACGTCGACGCCGCGCGCCGGACCCGCACCGTCATCATGTTCCTCGGCCCCCTGCTGCATGAGCACCCCAGCTTCAAGCTGCCCTACGCCGGCGGCTGCGACCTCGGCACCCGGACGGTGGAGCCCCATCTCGCCGCCCTGAAGTCCTTCGGCCTGCACGTGCTGGCCACGCACGGCGCCTACGAGGCGACCCGCGACCCGGCGGTCCAGCCGACTCGCGCCATCGTGCTGACCGAGCGCGGCGACACGGTCACCGAGAACGTCCTCATGGCCGCCGCCCGGCACCCGGGCACGACCATCATCCGCAACGCCAGCCCGAACTACATGGTCCAGGACCTGTGCTTCTTCCTCGAGAAGCTCGGGGTCCGGATCGAGGGCATCGGCACCACGACCCTGACTGTCAACGGCCTCGCGGAGATCGACCGGGACGTCGAGTACTCCCCGAGCGAGGATCCGATCGAGGCGATGAGCCTCATCGCGGCGGCGCTCGTCACCGACTCGGAGATCACCATCGAGCGGGTTCCGATCGAGTTCATCGAGATCGAGCTGGCCACGCTCGAGGGCATGGGGATGAAGTACCGGATCTCCGACGAGTACACCTCGGCCAACGGCCGGACCCGGCTCGTCGACCTGACCACCATCGCAGGTCCGCTCCACGCCCCCACCGACAAGATCCACCCGATGCCCTTCCCCGGGCTGAACATCGACAACCTGCCCTTCTTCGCCCTGGTCGGCGCCGTCGCCGAGGGCAGCACGATGATCCACGACTGGGTCTACGAGAACCGGGCGATCTACCTCACCGAGCTGACCAAGCTGGGGGCCCGGGTGCAGCTGCTCGACCCGCACCGGGTCATCGTCGAGGGCCCGACCCGGTGGCGCGCCGCCGAGGTGGGCTGCCCGCCCGCCCTCCGACCTGCCGTCGTGATCCTGCTCGCCATGCTCGCGACGCCCGGCACGTCCGTGCTGCGCAACGTCTACGTCATCAACCGCGGCTACGAGGACCTGGCCGAGCGCCTCAACGCGCTGGGCGCCACGGTGGAGGTCTTCCGCGACATCTGACGAAGATGCAGCGGAGGTTGGGGGCCG
>NZ_AWQS01000073.1 GCF_000576575.1 Intrasporangium chromatireducens Q5-1
GGCGACGTTCTTGCCGCCCGCCGTCACGATGATCTCCTTCTTGCGGCCGGTGATCCGCAGGTAGCCGTCCTCGTCGAGCTCGCCGAGGTCACCCGTGCGGAACCAGCCGTCGACGATCGCCTCCCGGGTCGCCTGATCGTTGTCGTGGTACCGGGAAAAGACACCGTTGCCCCTGGCGAGCACTTCCCCGTCGCCGTCGATCCGAATGGCCGACCCGGGCAGCGGAGGGCCGACGGTGCCGATCTTGATCTTGTCGGGCGTGTTGACCGTGATCGGGGCGGTCGTCTCGGTGAGCCCGTACCCCTCGAGGATCGTCACCCCGATGCCGCGGAAGAAGTGGCCCAGCCGAGTGCCGAGCGGTCCGCCACCGGAGACGGCATACCGAACCTGTCCGCCCATGGCCGTGCGCAGCTTGCTGTAGAGGAGCCGGTCGAAGACGGCGTGCTGCACCCGCAGCGCCCAGCCGGGGCGGCCATGGTCAAGGGACTCGCTGTAGGCCGTCGCAACCGTGGCCGCGCGCAGGAAGATCTTGCCCTTGCCCTCGGACGCCGCCTTCGCCTCGGCCGAGTTGTAGATCTTCTCGAAGACGCGGGGGACGGCGAGGATGAAGGTCGGTCGGAACGTCGAGAAGTCGTCGAGCAGCGACGTGATGTCCGATGAGTGGCCCATCCGGGCCCGGGCGGCGACGCACAGGACCTCGATGAACCGGGCGAAGACATGGGCCAGGGGGAGGAAGAGCAGGGTCGAGGCCCGGTCAGCGAGGACGACGTCACCGAGCTTCTCGATGGCGTTCTCAGCCAGCGCGAGGAAGTTGTCGTGGGTCAGCTCGCAACCCTTGGGCCGGCCCGTCGTGCCGGACGTGTAGATGATCGTCGCAACGCTGGCCCGGTGCAGGCCGCTCGCCCGACCGTCCAGCTCCGCGTCGGTGACACTGCGTCCCTGCTCGCGCAGCTGGTCCAGGCCGCCGGCCTCGATCTGCAGCACCCCACCGAGAGCCGGCAGCGACTGCTGGACCTGCTCGACGACGCTGCGGTGGCGGTCGTTCTCGAGGACGAGCAGCTGGGCGCCCGAGTCGCCGAGGATCCACCGGACCTGCTCTGCCGACGAGGTCTCGTAGATCGGCACGACGACGGCACCGGCACGCCACGCGGCGAAGTCGACGAGGGTCCACTCGTAGCGGGTGCGGGACATCAGCCCGACGCGGTCGCCCGCCTTGACCCCCCGGGCGATGAGCCCCTTCGCCACGGCGTCGACGTCGGCCGCGAACTCCGACCAGGTCAGATGCGACCACGTGCCGGACGAGGTCCTTCGGGAGAACGCGATGCCGTGCGGCTCGAGCTGCGCGTTGCGCCGCGGCAGGTCCGCCAGGCTGCCCTCCGTCGTCACCGGGACGAGCGCTTCGACGACGACTTCCTTCACTGCTGCTCCTTGCCGGGGGATGGTGCTTGCACGATACCCGGCGCGTCGGGGCAAGGCGCTAGTCTTCGGCGCATGGCTGACCGGACCGAGAGCACCATCACCATCGACGCGCCCCCCGCCGAGGTGTTGGACGTCATCGCGGACTTCGAGGCCTACCCGGAGTGGGCCGGCGACGTCAAGCGGGTCGCCATCCTCTCGGAGGAGGGGGACGGCTGGGCCGACCAGGTCGAGTTCACCCTCGACGCCGGGGCGATCAAGGACACCTATGTCCTTGACTACGAGTGGGACGTCGTCGAGGACGGCACCGGGATGATCTCCTGGACGATGGTCACCGCCACGGTCCTCAAGGCACTCGACGGGTCCTACACGCTGACGCGCACGGACAACGGGACCACGGTGACCTACCGGCTCGCGGTCGACGTCAAGATCCCCATGCTCGGTCTGCTCAAGCGCAAGGCGGAGAAGGTCATCATCGACACCGCCCTCAAAGAGCTGAAGAGGCGGGTCGAGGCCCAGACCTCGTGACGAGCGGAGACGGGCGCGAGCAGGACCAGCCCGAGCGGCCCCCCGTGGGCACGGTCGCCGAGGAGGCGGCGCTCCTCGTGGAGGCGCTGGCCGCCTTCGGCGCCGGTGGTCACGTCTCCTCCGGCGCGGCCACCGGCCGCGACGCGACCAGCCCCGCTGCGACCAACCCCGACGCGACCAACCCCGACGCGACCGACGCTGGCCCGACCCGCTCCACCCCGACCGACTCGGACCCAGCCGACTCCGAGGACACGGACTCGGACCGGGCCGAGTCCCATGCCTGCACGTGCGGTGGTCAGCGACCGGCCGCGTGCGCGGTGTGTCCGGTCTGCCAGCTCATCGCCTTCGTGCAGCGGGTCAGGCCCGAGACGATCGAGCGTCTCGCCGAGGTGGCCGAGCTCGCCGCCACGGGTTTACGGGACCTCGCGGTGGTGCAGCGCACCCGTCGCGAACAGGCGCGGCGGCACGACCCGGACCAGGCCGCGCAGCCCGGGCGGTCCGAGCAGCCTGGGATGTCCGGGCAGCCACGGCGGGAACGTCCGGACGACCAGGGTGGTGCCTGATGGCAGAGCTCGCCATCGGCATCGACATCGGCGGCACCAAGGTCGCCGGCGGAGTGGTCGACGCGACCGGCCACATCCTGACGCGCGCCCGCCGCAGCACGCCCCACCGTTCGACGTCCCCGCAGGTCGTCGAGGACACGATCGTCGAGTGTGTCGACGAGCTGCTCGCGGGCGTCGAGGGCCACCGCGTCGTCGCGGTCGGCGTCGGAGCGGCCGGCTTCGTCGGCGCCGACCGGGGGACCGTCGTGTTCGCCCCGCACCTGTCCTGGCGCAACGAGCCGCTCCGGGAACGCCTGCAGGCCAGGGTCGCAGCACCGGTCACGATCGACAACGACGCCAACGCCGCCCTCTGGGCCGAGGCGCGGTTCGGCGCCGCGCTCGGGGAGTCGCACGTCGTCATGATCACCCTCGGCACCGGTATCGGTGGGGCCCTCCTCGTCGACGGCCGGATCAACCGGGGCCGTCACGGCATCGCCGGCGAGTTCGGCCACATGCAGGTCGTCCCGGCCGGGCTGCGCTGCGAGTGCGGCAACCGCGGCTGCTGGGAGCAGTACGCCAGCGGCAACGCCCTCGTCCGCGAGGCGCGTGACCTCATCGCCGCCGACTCACCCGTCATCAGCGACCTCCGCGCGCGGCTCGGCGCCGACGACGGCGCGCTGACCGGACCGTTCATCACCGAGGCCGCCCAGGCCGGTGACCCCACGGCGCGTGAGCTGCTCGCCGACGTCGGCGAGTGGCTCGGGGTCGGGCTCGCCAACCTCGCGTCCGCCCTCGACCCGGGTCGCTTCGTCGTCGGCGGTGGCGTCAGCGCGGCCGGTGAGCTCCTGCTCGCCCCGGCTCGGGACGCCTTCCGACGGCAGCTGCCCGGCCGCGGCTACCGGCCGGAGGCCCAGATCGTGCTCGCCCAGCTGGGCGCCGAGGCCGGGCTCATCGGCGCCGCGGACCTCGCCAGGACGGGTGGCTGACCCGATGATGTCCGCATGACCGGCGCCCTCCGGTTGCGCGTCGCGAGCTACAACGTGCGTGACCTGCTCGACGACCGCGCGGCCGCGGCTCGCGTGGTACGCGCCATCCAGCCCGACGTCCTCTGCCTCCAGGAGGTGCCGCGGCGCCTCACCACGGAGTTCTCACTGCCCGCCTTCGCCCGCGCCTGCGGGCTCTACTGGGCCGGCGGCCGGCGCGGCACCGGGGGCACCGCGATCCTCACGTCGCTGCGGGTGCACACCCACCGCATCCGCGCCGCGCGGTTGGCCGTCCGCTTCCCCGACAGGACGAGGGGGTATGCCGCTCAGCTCGTCTCGCTACCCGGCTCCCAACCGCTGTGGGTCGTGAGCGTGCACCTGGGGCTGGGGGCCGAGGAACGCGAGCGGCACCTCGCCGAGGTGCTGGCAGCCATTCCGGCGCCGGCCGTCATCGCGGGGGACCTCAACGAGGGACCGACCGGACGGGCGTGGGCGCGGCTCGCCGCGGCATACCGGAAGGTCTCCGGCGACCACCCCACCTATCCGGCCGGCCGTCCGACTGCCGAGCTCGACGTCATCTTCGCCAGCCCCGAGGTCGTCACCACACCCGGCGACGCCTGCGGCATCAGGTCCGGCGACGCCTCCAGCAACACGGTCGGCGACACGGCCGTGCACCCGCTCCACGAGGACCTCGTGGCGGCGTCGGACCACCGGCCCTGCTGGGTCGACCTCGCCCTGCCGGCAGCCGACTGACGAGTGCGGCCACCCACCAGCACACCGACTACACCGGGCCCGAGGCGGCCCACCAGCCGGGCGGCTGGATGTCTAGACGCGCGTGCCGTCGTCGAAGGGGTCGCGGTCGGTGCCCCCGCGCAGGACCAGCATGACGAAGCCGACGACCGTCATGGCCACGGCCGTCACGATCCACCAGGCACTGCCCCCGCGGTCGAAGATGAGCAGGTAGAGCAGCAGGAGGGGACCGCCGGCGAGGCAGCAGACGGTCGCCCAGTACATCGGGTCGTCCTCGGCCGACGGCAGGTGCACCGCCGGGGGCACGAAGTGGTCGTCCTCGTCGTCCGCGGAGTCGGCCACGTCCTCGTCGGGGGCCGGGCTCCCACGCCACACGTGCGGTGTGATGGGAGCGATCGGCACGTTGAGCGAGGTGCCGGGCTTGGGCAGGGCGCTCGCTGCGGAGGGCGGCTCGTCGGGGGAGTCGATGGCGGGCTCGGTCGGCCGCTGCGGCTGGTCGAGCGCACGCCTCGGCTCGTCGGCGGTCTCGTCCCAGCCGGCGACGATCCGCTCGAACTCCGCGTCGAGCTCGTGGTCGTTCATGATGCTGGAATCCTCGCACGCCGCCCCCTCGGCAGGCGAGTGCCGTAGAGTTCTGGCGGTCGACGACGGGAGGTGCGCGGGTGTTCTACTGGTTCCTCAAGACCATCGTGCTGGGGCCGGTGCTCAAGCTGCTCTTCCGGCCGTGGGTCGAGGGCGAGGAGCACATCCCCGACGAGGGTCCCGCCATCTTCGCGAGCAACCACCTGTCCTTCTCCGACTCGGTCTTCCTGCCGATCGTCGTCCCGCGCCGGGTCACGTTCCTCGCCAAGAGCGACTACTTCACCGGCCGCGGGGTCAAGGGGCGGCTGACCGCCGCGTTCTTCAGGGCGATCGGCCAGGTGCCGGTCGACCGGTCCGGCGGCAAGGCGAGCACCGCGGCCCTCTCGTCCGGGCTGCGGGTGCTACGCCGCGGCGAGCTGCTCGGCATCTATCCGGAGGGCACCCGGTCGCCCGACGGCCGCCTCTACCGGGGCCGCACCGGCGTCGCCCGGATGGCCCTCGAGGGCAAGGTCCCCGTCATCCCCGTCGCGATGATCGGCACCGACAAGGCCCAGCCGACCGGCAAGAAGCTGCCCCACATCATGCGGATCGGGGTGCGCATCGGCCGCCCGCTCGACTTCTCGCGCTACGAGGGGATGGAGGAGGACCGCTTCGTCCTGCGCTCCATCACCGACGAGATCATGTACGAGCTGATGCTTCTGTCCGGTCAGGAGTACGTCGACATGTACGCCACCTCCATGAAGAACCGGATCCTCGCCGCGGCCCGGGCCAAGGCGCGTGAGCTGCAGGAGGCCGCGAAGCCGGGCAGCGCCGCCCCCGAGCTCGAGGAGGCACTCGACGCCGCCGAGGGCAAGCCGGTGGTGCGCCGGCAGCCGACCCTGCCGGACGACGTGGACTCGGAGGCGGAGCCGCCCAGCAGCGACGCGCAGGCCGCGTCCTGACGACGTGGACGCCTCGCCGCAGCTCGCCGTCACGCTCGACGAGCACGCCCTCGTCCGTGGCCTGTGGCGCGGCATCGACGTCTTCCGGTGCCTGGCCCTCGTCTATGCCGCGTGGTCGGTGTGGCACCGGCACGACGAGGTCGCCCAGCTGACCGGGGCCATCGTGATCCTCGCGGTGCTCGCCGCGTGGACGGTCGTCCAGACGGTCCGCCCCGCCCGCACCATTCCCATGTATGCCGCTGAGCTGGCCATCGGGTGCGCGGCGATCCTCGCGACGCGGCTCGTCGACCACGAGTGGGTCATCACGGGTGGCGCCAAGACAGTCCCGTCGATCTGGCCGTCGGCCGCCGTCGTCGGTTTCGCCGTGCTGCTCGGGTGGCGCGGCGGGCTCGTCGCGGCCTCGTTGGTCGGGTTGTGCTCCTTCATCGAGGTGCAGGAGCCGACCGGCAACACGGTGACGAACTCGATCCTCGTGTTCCTCGTCGGCGGCTGCATCGGCTACTGCGTCGACCTCGCCCGCGCGAGCCACGCCGCCCTGGCCCGGTCGATGCGCCTCGACGCCGCCCGTGCCGAGCGCGACCGGCTCGCCCGGACCGTCCACGACGGGGTCCTGCAGACGCTCGCCTTCATCCACCGCCGCGCCTCCGAGCTCGGCGGCGAGGCAACCCGGCTCGGGGTCATGGCCGCCGAGCAGGAACGGATCCTGCGCGCGCTCGTGAGTGCCACCGACCTCGCCGCCGTCGACCGCCCCGCCGACGACGGCCCGACCGACCTGCGCTCCCTGCTCGGCCACGTCGAGGACGCCCGCGTGCAGGTCGTCGCGCCGGGGCAGCCGGTCCTCGTCGAGCGCAGTGCGGCCGTCGAGCTCGTCGCGGCCATCGAGGCGGCACTCGACAACGTGCGGCGGCACGCCGGCCCGGACGCGCGGGCCTGGGTGCTGCTCGACGACGACGGGTCGAACGTCAACGTGACGATTCGCGACTCCGGGCACGGACTGCCGGCGGGCCGGCTCGAGCGCGCCGCGGCCGAGGGCCGGCTCGGGGTCTCGACGAGCATCGTCGGCCGGCTCGCCGACCTGGGCGGCGCCGCGTCGGTCCAGTCCGGCCCCAGCGGGGGCACGACCGTGCGGCTCACCCTGCCGCGGCACGCGAAGGAGCACCGATGACCCCCGATGACGACCGCCGACCACGTGCGGACGAGCACAGGCACGCCGACCCCGCGCTGCGCGAGGACGCCTCCGGCCGCCCGCCCCAGCCGGTCACCGTCGTCGTCGCCGACGACCACCCGATGTGGCGCGACGCCGTGGCCCGCGACCTCACGGACGCCGGCTTCGAGGTCGTCGCGACGGCCGAGGACGGCCGCTCCGCCGTGGCTCGCACCCGGGCGACGCGGCCTGACGTGCTCGTGCTCGACCTCGAGCTGCCCGGCCTGCGCGGCCCGGAGGTCTGCGCGGCGCTCACGGCCGCGGAGGTGCCCACCCGGGTGCTCATCCTGTCCGCGAGCGGCGAGCACGCCGACGTCCTCGAGGCCGTGAAGGCGGGCGCGCTCGGCTACCTCGTCAAGTCCGCGCGGCGCGAGGAGTTCCTCGACGCCGTCCGCGCCACGTCGGCCGGCGAGCCGGTCTTCACGCCGGGCCTGGCCGGGCTCGTGCTGGGGGAGTTCCGGCGGGTCAAGGCCACCAGCCAGCAGGAGGCCACGGAGCGCCCGATCCCCGAGCTGACGGACCGCGAGACCGAGATCCTCACCTATGTCGCGACCGGGATGGGCTACAAGGAGATCGCAGCCGCCCTCTTCCTGTCCCACCGCACGGTGCAGAACCACGTCCAGAACATCCTCGGCAAGCTGCAGATGCACAACCGGGTCGAGCTGGTCCGCTTCGCCCTCGAGCGCGGCATCGACCCGGCCACCCACGAGCCGCGGGGCGCCGCGGAACCGCGCTGAGCGGCATACCGGACCGGGGTGACGGATCCCACTCCGGCCCGCCGGGGTTCGCCATCCGGACCCAGCGGGATGCCCGGGCACCCGGCGTCTACCCTGTGAGCGTGACCACGAGCACGTCAGACCCGATCGCCACGTCGCTCCCCACGGGGGACGACGCGCTCGCCGCGCTCACCGCGGCGGCGTCCGAGCTCGAGGCGGCGCAGCAGCCCAGCTGGCCCGACACCGCCGCCCTCGCCGACGTGATCGAGACGCTCCGGTCGTATCCGCCGCTCGTCTTCGCCGGTGAGTGCGACATCCTCACCGAGCGCCTGGCGGCGGCCGCCGAGGGCCACGCCTTCGTCCTGCAGGGCGGCGACTGCGCCGAGACGTTCGCCAACGCGACCGCCGACAACATCCGCGACCGGATCAAGACGATCCTCCAGATGGCGGCGGTGCTGACCTACGGGGCGAGCAAGCCGGTCGTCAAGGTCGGGCGGATGGCCGGGCAGTACGCCAAGCCGCGCTCCTCGTCGATCGAGACCCGTGAGGGCGTGACACTGCCGGCCTACCGCGGCGACATGGTCAACGACTTCGCCTTCCACGAGGCGGCCCGCACCCCGGACCCCCAGCGGCTGGTGCAGGCCTACCACGCGTCGTCCGCGACGCTGAACCTCGTGCGCGCCTTCACGACGGGCGGTTTCGCCGACCTGCGCTACGTCCACGAGTGGAACCGCGGCTTCGTCCGCTCGACCGCCAACGCGAAGTACGAGCAGCTGGCCCGGGCCATCGATAAGGCGATGCGCTTCATGGCGGCCTGCGGCGCCGACTTCGAGGCGATGCGCACCGTCGAGTTCTTCTCCGCGCACGAGGCGCTCGTCCTCGACTACGAGCGACCCCTCACCCGCATCGACTCCCGCACCGGCAAGCTCTACGACACCTCCAGCCACTTCGTCTGGATCGGCGAGCGGACCCGGCAGCTCGACGGCGCCCACATCGACTTCGTCTCCCGGATCAGCAACCCGGTCGGCGTGAAGCTCGGCCCCAAGGCCGACATCGACGAGGTGCTGCGGATGATCGACAAGGTCGACCCGGAGCGGACGCCCGGGCGGCTCACCTTCATCACCCGGATGGGCGCCGGCACGATCCGCGAGGCGCTGCCCGGCCTGCTCGACAAGGTCCGGGCCTCCGGCGCGAAGGCGACGTGGATCTGCGACCCCATGCACGGCAACACGTTCGAGTCGACGACCGGCTACAAGACCCGCAGTTTCGACGCCATCGTCGACGAGGTCCGCGGCTTCTTCGAGGTGCACCAGTCGCTCGGCACCGTCCCGGGCGGCATCCACGTCGAGCTGACCGGCAACGATGTCACCGAGTGCCTCGGCGGCGCCTCGCAGATCATCGACACCGACCTGGAGAAGCGCTACGAGTCCCTCTGCGACCCGCGGCTGAACCACCAGCAGTCGCTCGAGCTCGCGTTCCTCGTCGCCGAGATGCTCGGGCAGGCCTGACCGTGGCGCACGTCGTCGCGGACCTGCTGAGCGACACCGTCACGAAGCCGACGCCGGCCATGCGCCAGGCGATGGCCCGCGCGGAGGTCGGCGACGACGTCTTCGGCGAGGACCCGACCCTGCGGACCCTCGAGGAGCGCGTCGCCGGGCTGCTCGGCCACGAGGCCGGCCTGTTCACCCCCTCCGGGTCGATGGCGAACCAGCTCGGGGTGCGCCTGCACGCCGGCCCGGGCGTCGAGCTCATCGCGGACTCCCTCGCGCACGTGGTGCGGGCCGAGCTGGGTGCTGCGGCGGCGCTGTCCGGCATCACGTCGCGAACGTGGGTGGCCGAGGCCGGACGCTTCCGGGCCGAGGACGCGACGTCCCTGATGATCACGGGGGTCGGGCCCTACCAGGTCTGCACCGGTGTCGTCGTCGTCGAGAACACCCACAACTTCGGTGGTGGGACGGTCCAGTCCCTGGAGGAGATCCGCGCCGCCCGCGAGGCCACCCGGGCGGCCGGCGTCGCGATGCACCTCGACGGCGCCCGGCTCTGGAACGCCCACGTCGCGACCGGCGTCCCGCTCGAGGACTACGGGCGGGCGTTCGACACCGTCTCGGTCTGCCTCAGCAAGGGCCTCGGCGCCCCGGTCGGCAGCGTTCTCGTCGGCTCATCCGAGGCGATCGCCGAGGCGCGGGTCTGGCGCAAGCGGTTCGGTGGCGGCATGCGGCAGGCGGGCATCCTCGCGGCCGCCGGCCTCTACGCGCTCGACCACAACATCGAGCGGCTCCGCGACGACCACGAGCGGGCCCACCGGGCGGCCGAGGCGATCGCCGAGGCGGCACCTGGCAGCCTCGACCCGGACTCGGTGCAGACCAACATCCTCATCGCCGACGTCTCGGCGGCGGGCTGGTCCGCGGCGGACTTCGTCGCGGCCGCCCTCGACGCGGGTGTCCGGCTCTATGCCGTCGGGGCGGCCAAGGTCCGGTTCGTCTGGCACCTCGACGTCGACGACGCCGCGACCGACCACGCCATCTCCGTGGTCCGTGACCTCATGCTGTTGCGCACCCGCGAACGGACCGTTCAGGGTCGAACGGGTCGGTAGACCGCCCAGTTCACCATCGAGCGGTCCGTTCGGGGTCCGTTCGCGGGCAAGGGGAGGGGGCGGTCGGCTAGACCTCGTGGTGCAGCGTCTCGGCCGGCAGCTCACCCGGGCGGCGACGCGCGAGGAGCTCAACGGCATACATGGCCGTGACGACGAGCGCGCCACCGACCAGCATGCGCACGGTCAGTGCCTCGCCGCCGAGCGCCACGGCGAAGAACGCGGCGAACACCGGCTCCATCGTCATGATGATCGCGGCCCGGGTGGCCGGCATGTGCGCCTGGGCCCAGGTCTGGATCCACAGCGCACCGATGCTCGCGAAGACCACCATGTAGAGCACCGAGGCCCACTGACCCGTGCCGGACGGCATGGTGATGCCACCGGGCAGTGCGCCGGCGAGGCAGATGACGGCGATGACGACCATCTGGACGACGGACAGGCCGGTCGCGATCTCGTGCCCGCTCCACCGGCCGAGCCCGACGATGTGCAGCGCGTAGAACGCCGCGGCGAGCAGGGTGATCGCCTCGCCGACGCCGATGGAGAAGCCGTTGAGGGACAGCAGGGCGAGCCCAGCGGTCGCGAGCCCGACGGCCGCCCACGTGGTGCTGGCGACTCGTTCGCGCAGGATCACGGCGGTGAAGACCGGCGTCAGCACGACATAGGTGCCGGTGATGAAGCCGGACACGGAAGCCGACGTCGAGGCCAGGCCCTGGGTCTGCAGGATCTGGGCCAGGCCGTAGAGCACGCCGAGGCCGACGCCGGCGAGCACCTGCCGACGGGTGAGCGACCGCACCGGGCGCCAGAAGACACCGAGCATGATGACGGCGGCGAGCGTGAACCGGACCGCGAGGAAGTCGACCGGTGGGACGTGCACGACGAGGTCGCGGATGAGGAAGAACGTCGACCCCCACACGGCGGTGAGGGCGATGAGCAGGAGCGTGGCGACGTTGCGTCGGGTCGGGGCCTTCACGAGCGGTTCTCAGACCACCGTCAGCACGATCGTCGAGCCCTTCGGGGCGCTCTGGCCGCCCTGCACGCTCTGGTTGCGGACGAGCTCGAAGAACTGGCCGAGGGGTCGCTCGATCCGCACCTTGAACCCCAGGTCGGTGAGGGCCTTCTCGGCCTCCGTCACCGGCTTGCCGAGCACGGTCGGCACCTGCACCATGACCGGGCCCTTCGAGACGGTGACCGTGACCGGGTCACCCCGGTGGAGCGTGCCGTCGGCCGGGGACTGGGAGATGATGTTGCCCTTCACGACGGTGTCGCTGTTGGCGTCGTCGGCGCGCTGGACGACCAGCCCGGTCGCCGTGATGGCGGCCTGCGCGTCGGCGAAGGGCTTGTCGACGACGTTGGGGACGGGGATCGGCTCGCGGCCCTTCGAGACGACGACGGCCACGGGGGTGCCCCGCTTGACGGACGTGCCCTTGGCCGGGTCCTGGCTGATGACGACGCCCTTGGGCACCGTCTCGCTCCAGGCCTCGGTGGTCGTGCCCTGCTTGAGGGTCACCGCGCCTAGCTTGCCGGCGACGTCAGCGACCTTGACCTTGGTCAGGTCGGGCACGGTGTAGCGCTCCGGGCCCTTCGACACGACGAGGGCGACGACGCTCTGCTTGCGCACCTCGGTGCCGGCCCGCGGGGTGAGTTCGATGACCAACCCCTTCGGCACGGTCTCGGAGAAGGCCCCGCTCGTGTCGACCCGCAGGCTGTGCGCGGCGAGGGTGCTCCTCGCCTGGTCCACCGTGTCGTGCACGAGCTGCGGCACGACCGTGCTCCCGCCCGGTCCGGCCGTGAACCACCAGCCGGTCGACGTGCCGGCCAGCAGGAGCACGACGAGCAGGGCGACCAGGGGCCACCGGCGACGCCGGCGCCGGGCCGGAGATGCGGAGATCGGCAGGGCGCTCGTGTGCGACAGGACCGGCGCCGCGGCGTGGGCGACGGGCGCCTCGGCGACCCGGGTCGGGCGCGTGCCGTCCAGCCGCTGGGTGTGGGCGACGGCCGGCTCGCCGTCACCCGTCGGGGCTGCCACCCCACGCCGGTCGAGCTCGGCCGCGCTGAGCCGGCCGCGGACGCTCCGGAGGGCGGCGAGGAAGGCGGGCACGTCGGGGAAGCGGTCGTCCGGCTCCGTCGCGGTCGCTCGTGCGACGAGGTCGTCGAGCGGAGCGGGCACTGCCGGCACCACTTGTGAGGGCGCCTCGATGGTGCCGTGTACGTGACGGTAGGCGATCTGGATCGCCGTCTCACCGGTCACCGCCTTGCGTCCCGTCAGCATCTCGAACAGGAGCAGGCCCGCGGCATAGACATCGCTGCGGGCGTCGGACACGCCGAGCTCGACCTGCTCGGGGGAGAGGTAGGACGCGGTCCCGAGGACGACACCGGTCTGGCTCGTCGTGGTCTGGGTGCTCGCGGCGCGGGCCAGCCCGAAGTCGGCGACCTTGACCTCGCCGTCGGAGCGGATGAGGACGTTCTCGGGCTTGACGTCCCGGTGGATGATGTCCGCCTCGTGCGCGGCCCGGAGGGCCTCGAGGATCGGCTCGAGGATCGCGAGCGACTCGCGGGCCGTGAGGGGCGCCTCCTCGTGGATGACCTCACGCAGCGTCTTGCCGGTGACGAGCTCCATGACGAGGAAGACCTCGCCCGAGTCCTCCTCGCCCTGGTCGAAGACGGCGACGACGTTGGGGTGGCTGAGGCGGGCCGCAGACCGGGCCTCGCGGCGGAACCGGTCGACGAAGAGACTGTCGGTGGCGAGGCCCGGCCGCATGATCTTCACGGCGACGCGGCGCTCGAGGCGTGCATCCATCGCCACGTAGACGGAGGCCATGCCTCCATCTGCGAGGTGGGTGAGGATGCGGTAGCGACCGTCGATGACCCGACCGACGAGCGCGTCCGCCACGCTGGACGTCACGCAGAGAGTTTACGTAACGGCGGCGGTGATCCCGGGCAGGCTCGGCCGGTCGGGCCGGGGGCCGACCGGCTCACATCCGCTTGTAGTGGGCCTGGACCGCGGCGACGTAGCCCTTGGTATCCTCGTAGAGGCCCTTGGTCTGCACCGAGTAGAGGCCCTGGTAGTAGCCGGCGATCGCCTGGTCGCGGTCGTCAGCGGCTCGCAGCAGCGCCTTGATGATGACGACCCCCGCCGTGACGTTGTCCTCGGTGTCGAGCAGGTCGAGCTTGCGCCCGGCGAGCTCGGAGGCCCACTGGCCGGACGAGGGGATCAGCTGCATGGTGCCCACGGCGTTGGCGACCGAGACGACGCGCTGGTTCCAGCCCGACTCCTGCCACGCGATCGCGAGGGCGAGCTTGGGGTCGACGCCGTAGCGGGTGGCCGTCCGGCGGATCAGGTCGGCCGTCTCGGTCCGCGTGGGCAGCCGGCGCTGGGCGAGGGCGTCCCGGTTCGCCTTGGCGGCCCCGACGATGGCATCCGAGTAGGTGTAGCCGGCGAAGGTGTTCTCGCTGGTCCGGGCCGGAGCAGCCGGCTTGACCGGCTTGGCCGGTGCCGGCGCGGCGGCGGCACCCGGGATGGCGATCCGCTGCCCCGGGTAGATCAGGCCGGCGTTCGCGATGCGGTTGGCCGCGACGAGGGCGCCGACCGAGACGCGGTGGCGCGCCGCGATGCCGGAGAGCGTGTCGCCCGGCCGGACGGTGTAGCTCGGGCCGGCCGGTGCCGTGCGCTTGACCGGCGCCGTGGTCGCCTTGGCAGCGGGCTTTGCCTTTGTCTTGGCCTTCGCCGATGCCTTCGCCGGAGTGGTCGACGCGCTGGAGCCGGTGCCGGGGACGAGCAACTTCTGGCCGACGTGGATGATCTCGCCGCCCCTCGGCAGTCGGTTCTTCGCCACGAGCTCGCCGACCGTCGTGTGGTGGTCGATCGCGAGCTGCCAGATCGTGTCGCCCGGCCGGACGATGACGGTGTGCCAGCGGGACGCGGCAGCCGTGACGACCGCGTGGGGTGGCTGGACAAGTGCGGCGTCGGCGGCGAGTGGCATGTGTGGTCCTCCCAAGGCACCACTCACCGGCGTGGCGCGTTGCCTGAGTGGCGTTTGTGACAGATGATGCGTGGTTGCGCTGGTGAGACTAACGCACGCGTGCCCTGCATGGGAACGACACCGGTGTCATTCACCGGCGCCGCGTGGGGGTGCAGGTGAGTGGGGTGGCAGACTGGCGCCGTGACGGACGCATCCAACCGCGTGGACCAGGACCTGCAGGACCTCGTCGGGGACTGGCTCACGGTCCCCGACGCCGCCGAGCGCGTCGGGGTCCCGCTCAGCCGGATCCGACAGTGGATCGCGGATCGGGAGGTCCTCGCGGCGCGGGTCGGGGAGCGCTCCGTGGTGGCTGTGCCGGCGCGGTTCTTCGACGAGTCGGGGCCGCGCTCCGACCTCAAGGGGACGGTGACGGTCCTCGCGGACGGCGGCATGGACGACGCCGAGATCATCCGCTGGCTGTTCACCCCTGACGCGACCCTGCCGGTCGACGGGGCCCCCATCGACGCGCTGTGGGCCGGGCACAAGCGGGAGATCCGTCGCCGCGCCCAGGCCGAGGCCCTGTAGGCAGGGACCTCCGGCAGGCAGGGACCTCCGGCGAGGTCAGGACCGGCGCTCGGTCGAGATGAGCACGAGCTCGTCGAGCACCTCGACCGCGTCCCGGTCCAGGCCACCGGCCGCTGTGGCGGCCGCGAGGGACGTGCGGGCCTCGTCGACGCACGCGTCGATGAGGCCCTCGACCCGGTCGACGGCGCGGGACCGCTTGATGATGTCGCGCAGCTCGTTCACCCCGGCCTGGTCGAGGTCGTCCTGGCCCAGCTGTGCCTCGAGGGTGTGCTGGTCGGCCGGCTCGGCCGCGTCGAGGGCGTAGGCGATCAGGGCGGTGCGCTTGCCCTCCCGGAGGTCGTCGCCGGCGGGCTTGCCCGTCGCCTCGGGGTCGCCGAAGACGCCGAGGAGGTCATCGCGCAGCTGGAAGGCCTCGCCGAGCGCCAGGCCGAAGGACGACAGGTGCGGCACCGCCTCGTCGCCCACGCCGCCGACCAGGGCCCCGATGAGCAGGGGCTGCTCGATGGTGTACTTGGCGCTCTTGTAGCGGATGACGTTGCGGGCCGACGCGAGCCGCTCGTCGAGGTCGAGGCCGTCCCAGCCGCGGGCCGACTCGAGCAGGTCGAGGAACTGGCCGCCCATGAGCTGGGTGCGCATCCGGTCGAAGAGGTCGCGGCCGCGCGCGAGGTCGCCGGCCGGGAGGCCACAGGTCGCGTAGAGCTGGTCGCACCAGGTGAGGCAGAGGTTGCCGGCCAGGATCGCCGCGCCCTCGCCGAACCGGCCGGGGTCGCCGGCCCAGCCCCGTTGCTCGTGGAGGGTCGCGATCGCACGGTGCGCGGACGGCATGCCGCGACGGGTGTCGCTCTGGTCCATGACGTCGTCGTGCAGGAGCGCCGCCCCTTGGAAGAACTCCATGCTCGCGGCGAGGCGGACCAGCTCGGGGGAGTCGGGGGTGCCGGCCGCCCGGTGCCCCCAGTAGAGGAAGCTGGCGCGCAGCCCCTTGCCGCCGGTGAGCAGGGCCGCGACGGCGTCGATGAGCGGAGCGAGCTCGGGACCGATCTCGGCGAGGTCATGCGACGCCGCGGCGATCTGGGCGTCGACGGCGCCCTGCACCCGTCGATGCAGCTCGCGCAGGTCGGTCGGTTGGGCCACGCTTCCTCCGTCGCTGTGCTCGCGGGACGCCGCCAGCCTAACTGGGGGCTCCCCGGATGATGGAACGGGTCCGCGCCCCGGACGGGCCACACGTACGGTTGCCTCATGGCACACGGCACGGCGTCCTCCATGGCACGGGCGGAGCGCTTCACGAGGTCGATCCCGGCGATGATCCGCAGCGAGCGACCCACGATCAGCTTCGAGTTCTTCCCACCCAAGGACGACGCGGCTGAGAGCCAGCTGTGGCAGGCGATCCGCCACCTCGAGAAGCTCGCGCCGAGCTTCGTGTCGGTGACGTATGGCGCAGGCGGCAGCACGCGCGACCGGACCGTCCGCGTCACCGGGCGGATCGCGCAGGAGACGTCCCTGACCGCGATGGCGCACCTGACGTGTGTCGGCTCGTCGGTGACCGAGCTGCGGTCCGTCGTCGGGCACTACGCCGCGGTCGGGATCCGCAACATCCTCGCCCTGCGGGGTGACCCGGCCGGCGGGCTCGGCACGCCGTGGACGGCGCACGCGGAGGGGCTCGACCACGCCGACGAGCTCGTCACCCTCGTCCGCGGGCTGGGCAGCTTCACGGTGGGAGTCGCGGCGTTCCCCGACGGGCATCCCGAGTCCGGCGACCTGGCCGAGGACGCAGCGACCCTGATCCGCAAGGAACGGGCGGGGGCGCAGTTCGCGATCACCCAGATGGTCTTCGACGTCGACAACTACCTGCGGCTGAGGGACGAGCTCGCGCGGCGTGGGTCACGGCTGCCGGTCGTGCCGTCGATCATGCCGATCACGAATGCCCGCCAGGTGATCCGGATGGCGCAGCTCGCGGGCCAGCCCATGCCGAGCGCGGTGACCGAGCGGCTCGACCGGCACGGTGAGGACGCCGCCGGGGTCCGGGCCGAGGGGATCGAGATCGCGACGGAGTCGGCGCGCCGGCTGCTCGACGAGGGTGCGCCGGGGATCCACTTCATCACGATGAACCGCTCGTCCGCGGCGCTCGAGGTTCACGCGAACCTGGGGGTGCACGCCACACTCTGACCGGTCCGTCCCGGAGGTGCGACCAGGTCCGGTGCGCGGTCGGAGGTGCCCCCTGCAGTCCTCCGGCCGCGCGCCGGACCCATGCTGTCGATCCTGTCCGGGCGTGCGGGTCGGTCGCCTGAGTGCGGGTACTCATACCGGGCCGGACGGCTCGTGCCCGAGGTGCGTCGGACCGTCTTGACACGATGTCGGTGGCGGGGGTTACGCTGGCGATGTTCGAATAAATGTTCGACCAGTGGGAGCGTTGGTCGAGCCGTTCGATCATCCAGGTCCAGCTCGTAGTCGTCGGTTGGGTGTCGGTGGTCCGTGGGGCTGCCTCGGGTCGTGACTCCCGCTTCGACGTGTCCCAGGGAGACGTGTCGTGGTGCGCAAGTTCAGTGATCCGGTCGAGGTCCGGCCCGGCGAGGGCCCGCATGGCCGTCCCGAGGCCTTCATCTGGCGCGGGAGGCTCTACGTCGTGCGTGACGTGCTCGGCCAGTGGCGGGAGCGGCGGGCCTGGTGGCGCGACGCCCTCGACCATGACACCCGCTCCGAGCCGGGGGCCGCCCTCGACGCCGCGGCGCAGGAGCACGAGATCTGGCGGGTCGAGGCGAGCCGGGGCTGGTCCTTCAGCCCGGGGATCTACGACCTCGCGCACGACGCCTGCCCGGGTGGCGACCGGTGGTCGCTCGTACGAGTTGCCGACTGAGGAAGAGGAGCTGACCACGATGCGCCAGATGCCCGTCCGTGCCACTGTCCCTGCCGCCGCTGTCCCTGCCGCCACTGTCCCTGCCGCCACTGTCCCTGCCGCCCCTGTCCCTGTCCCGGCTGGTGTCCCTGCCCCGGCTGGCGTCCCGCTCGCGGCGACCGACCTGCTGGAGCGTTCCCGGGAGACCCTCGAGTCCGCGTGCCGGGCCGTCGACACCACCGAGCGGCACCGCGACGCCTACCTCGGCGCCCTGCGCGCCGGGGCCGCGCTCGTCGCCGCCCGGGTCCCCGCGCCG
>NZ_AWQS01000074.1 GCF_000576575.1 Intrasporangium chromatireducens Q5-1
CAAGGGCGCGCGCCTCGCGTGGGTGCCCCGGCGCGCCGGTGAGCGCGGTGCGCTCGAGGCCGGCGCCATCGGCAACCTGCTGCCCGGTGGCCGCCCGGTCACCGACCCGGCCGCACGGGCCGAGGTCGCCGCCGTCTGGGAGAGCGGCTCGCTGCCTGAGACCCCCGGTCGCGACACTGCGGGCATCATCGCCGCGGCAGCGGACGGCACCCTCGACGCGCTCGTCGTCGGCGGCGTCGACCCGGTCGACCTGGGGCTCGCCGACGCCGCCGTCGCACTCGAGCGCGCCTTCGTCGTCTCGCTCGAGCTGCGCGAGTCGACCGTCACCGCCGTCGCGGACGTCGTCCTGCCGGTCGCCCCGCACGCCCAGAAGACGGGCAGCTTCGTCGACTGGGAGGGCCGGGTCCGCCCGTTCGACATCGCCCTGACGACGAACGCCGTGAGTGACTACCGCGCCATCGACATGCTCGCGAGCGAGATGGGCCACTTCCTCGAGACGCGCACCCACACCGAGATCCAGGCCCAGTTCGAGGCGCTCGGTCCGTGGACCGGGGCTCGGCCGACCGCCGCGGCGACGCCGCCGGCACCGGCCGTCACGCCGGGCACGGGGGAGTTCGTCCTCGCCACGTGGGCCACGCTCCTCGACGCCGGCCGCATGCAGGACGGCGAGCCGTTCCTGGCCGGCACCGCGGCGCGCACCGTCGCCCGCGTCTCGCCCGGCTCGGCGACCTGGCTGGGCCTCGGTGACGGCGACACTGTCACCGTGACCGGTCCGGCCGGTGCGGTCACCGTGCCGCTCCTCGTCGTCGCCGACATGGTCGACGGCGTCGTGTGGCTGCCGACCAACTCCCGGGGCTGCTCCGTCCACGCCGACCTCGGCGCTCGGGCGGGCGACCACGTCACCGTCACGAAGGGTGGTGTCGCATGACACTCAGCTCAGCGGCATACGGACTGCTCGGTGCCCTCCCGGCGACCGACAACCCGTCCGCCGACTTCAGCGACACGCCGTGGTGGGTGGCGCTCATCAAGGCGCTCGTCATCTTCGTCTACCTGCTCATCTCGACGCTGCTCGTCATCTGGTTCGAGCGACGCATCATCGGGCGCATGCAGCAGCGGCCGGGCCCGAACCGCAACGGCCCCTTCGGCCTGCTGCAGACGCTCGCCGACGGCGCCAAGCTGATGCTCAAGGAAGACATCACGCCGGCCAAGGCCGACAAGATCATCTACCTGCTCGCCCCGCTCATCGCCGGCACGATGGCCTTCGTCTCCTTCGCGATCATCCCGTTCGGCGGCGAGGTGTGGATGTTCGGGCACCGGACGCCGCTGCAGCTGACCGACGTGCCCGTCGCGGTGCTGCTCGTGCTGGCCGTCGCCTCGGTCGGTGTCTACGGCATCATCCTGGCCGGCTGGTCCTCCGGCTCGACCTACCCGCTCCTCGGTGGGCTGCGCTCCACCGCGCAGGTCATCTCCTACGAGATCGCCATGGGCCTCTCGCTCGTCGCGATCTTCCTGTTCAGCGGCTCGATGTCGACCTCGCAGATCGTCGCGGCGCAGAGCTCGCTGTGGTACATCCTGCCGGCGTTCTTCAGCTTCGCCGTCTACGTCATCACGATGGTCGGCGAGACCAACCGGCTGCCGTTCGACCTCGCCGAGGGCGAGGGCGAGCTGACCGGTGGCTTCCACACCGAGTACTCCTCGATGCGGTTCGCGATGTTCTTCCTCGGCGAGTACATCAACATGTTCACCGTCGCGGCGCTCGCCACGACGATGTTCCTCGGCGGCTGGCAGGCCCCGCCGTTCATCGCGGCGATCAACAACGGGATGTTCAACCACGGTTGGTGGGGAATCCTCTGGTTCACCATCAAGATGTGGATCTTCATCTTCGGCTTCGTCTGGCTGCGCGGCTCGCTGCCCCGCACCCGCTACGACCAGTTCATGCGGTTCGGCTGGAAGTTCCTCATCCCGATCACGCTCGCGTGGGTCGTCGCCGTCGCCTTCATCCGGGGTGCCCAGCTCGGCTTCCTCGGTGAGGGGACCGTCACCGTCGGCCCGCTCGGCTTCAACACCTCGACGCTCGTCATCGTCGCGGTCGTCGCCGTCATCGCCCTCGCCGTCGCCTGGGTGTGGGACGGCCGCCGGGAGGCGCGGCTCGCCGCCGAGCAGGTGTCCCCGCCCGAGGAGATCGACCCGTTCGCCGGGGGCCACCCCGTCCCGCCCCTGCCCGGGCAGCGCCTGCGTGAGCCGAGTGTCGCGCTCACCGCGGGCGGCTCGAGTGGGGAGTCCGTCGTGAGCGGCGGCACCGTCACCGCCGTCAAGGAGGAGGACCATGGCTGACGACAACAGCGTCGGCGCACCGCTGCCGCAGGACGGCAGCGCCAGGCAGCTGCCGAGCGGCTCCGACCGTGGAGACGAGAAGTCGTCGGGCTTCTGGTCCGACCTGTTCGCGCCCGTCGCCGGGTTCGGCGTCTCGTTCTCGACGATGTTCCGCAAGGTCGCGACCGAGGAGTACCCGGAGAAGCCACGCCCGACCGCGCCGCGCTACCACGGGCGCCACCAGCTCAACCGGCACCCCGACGGGCTCGAGAAGTGCGTCGGCTGCGAGCTGTGCGCGTGGGCCTGCCCGGCCGACGCGATCCTCGTCGAGGGTGCGGACAACGACGACAGTCCGGATGGTGCCGGTCGGTTCTCACCGGGGGAGCGCTACGGCCGCGTCTACCAGATCAACTACCTGCGGTGCATCTTCTGCGGGTACTGCATCGAGGCCTGCCCGACCCGCGCCCTGACGATGACGAACTTCTACGAGCTCGCCGACAACGACCGCGGCAAGCTGATCTTCACCAAGGACCAGCTGCTCGCGCCGCTCCAGGAGGGCATGCTCCAGCCGCCGTTCCCGATGGCCGAGGGCATGAACGAGAAGGACTACTACCGCGGTAAGGTCTCCGGGCCGACGGACGGGCAGCGCGAGTACGTCGACGCCCGTGACGCGCGCATCGACGAGGAGATGAGCCAGTGACCAGCACCGCTGAAGCCGTCGCCTTCTGGATCCTCGGGCCGCTCGCGGTCCTCGGCGCGCTCGGCCTGATCTTCGCCCGCAAGGCGGTCCACGCCGCCCTCGGGATGGCTCTGACCATGGTCACCCTCGGCGTGTTCTACCTGATCGAGAAGGCCGACTTCCTCGGCGTCATCCAGATCTTCGTCTACACCGGCGCGGTCATGATGATCTTCCTGTTCGTCATCATGCTCGTCGGTGTCGACTCGTCCGACTCGCTGCTCGAGACGATCAAGGGCCAGCGCTGGTGGTCGTTCATCTTCGTCATCGGGCTGGCCGGGCTGCTCATCTTCACGCTGGGCCAGGTCACCTTCGACGCCAAGACGGTGCAGGCCGGCATGGACCGGCTCGTCGCCAACAACAACGCCACCGGCAACGTGACGGGCATCGCCGAGAAGATCTTCGGCCAGTACGTCTGGGCCTTCGAGGTCACCTCGGCGCTGCTCATCACCGCGGCGCTCGGCGCGATGGTGCTCGCCCACCGCGAGCGGATCGTCCCGAAGCGCACCCAGGCCGAGTGGGCCGCCCGGCGCGTCAAGGAGAACCAGGACGTCGCCGGTCTGCCCGCCCCGGGTGTCTACGCGCGGCACAACGCCGTCGACACCCCGGCACTGCTGCCCGACGGGCGCCCCGCGGCCAAGTCGGTCTCCCGCGTCCTCGTCGCCCGTGACCAGGTCGCCCGGACGGACGGCTACCGCGACGTCGAGCGCTACATCGAGCGCGAGATCGAGGAGGGACGCCAGAAGTGAGCCCCATGCACTACATCTACCTGTCGGTGCTGCTCTTCGCCATCGGCGGTGCCACCGTGCTCGTGCGACGCAACGCGATCATCGTCTTCATGGGCGTCGAGCTGATGCTCAACGCGACGAACCTCGCCCTCGTCACCTTCTCGCGGATGCACGGTGACCTCGACGGACAGGTGATGGCCCTGTTCGTCATGGTCGTCGCCGCCGCGGAGGTCGTCGTCGGGCTCGCCATCATCATGGCGATCTTCCGTGCCCGCCGCTCGGCCTCGGTCGACGACGCCAACCTGCTGAAGCTGTAAGGAGCTCCCAGGCATGCCAACTGCTCTTCCGAGCCTGCTCAGTTCCGCGGGGACGTATGCCGCTGGGCTCGCCACGCACGACGGCGAGGCGCACGCGGCGACGGGCTTCACGTCATACGCGTGGCTGCTCGTCGCGCTCCCGCTCGTCGGCACGGCGATCCTGCTCATCGGCGGGCGACGCACCGACAAGTGGGGCGCGCTGCTCGCCACCGCGCTGTCGTGGGCGGCGTTCCTCGTCGGGCTCGTCATCTTCTTCCAGATGCTCGGGCGCGACGCCGGCAACCGTGCCCAGACCGTGCAGCTGTACGAGTGGGTGACCGGCGGGTCGTTCCAGGTCCAGGCCGGGCTGCTCGTCGACCAGCTGTCGATGGCCTTCGTCCTGCTCATCACCTTCGTCGGCTCGCTCATCCACGTCTACTCGCTCGGCTACATGGAGCACGACCCCGACAAGCGGCGGTTCTTCGCCTATCTCAACTTCTTCGTCGCGTCGATGCTGCTGCTCGTGCTGGCCAACTCTTACCTGCTGCTCTACGTCGGCTGGGAGGGCGTCGGTCTCGCGTCGTGGCTGCTCATCGGCTTCTGGAACTGGAACCCGGCCTACGCCACCGCCGCGAACAAGGCGTTCTTCGCCAACCGGGTCGGTGACTTCGGCCTGTCCGTCGCGATGTTCATCATGTTCTTCCACTTCGGCTCCGTGGACTTCACCACGGTCAACGCCGGGGTCGCGGGGCTGCAGGGCGCCCACCAGGGCTTCATGACGGCGATCGGCCTGATGCTCCTGCTCGCCGCCTGCGGCAAGTCGGCGCAGTTCCCGCTGCAGAGCTGGCTCGGCGACGCGATGGCCGGCCCGACACCGGTCTCGGCGCTGATCCACGCGGCGACGATGGTCACCGCCGGCGTCTACCTCGTCGTGCGCTCCCACGTCATCTTCGAGGCCTCGCCGACCGCCCAGCTCGTCGTCGTCATCGTCGGCGCCATCACGCTCCTGTTCGGGGCGATCGTCGGCTGCGCCAAGGACGACATCAAGAAGGCGCTGGCCGCCTCGACGATGTCGCAGATCGGCTACATGATGCTGGCCGCGGGGCTCGGCCCGATCGGCTACGCCTTCGCGATCTTCCACCTGCTCACGCACGGCTTCTTCAAGGCCGGCATGTTTCTCGGGGCCGGCTCGGTCATGCACGGCATGAACGACCAGGTCGACATGCGCCGCTTCGGTGGGCTGTCCGGCGTCATGAAGATCACCTGGATCACCTTCGGCATCGGCTGGCTCGCGATCCTCGGTGTCCCGCCGTTCGCCGGCTTCTGGAGCAAGGACAAGATCATCGAGGCCGCGTTCGTCGGCGAGGGGTGGCGGCCCTGGGTCTTCGGACTGGCCGCGCTCATCGGCGCCGGCATCACCGCCTTCTACATGTCGCGCCTGTTCTTCATGACCTTCCACGGCAAGCGGCGCTGGACCGACGACGTGCACCCGCACGAGTCGCCGAGCACGATGACGGTGCCGATGATGGTCCTCGCCGTCGGCTCGGCCCTGCTCGGCCTCGTCCTCGGCCCGACGGGCGCCATCACGTCCTGGCTCGAGCCGGTCAGCGGCGCCGCGGCGGAGCACGAGCCGGTGCTCGCCGTGCCGGTGCTGATGGCCCTGACCCTCCTGGTCGTCCTCGCCGGCGCCGCCTTCGCGTGGCTGCGCTACTGGCGTGACGAGGTCCCGCTCACGGCCCCGGCCGGCAACCTGCTGACCCAGGCCGCGCGCAAGGACCTCTACCAGGACCAGGTCAACGAGGCCCTCCTGATGCGGCCCGGCATCCACCTGACCCGCTCGCTCGTCTTCGCCGACGGCGAGGGCGTCGACGGTGCCGCCGGTGGCCTGGCGGCCCTCGTCGGTGGCTGGTCCGCCCGGATGCGCAAGATCCAGAACGGGTTCGCCCGGTCCTACGCACTGACGATGCTCGCGGGCATCGTCGCGATCCTCGGAGCACTGTGGGTGATTCAGTGATGTCAGAGATGTCCAGTGTTCCGTGGCTGACGCTGCTCATGGTGATCCCCCTCGTGGGATCGGCAGTCGTCGCCTTCCTGCCCGGCTCGGCCGAGCAGGCCAAGCGCATCGCGCTCGGCTTCTCGCTCGTGACCCTGGTGCTCGGTGTCGTCGCCGCGACGCAGTACAAGTCCGGCGGCACGGCGCAGTTCCAGCTCGCCGAGCAGCACGCGTGGATCCCGCAGTTCGGCGTCAGCTATGCGCTCGGGGTCGACGGCATCGCCCTCGTGCTGATCCTCATGTCGCTCGTCCTGACGCCGGTCTGCCTGCTGGCCGCCTGGCACGACGTGCCCGAGGACATCGACGGGGCCCGCCGCACGAAGGCCTACTTCGCGCTCCTGCTCGTCCTCGAGACGTTCATGGTCGGTGTCTTCGCCGCGACCGACGTGTTCCTCTTCTACGTCTTCTTCGAGGCGATGCTCATCCCGGTGTACTTCCTCATCGGGCGCTTCGGTGGAGCACGCCGGCAGTACGCCGCGATGAAGTTCCTGCTCTTCTCGCTCGCGGGCGGGCTCATCATGCTCGTCGCGGTCATCGCGCTCTACCTGCAGGGCCCGGGTGGCGCCGACGGCTTCCTCATCGCGAAGCTGACCGGCCTGTCCCTCGACCCGACGACCGAGCGGCTGCTCTGGGTCGGCTTCTTCATCGCCTTCGCGATCAAGGCGCCAATGGTGCCGGTCCACACCTGGCTGCCCGACGCGGCGACCGAGTCGACCCCGGCCACCGCGACCCTGCTCGTCGGTGTCCTCGACAAGGTCGGCACCTTCGGGATGATCCGCTTCTGCCTGCAGCTGTTCCCCAACGCCAGCGAGTGGGCCACCCCCCTCGTCGTCGTCCTCGCCGTCATCTCGGTCCTCTACGGCGCGCTGCTCGCCATCGGGCAGACCGACATGATGCGCCTGATCGCCTACACGTCGATCAGCCACTTCGGCTTCATCGTCCTCGGCATCTTCGCCGTGACGAACGTGGCCGGCGCGGGTGCCTCGCTCTACATGCTCAACCACGGGTTCTCGACCGCGGCGCTGTTCCTCATCGCCGCGATGTTCATCCGGCGGCGGGGGAGCAAACGCATCCCCGACTTCGGCGGCTGGCAGCGGGTCACGCCGGGCATCGCCGGGGCGTTCCTCATCGCCGGCCTGTCCACCCTCGCCCTGCCGGGCCTGTCGAGCTTCGTGTCCGAGTTCCTCGTGCTCGTCGGCACCTTCGGTGCGCACCCGGTGGCCGCCGTCCTGTCGTGCACGGCGATCATCCTCGCCGCGCTCTACATCCTGCTCTGGTACAAGCGCGTCATGACCGGGCCGAAGCCAGAGGGCCTCACCGGCGTGCGTGACTGGTCGCTGCGGGAGAAGTGGGTCGCGGCCCCGCTCATCGCGTTCTTCATCGTCATCGGCCTCTACCCGAAGCCGGCGCTCGACGTGATCAACCCGGCTGTCGACAAGACACTGTCGTACGTCCACACCAACGCCGCCACCGTGGCTGAAGGGAGCACGAAGTGACCGCCGTCGCTCCGGCCGCTTTCCAGCAGGCAAACATCGACTACCTGGCGGTCCTGCCGCTGCTCATCGTGTTCGGTGCGGCCCTCGTCGGCGTCCTCGTCGAGGCGTTCGTGCCGCGCGAGCGCAGGCACACCATCCAGCTCACCATCTCGGTCGCGAGCCTCGTGCTGGCCTTCGTCGCCATCCTCTTCGCGACGAAGCACCAGGGCCTGACCTTCGGCTACACCGACGGTGCGACGAGCCGACGGCTGTTTGCCCTCGCCATCGACGGGCCGGCCCTGTTCATGCAGGGGGCGCTCGTCCTGATGGGCGTCCTCGGCATCCTCATCATGGCGGAGCGCTTCGGCGGGGTCGGCTCCGACGCCTTCACCGCCAGTGGTGCCTCGACGCCGGGCTCGCCGATCGAGGCGGCCTCGGCGCGGGCCGGCCTGATCACCTCCGAGGTCTTCCCGCTCACCCTCTTCGCGATCGGCGGGATGATGCTCTTCCCGACGGTCAACGACCTCATCGGCATGTTCATCGCCCTCGAGGTGCTCTCGCTGCCGCTCTACATCCTCTCCGGGCTCGCCCGTCGCCGGCGGCTGCTGTCCCAGGAGGCGTCGCTGAAGTACTTCCTGCTCGGCGCGTTCAGCTCGGCCTTCTTCCTCTTCGGCACGGCCCTGCTCTACGGCTACGCCGGCTCGGTCTACTTCGGTGACCTCAGCAAGGCGGTCAGCGACACCTCCCTCGGCCTCAACGGGCTGCTCGTCGCGGGCGCGTTCCTCGTCTTCGTCGGGCTGCTCTTCAAGGTTGGTGCGGTGCCGTTCCACGCGTGGACCCCGGACGTCTACCAGGGCGCGCCGACCCCCGTCACCGGGTTCATGGCTGCCTGCACCAAGGCGGCCGCCTTCGGGGCGATCCTCCGGCTCGCCTACGTCGGCCTCGACACGGCGAGCTGGCAGTGGCAGAACGCCGTCATCATCGTGGCGGTGCTGACGATGATCGTCGGTGCGGTCCTGTCGGTGACGCAGACCGACATGAAGCGGCTGCTTGCCTACTCCTCGATCGCCCACGCCGGCTTCGTCCTCGTCGGCGTCCTCGCCTTCGACCAGCGCGGCGTCAGCTCGGTGCTCTTCTACGTCGTGGCCTACGGCTTCTCCATCATCGCGGCGTTCGGGCTCGTCACCCTGGTCCGCCAGGACGGCGGCGAGGCGACGCACCTGTCCCAGTGGGCCGGTCTCGGCAAGTCGCACCCGGTCATTGCCGGCACGATGGCCTTCCTGATGCTCGCCTTCGCCGGCATCCCCTTGACGTCCGGCTTCGTCGCGAAGTTCGCGGTGTTCGCTGCCGCGATCGGCACTGGCGGCGCGACCGGCACCGTGCTGGTCGTCATCGGTGCCGTGTGCAGCGCGATCACGGTCTTCGTCTACGCCCGCGTCATCGTCCTGATGTTCTTCAGCGAGCCGGCCGACGACACGGTGGAGGTCCTGGTGCCCTCCGTCGGCACGACGTTCGCGATCGCGATCGGCACGCTCATCACGTTCGCCCTCGGCGTCGTCCCGTCGTCGCTGCTCGATCTCGCCGACCGCGCGTCGCAGTTCGTGCGCTGAGTGTTCCAAGGGTCTCCATGACGATGCACGCCACACCCCCGGTCCTGACGATTCCCGGGGCGACGCCCGAGCTGATGGCGCGCCTCGGGGACGGGCTCGCGCGGGTCGACGCCTTCCTCGAGGAAGTCGTCGACCACGACGACCCCTTCATCGCCCAGGCGTCCGGTCACCTCGCCGCGGCCGGGGGCAAGCGGTTCCGTCCGCTGCTGACCCTCCTCGCGGCCGAGCTCGGTGGTGGCGTCAACGACGACGTCATCCGCGCCGCGGCCGGGGTGGAGCTGACCCACCTCGCCTCGCTCTACCACGACGACGTCATGGACCAGGCCGAGGTGCGCCGGGGAGTCGCGTCGGCCAACGCGGCCTTCGACAACTCGACCGCGATCCTCGTCGGCGACCTGCTCTTCGGGAAGGCGTCCGAGATCGTCGCGCAGCTCGGCGCCGACGCCGTGCTCATTCAGGCGCAGACCTTCGTGCGCCTGTGCACCGGCCAGATCCGCGACGACCGGCCGTGCCCCCCGGGCACCGACCCGGTCGACTACTACCTCGGTGTCCTCGCCGACAAGACGGGCGCCCTCATTGCGACCGCGGGCCGTTACGGGGCGATGTTCAGCGGCGGCTCGCCCGCGCTCGTCGACATCATGCGCCAGTACGGCGAGAAGATCGGCGTCGCCTTTCAGCTCGCCGACGACGTCATCGACATCGCGTCCGAGACGGGGGAGTCGGGCAAGACGCCCGGCACGGACCTGCGCGAGGGTGTCGACACCCTCGCCGTGATCCGCGCCCGTGCGTCGCAGGACCCCGCGGACGCCCGCCTGCACGAGCTGCTCGACCGCGACCTGTCGCACGACGACGCCGGCGTCGAGGAGGCCCTCGCCCTGCTCCGCACGCATGCCGGGCTGAAGCAGGCGCGCGAGGAGACCTATGCGGTCGCCCGGGACGCCCAGCGACTCCTCGACCCGCTGCCGGACAGCCCCGCCAAGGCGGCCCTGCAGGCGCTCGCCATGGGGGTCGTCGACCGCGTCGGCTGACTCCATCCACCTCTTTCCCCGAACGGACCGTTCGCGGGCGAACTGGCCCGGTAGACCGCCCAGCTCGCCCCCGAACGACCAGTTCGGGCCCCGTCCGGAGGTCCTGCCTCCCAGACCGGTCCGCTGGGGGACAAGCCGGGCGTCGGTAGGGTCTGCTGCATGGCCCACCCCGCGATCGCCCCGCGCCTCAGCGCGGCTGTCCGCGGGCACCGGTTGCCGGCCGCCGTCGTGGACGTCGACACGTTCGACCGCAACGCGACCACCCTCGTCGGCCTGGCGCACGGCAAACCGATTCGGGTCGCCACGAAGTCGCTGCGGGTGCGGTCGCTCATCGAGCGGGTCCTCGAGCGGCCGGGCTTCGCGGGCCTGATGTGCTACTCGCTGGAGGAGGCGCTGACCTGGGCCCGCGCCGGGCACCGTGACGTGCTCGTCGCCTACCCGAGCGTCGACGTGCCGTCCCTGGAGCGCCTCAGCGCGGACCCGGCCCTCACCGCAGCCGTGACCCTCATGGTGGACAGCGTCGAGCACGTCGACTTCCTCGCCCGGCACGCGGCCGGCACCCGCCGGCTCCGGGTCGCCGTCGATGTCGACGCCTCGCTGCGGATCGGCCCGGCGCACCTGGGTGTCCGCCGCTCGCCGACGCGTACTGCCGCGGACGTCCAACAGGTGATCCGCCGGGCGCAGGCGCACCACCTCGACGTCGTCGGCCTCATGGTCTACGACGCGCAGATCGCAGGCCTGCCCGACTCGGCACTGACCCGGCCGGTCAAGGCGCGCTCGCATCGGGAGCTGACCGGTCGTCGCCGCGAGATCGTCGCTGCCGCAAGGCAGCTCGCTGACCTCGAGTTCGTCAACGGCGGAGGCACGGGAAGCCTCGCGCGGACCGGCGGGGACGCCGCGCTGACCGAGCTCGCGGCCGGCTCCGGGCTCTTCGCGCCGACCCTCTTCGACGGCTATGACAGCCTCTCGCTCGAGCCGGCCGCCGTCTTCGGGCTCCCCGTGGTCCGGCGCCCGGCCGCCGACGTCGTCACCGTGTTCTCCGGCGGCTACATCGCCTCGGGACCGCCGGGCTGGGACCGCGTCCCCGCGCCGCTGCCCGAGCAGGAGGTGCGCCTGCTCCGCACCGAGGGCGCCGGCGAGGTCCAGACACCGCTGCGCGGACCGGGTGCCAGGCGGCTGCGTCTCGGCGACCCCGTCTGGTTCCGGCACGCCAAGGCCGGGGAGCTCGCGGAGCGGTTCACGCAGGTGCTCCTGATGGAGCGCGGCAGGATCGTCGGCAGCGCGCCGACCTACCGAGGAGAGGGGCTGTGCCTTGGCTGACCGGGCGCACGGAGGCGACCGCGCGGTCTCCTGGACGAACTGGGCCGGCACCGAGACGAGCCGGCTGGCCCGCGTGGCCAGCCCGCGCGACGAGGACGAGGTCGCGGACGTCGTGCGTGCGGCGGCCGAGCGGGGTCTGCGCGTCAAGGCCGTCGGTGCCGGGCACTCCTTCACCGGTGCCGCCGTCACGGACGGCGTCCAGCTGCGCCTGACCCACCTCGCGGGAGTCACCTCCGTCGACTCCACGCGGGGCGAGGCCACCGTCCGGGCCGGGACCCCGCTGTGGCAGCTGAACCAGGAGCTGGCCCAGCTCGGCCTCGCGATGCCGAACCTCGGCGACATCGACCGGCAGACCATCGCCGGGGCGACGGCCACCGGCACCCACGGCACCGGCCTGCACCATCGGGGCCTGTCGGCGGGCCTCCGGGCGCTGCGGATCGTGCTCGCCGACGGGCAGGTGGTCAGCTGCTCGCCGACCCACCATGCTGAGCTCTTCCAGGCTGCGCGTCTCGGGCTCGGCGCGCTCGGGATCGTCACCGAGCTGACCATCGCCGTCGTGCCGGCCTTCCTGCTCCATGCGGTCGAGCGGCCGGAGCGGCTCGACGCCATCCTCGAGACGGTCGACGCGGAGGCGGCCGGCAACGACCACTTCGAGTTCTACTGGTTCCCGCACACCGACCGGGTCCTCACCAAGCGCAACAACCGGGTCGCCCCCGACGCCGCGAGGCAGCCGCTGCCCCGGTGGCGAGCCCGACTCGACGACGACCTGCTCAGCAACCGGGTGTTCGAGTGGACGAACCGCCTCACGCACCGGCTCCCGCGAACGACCAGGCAGGTCAACGCGATTGCCGCTCGGGCACTCACTGAGCGCGCCTACACCGAAACCTCCCACTCGGTGTTCGTCACCCCTCGGGACGTCCGGTTCATCGAGTCGGAGTGGGCCTTCCCGAGGGAAGCGCTACCGCACGTGTTGCAGGACCTGCGGTGCTGGCTCGACCGCCACGACGAGCAGATCAGCTTCCCCGTCGAGTGCCGCTTCGCCGCCGCCGACGACGTGTGGCTCTCGACGGCTCACGAGCGCGAGTCGTGCTACGTCGCGGTGCACCGCTACCACCGGCAGGACCCGGGGATGTACTTCGCCGCCTTCGAGTCGATCGCCGTGGCCCATGGTGGCCGACCGCACTGGGGCAAGCTGCACACCTGCGCGGCCCACTGGTTCCACGACGTCTACCCACGCTTCGGCGACTTCGTCGACGTGCGCGACCGGGTCGACCCCGAGCGCCGGTTCGGCAACCCCTACCTGGAGCGGGTCCTCGGGAGCTGACCCGGACCGGCCCTGCCGCAGTTGGCCGGCGTGGGGTGAGCGGCAGGGCGCTTTGAGCGGACGCGCGCTGAGCGGCATACCCCTGCTGTCGTATGCCGCCCAGCGGGCCTGCGCGCGGAAGGTCAGTGCGACTCGGGCGGGCGCGTCATCGCGAGGACGTCGAGCGCCTCGTCCAGCTGGGCCTCGGTGAGCTTGCCGTCCCCGACGAAGCCCTGCTCGATGACGACGTCGCGGATCGTGCGGCGCTCCTTGACCGCCTGCTTGACGACCTTGGCCGCGGCCTCGTAGCCGATGTAGCGGTTGAGCGGGGTGACGATCGACGGCGAGCTCTCCGCCAGCTCCCGCGCGTGCTCGGCCTCGGCGGTGATCCCGTCGACGCACCGGTCGGCGAGCAGCCGGGACGTCGCGGCGAGCAGGCGGATCGACTCGAGGATGTTCTTGGCGAGGACGGGCAGCATGACGTTGAGCTCGAAGTTGCCGGCCGCGCCCGCCGTCGTGACCGTCACGTCGTTGCCGATGACCTGGGCGCAGGCCATGAGGGTCGCCTCGCAGATGACCGGGTTGACCTTGCCCGGCATGATGCTCGAGCCGGGCTGCAGGTCGGGCAGGTGGATCTCGCCGAGACCGGTGCGCGGGCCGGACGACATCCAGCGGAGGTCGTTGCAGATCTTCGTCAGGCTGACCGCGACGACCTTGAGGGCGCCGGACAGCTCGACGACCGCGTCCTGGGTCGACTGGGCCTCGAAGTGGTTGTGCGCCTCGCTGAACCGGATGCCGCTCGACTGGGAGACCTTCTCGATCACCTTCTCCGCGAAGCCCGGTGCCGCGTTGAGGCCGGTGCCGGCGGCCGTGCCGCCCAAGGGCAGCTCGCTCGTGGCCGTGGCGGCGTGGGCGACGCGGCTGGCGCCGAGCTTGACCTGCCGGCGGTAGCCGCCGAACTCTTGCCCGAGCGTCACCGGGACGGCGTCCATGAGGTGGGTGCGCCCGGCCTTGACGACATCGGCGAACTCCTCCTCCTTGCGGGACAGGGACATCGCGAGGTGGTCGAGCGCGGGCACGAGCTCCTCGAGGGCCGCCTGGGTCGCCGCGATCCGCAGCGCGCTCGGGAAGGTGTCGTTGCTCGACTGGCCCATGTTGACGTGGTCGTTCGGGTGGACTTCGAGGTCGCTCTGCAGGTGGGCGAGCCGCGCGACGACCTCGTTGACGTTCATGTTCGTCGAGGTGCCCGAGCCGGTCTGGAAGACGTCGATCGGGAAGTGGTGGTCGTGCAGACCCTTGGCGACCTCGTCGGCGGCCGCGCTGATCGCGTCGGCCCGGTCGCGGTCGAGGCCGCCGAGCTCCGCGTTGACCTGCGCCGCGGCCGACTTGAGCCGCGCGAGGGCGTGGACGACCTCCGGCGGGACGCCCTGCCCGCTGATGGGGAAGTTCTCGACGGCCCGGGCGGTCTGCGCGCCCCACAGCGCGGAGGCCGGCACCTCCACCTCGCCCATCGAGTCGTGCTCGGTCCTGGTCTCCACTCGTTCGCTCATGCCCTCCATCATGCGACAGCGGTTTCGTGCGCGCCCCGCTACGCTCGGTCAGATGAAGGTGGCCCTCTTTGCGACCTGCTTCAACGACACGATGTGGCCCGGTACGCCCCGTGCGGTCGTGGTGCTCCTCGAGCGCCTCGGCTGCGAGGTGGAGTTCCCGACCGCCCAGACCTGCTGCGGTCAGGTCTTCACGAACACGGGGTATGCCGCTGAGGCCGTGCCGCTCGTCCGGTCCTTCGTCGACGTGTTCAGCTCCTACGACCATGTCGTCGTGCCATCGGGGTCCTGCACCGGCTCGATCCGGCAGCAGCACCGCGGGCTGGCCGAGCGGGCCGGGGACCCGGGGCTCGAGCGGGCCGTGACGGAGGTGACGCCTCGGGTCCACGAGCTGTCCGAGTTCCTCGTCGACGTGCTCGGCGTGACCGACGTCGGCGCCTACTTCCCGCACCGGGTGACCTACCACCCGACGTGCCACTCGCTGCGGATGATCCGCGTGGGCGAGCGCCCGTTGCAGCTGCTCCGGGCCGTGCGGGGGATCGACCTCGTGGAGCTGCCGGCCGCCGAGGAGTGCTGCGGCTTCGGCGGCACGTTCGCCATGAAGAATGCGGACGTGTCGGTGGCGATGGGCTTCGACAAGGCGCGCCACGTCAAGGAGACGGGGGCCGAGGTCGTCGTGGCCGGTGACAACTCGTGCCTGGCCCACATCGGCGGCCTGCTCTCGCGGGAGCGGGCCGGGGTGCAGACCCTGCACCTGGCCGAGGTGCTCGCCTCGACCGAGGAGCACCCGTGGACGCCCGAGCACTCTCCTCGAACGCAGCGTTCCGAGTCGAACGCGGCAGTACACGGCCGTGTCCGACCCCGAACACCGCGGTCGGGGGAGAGTGTGTCGGCGCCCGGGGGAGCGGAGGCGCTGTCATGAGCCGGACCTTCGTCGGCATGCCGAAGTTCCCCGTCGCGGCCAAGCAGGCCTTGGCCAACCCGCAGCTGCGACGCAACCTCAACCACGCGACCCACACCATCCGGGCCAAGCGGGGCCGAGTCGTCGGGGAAGTGGCCGACTGGGAGGAGCTGCGCCACCAGGGCGCCGAGGCCAAGGACCGGGTCCTGGCCCACCTCGACACCTACCTGCTCGAGCTCGAGGAGAAGCTGACCGCCGCCGGCGCGACGGTGCACTGGGCGCGCGACGCGGCCGAGGCGAACCGGATCGTCGTGTCGCTCGTGCAGGCGACCGGCAGCGAGGAGGTCGTCAAGGTCAAGTCGATGGCGACCCAGGAGATCGACCTCAACGGGGCCCTGGAGGCCGCCGGCATCCGCGCCTGGGAGACCGACCTCGCTGAGCTCATCGTCCAGCTCGGTGACGACCTGCCGAGCCACATCCTCGTGCCGGCGATCCACCGGAACCGGTCGGAGGTGCGCGAGATCTTCCTCCGGCAGATGGCCGGGGTGGGCCGCGCCGCACCGGAGGACCTCACCGACGAGCCGAGCCGCCTCGCGGAGGCCGCGCGCCTGCACCTGCGGGAGAAGTTCCTCCGCGCCAAGGTCGCTGTGTCCGGCGCGAACTTCGCCGTCGCGGAGACCGGCACCCTCGTCGTGGTCGAGTCGGAGGGCAACGGCCGGATGTGCCTCACCTTGCCGGAGACCCTCATCAGCGTCGTGGGGATCGAGAAGCTCGTCCCGACGTGGGACGACCTGTCCGTCTTCATGCGGCTGCTGCCGCGGTCGTCGACGGGGGAGCGGATGAACCCCTACACGTCGATGTGGACCGGCGTCACCGAGGGCGACGGCCCACAGGACGTCCACGTCGTGCTCGTCGACAACGGCCGCACCAACGTCCTCGCCGACGTCGTGGGCCGCCAGGCGCTGCGCTGCATCCGCTGCTCGGCGTGCCTCAACGTCTGCCCGGTCTACGAGCGCGTCGGGGGCCACGCGTACGGCTCCGTCTATCCCGGGCCGATCGGGGCGGTGCTCGTCCCGCAGCTCAAGGGCCTGACGGGCCCCCTCGAGCAGTCCCTGCCGTACGCGTCGTCGCTGTGCGGCGCGTGCTTCGACGTGTGCCCCGTCCGGATCGAGATTCCCGAGCTGCTCGTGCACCTGCGCGCCGCCGTCGTCGACCAGCACCGCGGCGGCCTGCCGTCCGGCGAGGCGCTCGCCATGCGGACCATGGCGTGGACGTTCGACCGCGCCCCACGGCTGGAGAAGGCGCAGAACCTCGCCACGGGGGTCGGCCGACTGCTCGGCGACCGGCACCGGCTCGGTCGGCTGCCCTGGCCCGCCTCCGCCTGGAGCACGGCCCGGGACGCGCCCGCTCCACCGAAGCAGACCTTCCGTCAGTGGTGGGACGAGACGCATGGGGAGCAGCGATGACGCCCAGCGCCAAGGACGAGGTCCTCGCTCGGGTGCGCAGCGCCCTGGCCGCGCCCGGGACCCACCACCCGAGGACCGACTCGCCGCCGACTGCGGTGAGCGGCATACCGACTCCCACGGAGCGGACGGAGGTCGTCGACCTCTTTGCGGAGCGGGTCGCCGACTACCGGGCCGTCGTCGAACGGGTGGGACGGGCCGGCGTGGCGCAGGCGGTCGTCGCCGCGCTCGCCGCGCACAGCGCCGAGTCGGTGGTCGTCCCCGAGGGGCTCGACGACGGCTGGGTCGCGGCGATCGGGGCGGCGACCCGGGTGGTGCATGAGCGGGACGTGAGCAACGCGCAGCTCGACGGCGTGGACGCGGTTGTGTCGACGGCCGCCGTCGGGATGGCCGTGCCCGGCACGATCGTGCTCGACCACGGGCCGGGACAGGGGCGCCGGGCACTGACGCTCGTGCCGGACTGCCATGTGTGCGTCGTCGACGCGGAGCAGGTCGTGCCGGACGTGCCGGAGGGCGTCGCCCGGCTGCGTGGGAGCGTCGACGCGGGGCGGGCGCTGACGTGGATCAGCGGCCCCAGCGCGACGAGCGACATCGAGCTCGAACGCGTCGAGGGCGTCCACGGGCCGCGCACCCTCCACGTCCTCATCTTCGAGTGAGCGCAAAGTCCGGTTGCGAACCGTCGACTGAGCGCAAACTCCGGTCGCGAACCGTCGACTGAGCGCAAACTCCGGTCGCGAACCATCGACTGAGCGCAAACTCCGGTCGCGAACCGTCGACTGAGCGCAAACTCCGGTTGCGGAGGTTGAGTGGACCGGAGAACGCGCTCACTCGACGGGCGAGA
>NZ_AWQS01000075.1 GCF_000576575.1 Intrasporangium chromatireducens Q5-1
GGGCCACGACCCGTCCCCGGCGCCGGCGCGGCCGGCGCGCTGGCTCCGCATCAGCGGGCTCATCGTCCTGCGCGGGCGGGGTCTGCGGCTCCTGCTGCTGCGGCTCCTGCTGCTGCGGCTCCTGCTGCTGCGGCTCCGGCTGCTGCGGGGTCGTGGCGTCGGCCGAGCTCGAGGGCAGCGCCTGCTCCTCGCTCTCCACCTCGGTGACGACCTTGGCCGGGCGGTCCTGCGGCGCGGCCTCGACCGCCTCGGCGCCGACGCCCACACCGGGCCCGACCGAGTCGGTGGTGTCGGTGGTGTCGGTCAGCTCGCCGCCCGTCGCGTTCTTCAGGGCCGCGGCATGCGCCATGGCGGCGATCTGGGCGGCCGTCGGGCCGTTCGGCTTCACCTCGGGCTCCGGGGTAGCGTCCTTGCCGCCCCGGCCGCCGCCGTTGCCGTTGCCGCTGCCGCCGTTGCCCTCGGAGCCGCGCCGCCCGCGGCGGCCGGCGGAGCCGGAGTCGTGCTGGTGGGCACCCTTGTCGACCGGGTCGGAGTGGATGATGAAGCCGCGGCCGTTGCAGTGCTCGCACGTCTCGGAGAAGACCTCGATCAGGCCCGACCCGACGCGTTTGCGGGTCATCTGGACGAGGCCGAGCGAGGTCACCTCGGCGACCTGGTGCTTGGTGCGGTCGCGCCCGAGGCACTCGAGCAGGCGCCGCACGACGAGGTCGCGGTTCGACTCGAGGACCATGTCGATGAAGTCGACGACGATGATGCCGCCGATGTCGCGCAGCCGCAGCTGGCGGACGATCTCCTCGGCGGCCTCGATGTTGTTCTTGGTGACGGTCTCCTCGAGGTTGCCGCCCGACCCGACGAACTTGCCGGTGTTGACGTCGATGACCGTCATCGCCTCGGTGCGGTCGATGACGAGAGAGCCACCGGACGGCAGCCACACCTTCCGGTCCATCGCCTTGGCCAGCTGCTCGTCGACCCGGTGGTGCGTGAACAGGTCCTCGGTGTCGGTCCACTTCGTGACGCGGTCGGCGAGGTCGGGGGCCACCGCCGTGATGTAGGGGTGGATCTCCTGCCACGCCTGCTCGCCGGAGACGACCAGCTGCTTGAAGTCCTCGTTGAAGACGTCGCGGATCACGCGGACGGTGAGGTCGGGCTCGCCGTGGAGGAGCATCGGGGCGCTGCCCGTCGTGCTCGACCCGGACGCGCCGTTCTTCTTCCTGCCCTTGGACTTGCCGGCCTTCGGGGTCGAGGCGGCCTCGGCACGCGCCTGGATGCCGTCCCAGGTGCGGGTGAGCCGCTCGACGTCCGCGCGCAGCTCCTCCTCGCTCGCCCCCTCGGCCGCGGTGCGGACGATGACGCCGGCGTGCTCGGGCACGACCTGCCGCAGGATCTTCTTCAGGCGGGCCCGCTCGGTGTCCGGCAGCTTGCGGGAGATGCCGGTCATCGAGGAGTTGGGGACATAGACGAGGTAGCGCCCCGGCAGCGAGATCTGCGAGGTGAGGCGGGCGCCCTTGTGCCCGATGGGGTCCTTCGTGACCTGCACGAGCACGGTCTGCCCGGACTCGAGCGCGTTCTCGATGCGCTTCGGCTGGTTGGCGTCCAGACCGGCCGCGTCCCAGTTGACCTCGCCGGCGTAGAGGACGGCGTTGCGGCCCTTGCCGATGTCGACGAAGGCCGCCTCCATCGAGGGCAGGACGTTCTGGACCCGGCCGAGGTAGATGTTGCCGGCCATCGAGACGTTGCCGGCCTGGTCGATGTAGTGCTCGACGAGCACGCCGTCCTCGAGGACGCCCATCTGGGTGCGGCCGTTGCGGTTGCGCACGACCATGACGCGCTCGACGGCCTCGCGGCGGGCGAGGAACTCCGCCTCGGTGATGACGGTGCGGCGCCGGCCCGCCTCCCGGCCCTCCCGGCGGCGCTGCTTCTTGGCCTCGAGCCGGGTCGAGCCCTTGACGCCGGTCGGCTCGTCGCTGTGCGATCGCGGAGCGCGGACGCGGGTCGTGACGCCGGCCTCCTCGCTCGAGGCGTCACCGGTGGAGCCGGTGCGACGGCGGCGACGGCGACGGCGACTCGTGCCGCTCTCGTCCTCGTCGGTGCCGTGGTCCTCGTCGGCCTCGGCGGACTGCGTCTCCTCGGCCTGGGCCGTCTGCTCACCGTCGGCGCCGGCCCGGGCCTCCTGACCCTGGGTGCCAGCCTCGTCGCCCTCGGACTCCGCGCTGCCGCGGCCCCGACGGCCCTTGCCGCCGCGACGACGCCGCGAGCGCCGGTGGGTCTCGTCCTCCTCCTGCGTCTCGGCGGCGGACTCCTCCGGCTCGGGCTCGGGGGCCTGGACCGGCTCGGGCTCGGGCTCCGGCTGGGTCGGTGCGCGACGCCGGCGCGGGCGCTGGACGGTCGCGGCCTCCGGGTCGGGCGCCTGGAAGAGCACCGAGAAGCTCTGCACGGCCGGGAGCTCGTCCTCGTCCGGCTGCTCGTCCTGCTCGTCGACCTCGTCCTCGGCTGCGGTCGTTTGCTGCACGGTCTCGCTCTCGGCGCGACCCTCGCCGCGACCCGCGGTCTGGTCCGTGGCCCGCGGCTCGCTCTCGGCGGGCGTGCTGTCGGTCGACGTGCCGTCTGGTTCGTCGGCCGGCTGCCCGGCACTCGCCGGAGCCACCGGTGGGGTCTCGGTCAGGCCAGCCTCGGCCTGGTCGAGGATCTGCGTCACGGACGGGGGCAGCGTCGGCTCCTGAGCCGCGGCCTTCTTACGGGTGGCCCGCTTGCGGGCGGGTTTCACCGGAGCGGTGCGCTCGGGTGCCGAACCGGCGGTCTCCCCCGCGCCGCTGTCCGGCTCGCTGGGCGCCGCCTCGGTGGGCGCCACCTCGGTGGGGTGCTCGACGCTGTCGGCTCCGGGCTGCGGGGTGGCCTGCTTGCGGGTGCTCCGTCGAGGCGTGCGTTTGCGCGGGGCCGGCGCGGCGGGTGCCGCGGCGCCGTCGAACAGCGTGGTTTCGTCGGAGGGAGTGTTCTCGTTGGGTGCCATCCGGCAGCCTCCCGTCACGGGCGGTGGGACCCACACCGGGCCGGAGCCGCCCGCACCGCCTGTGTTGCGGTATCGGTCGTCCCATCGGGGAACCGGTGGGACGGAAGTCGAATTGTTACGCCCTCCCCGGTTCGCGCGAAGCGCGGCCCCGAATCAGGCGCCGTCGGCGTTCTTGTCGGCAGCCAACGGGTCGGCCACCCTCGCGGTTGCGGAGTCGAACGGCCCTTGCGCCAGACGCGTCACCAAGGGGGGACGGACAGGTTGCAGGCCGGCGACGTCGCGCAGCGCGGTCAGAATGTCGTCGGGGCGAACGGCTGGTGTGGTGTGCCGCACGACCAACCGCAGTATCGCACAGTCGGCTCCGAGGCCCCCACTCGGAGCACGGTCCGACACGCCGGACTCCTCCTGGGTCCCGTCCTCGACCACCGCCGACATGAGGGCCTCGCGCACGTCGAACGTGCGCGGCCCGGACTTGGTCATCCGGGTCACCTCGACCCGCTCGCGGCCCAGCAGCGTCGCCACGGCCGCAGCGAGCTCACTGCTCGGGACACCGAGGAACTCGAGGCGCCAGTCGCTTGCCTCGAGCCGGTCGGCGAGGTTGCCGGCGCGGGCCTCGACGACCGTGACGACATCCAAGCCGTCGGGCAGCGCCGCGTCGAGCGCCACGCGGACGGACTCGGGGTCGACCCGCTCGGTGACCTGGATCTCGACGTACTCGGCCTCGCTTGCGGTCCCCGTCGCGGCGGCGTTCGCGTAGGAGATCTTGGGGTGCGGGTGGAAGCCGGCCGAGAACGCCATCGGCACGTCCGCCCGGCGCAGCGCCCGCTCGAGCGCCCGCTGGAAGTCCCGGCTCGACGTGAAACGTAGTCGCCCACGTTTCGCGTACCGGATCCGGAGTCGTTGGACCGCGGGGTCCGGGGCCGGCCCCTCCGGGACGCGCTGTCGAGCCATGCCCGGAAGGCTATCGCCGGGGCCGACGGGCCGGGCGAGCGGCTCAGCGCCGTCTAGTCGCCGCTCTGGTCGCCGCTCTGGTCGCCGCGCTTGGCGCGGCGCTCGGCCTGCTCGAGCTCGTCGAGCCGGTTCGCCTCCGCGAGCGTGGGCGCGGTGCCGCCCAGCCGAGCGGGCAGGTACTTCAGGTCCGCGCCGCGGAGCGGCTCGTAGGCGGCCCGGGCAAGGTCGAGCATGTGCGCCATGACCTCCTTGTAGCCCGCGGTCACCACCTCGGGGTCGGAGTCCGGGGCGACGGGGATCGGCTCGCCGACGGAGATGAAGATGGGCACGTTCGTCCGCCCGAGGCGCTTCGGGTGGCCCTTGGTCCAGACCCGTTGGGAGCCCCAGATGACGACCGGGATGATCGGCACGTGCGCTTCGGCAGCCATCCGCGCCGCACCTGTCTTGAAGTCCTTCAGCTCGAACGAGCGAGAGATCGTGGCCTCCGGGAAGACGCCCACGATCTCGCCCCGCCGGAGGTCGGCGACGGCGGCGGCGTACGACGACGACCCCGCCTCACGGTTGACGGGAATGTGATGCATGGCGCGCATGAGAGGACCACTCACGGGGTGCCGGAACACGCTCTCCTTCGCCATGAACCGGACGAGCCGCCCGGACTTCTGGGCCGCCAGCCCGGCGTAGGTGAAGTCCATGTAGCCGGTGTGGTTGATGACCATGACGGCGCCACCGTCGCGTGGCACGTTCTCCTCGCCGACGATCGTGAACCGCAGACCCTGCATCGCGAACACCCCGCGGGCGAACCCGACGACCGCCTCATAGACCGGCTCCATGGTGCACACTCTGCCCTGCCCGCCGACCGGGGTCACCAAGAGGTACCCCAGCGTCGGCTCCCGGCGCTAGCGTGGAGCATGGCTCACGGAGACATCACCCACATCGACATCCCCGTCGACGACATGGACCGGGCCAGGCGGTTCTACACGACGGTCCTCGGCTGGCAGATCAACGAGGCACCCGGCTACGAGGGCTACCCGATGTGGCAGGCCCCCAACAAGATCAGCGGCGGAGGACTTGCTGCGCGCCAGGAGGGCCTGCAACACCCCCGCAGCTACGTCGAGGTCGACTCGATCGACGACACGCTCGGCAAGGTGGAGCAGAACGGCGGGCGCGTCGTCATGCCGAAGACGCCGATCTCCGACACGAGCTGGTTCGCCGCCTTCGAGGACAGCGAGGGCAACCAGATGGGCCTCTACGAGGGCACCACCGCGACGTCCTGAGCGAGCCGCCGCTCAGTGCGCCCGCATCGAGCCGGTGTCCATGAAACGCCGGTGCCACGAGAGCGCCTCGCCGAGCAGGTGGGGCGTCTGCAAGCCCCACGCGCCCTTGCCGGCACGCTCGGTGTAGTCCTCGAGCATCGGCCGGTAGTCCGGGTGGGCGCAGTTGGCGATGACCCGCTCGGCACGTCGGCGCGGAGCGAGGCCGCGCAGGTCGGCCAGGCCCTGCTCGGTGATGATGACGTCGACGTCGTGCTCGGTGTGGTCGACGTGGGAGACCATCGGCACGATGCACGACAGGGCCCCGTCCTTGGCCGTCGACGGCGTCACGAAGGTCGAGATGAAGGCGTTCCGGGCGAAGTCACCCGAGCCGCCGATGCCGTTCTGGATCCGCGAGCCCATGATGTGCGTCGAGTTGACGTTGCCGTAGATGTCGGCCTCGATCATGCCGTTGCTCGCCACGACGCCGAGCCGGCGGATGACCTCCGGATGGTTGGAGATCTCCTGGGGGCGCAGGATGATCCGCTCCCGGAAGAATTCGATCCCGGCGAGGAAGCGCTCGACGCCGGCCGGCGACAGGGAGAACGCCGTCGCCGACGCGAGCCTGATGGTGCCCGACTCGAGCAGGTCGAGCATGCCGTCCTGGAGCACCTCGGTGTAGGCGGTCAGGCCGGTCCGTCCGCTCTCCCCCAGCCCGGCGAGCACCGCGTTCGCGATGTTGCCGACCCCCGACTGGAGCGGCAGCAGGCCCGCCGGCATGCGCCCGGCCCGCACCTCGTGGTCGAGGAAGTCGATGAAGTGCTCGGCGATGGCACGGGAGTCCTCGTCGATCGCCTTGAACGCCGTGTTGCGGTCGGGCGCGTGCGTCTCGACGATGCCCACGATCTTCTCCGGCGGGCAGATGAAGTGCGGCACCCCGATCCGGTCCCCCGCCTCGAGGATCATGACGGGCTTGCGGTTCGGCGGCAGCGCCGTGCCGTAGTAGACGTCGTGCATGCCCTGCAGCTGCTCGGGCTGCCACGAGTTCACCTCGAGGATCACCTTGTCGGCGAGGTCGATCCACGTCTTGTTGTTGCCGATCGACGAGCTGGGGATGAGGTGGCCCTCCGCGGTGATGCCGGCGACCTCGACGAGCGCGACGTCGAGCTTGCCGAGGAAGCCCTCCCACGCCATCTGGGCGACGTGGGACAGGTGGACGTCGATGTACTCCATCAGTCCCGAGTTGATCTTCGACCGGCTCACCGGGTCGGACTGGTACGGCAGCCGCAGCTCGATGCCGTCCGCCTCGGCGAGCGCGCCGTCGAGCTCCGGAGCCGTCGAGGCGCCGGTCCACACGCCGATCCGGAAGTCGTGGCCGTGAGTGCGGAAGGCGTGGATCCGGTCGGCAAGCGCGAGGGGGACGGCCTTCGGGTAGCCGGCCCCGGTGAAGCCGCTCATCCCCACGTTGTCGCCGGGCTGGATGAGGGCGGCCGCCTCGTCCGGGGACATGACCTTCGCTCGCAGGGCTGGGTTCGCAATCCGATCCGACATCGTCACTCCACTTGGCGCTGGTGCGGCTCAGTGTAGGAGCGTGGCCCCCGCGCCGGACCCCCGCCCGCGAGGAGTGTGAGGAACGACCGCCCGAGGTCACCGGCGAGCGGCCGCCCGCTCAGCGGCATACGGGATGAAACGGGTTCGAGGGCACCCTCGCGGACGTGGAAGGATTGCGCGCATGACTGACACACCTGCCTCGACGACCTCTCGGATCCCCGAGCGCCCGGCGCTCGACGGCCTCGAGGACAAGTGGATGCAGGTATGGCGCGAGCAGGGCACCTACGTGTTCGACCGCGAGCGTGCGCTCGACCTGCCCCGCGAGCAGGTCTTCGCCATCGACACCCCGCCGCCGACCGCCTCCGGCAGCCTGCACGTCGGGCACGTGTTCAGCTACACCCACACCGACTGCATGGCCCGCTACAAGCGGATGCGCGGCCACGAGGTCTTCTACCCCATCGGGTGGGACGACAACGGCCTGCCGACCGAGCGGCGCGTGCAGAACTACTACGGCGTGCGGGGCGACGCGACCCTGCCCTACGAGGACAGCCTCGTCCCGCCCGGCGAGGGTGGCGTCGGCGCGGACGGCAAGGCGATCAAGGCGCACGACCAGCGCCCGGTCAGCCGCAAGAACTTCATCGAGCTGTGCGACGTGCTGACCGTCAAGGACGAGGAGACCTTCGAGGCGCTCTTCCGTCGGCTGGGCTTCTCGCTCGACTGGAACATCTCCTACCGCACGATCGACGAGCGGTCGCGTGCGGTCGCCCAGCAGGCGTTCCTGCGCAACCTCGCCCGGGGCGAGGCCTACCAGGCCGAGGCCCCCGGTCTCTGGGACGTCACCTTCCAGACGGCCGTGGCGCAGGCCGAGCTCGAGGCGCGCGACTACCCGGGTGCCTACCACCGCGTCGCCTTCCACCGGACCGCGGCGGACGGCGACACCGAGCCCGTCCACATCGAGACGACCCGGCCCGAGCTCATCCCCTCGGTCGTCGCGCTCATCGCCCACCCGGACGACGAGCGCTACCAGCCGCTCTTCGGCACGACGGTCCACTCCCCGCTCTTCGGGGTGGAGGTGCCGGTCCTCGCGCACCCCGCCGCTGAGATGGACAAGGGGGCCGGCATCGCGATGTGCTGCACCTTCGGCGACCTCACCGACGTCATGTGGTGGCGTGAGCTGCAGCTGCCGACCCGGTCGCTGATCACCCGCAACGGCCGGATGCAGGCCGAGACCCCCGAGTGGATCGCGGGTGGGCCCGGTGAGGAGCTGTATGCCGCACAGCTGGCCGGCAGGACGACGTTCAGTGCCCGGGAGGCCGTCGTCGCCGCCCTGCGCGAGTCCGGTGACCTCGAGGGCGAGCCGCAGAAGACGCAGCGCAAGGCCAACTTCTACGAGAAGGGCGACAAGCCGCTCGAAATCGTGACCTCCCGCCAGTGGTACATCCGCAACGGCGGTCGCGACGCCGACCTGCGCGCCGCCCTCGTCGCGCGCGGCGACGAGATCGACTTCCACCCCTCGTTCATGCGGGCCCGCTACAAGAACTGGATCGAGGGCCTCAACGGCGACTGGCTCGTCTCCCGGCAGCGGTTCTTCGGGGTGCCGTTCCCGGTCTGGTACCGCGTCGACGAGTCGGGCGACATCGACTACGACTCGGTCCTGACGGCACCCGAGTCCGCCCTGCCCGTCGACCCGCAGGTCGACACCCCCGACGGGTTCGACGAGTCGCAGCGCGGTGAGCCGGGCGGCTTCGTCGCTGACCCCGACATCATGGACACGTGGGCCACGTCGTCGCTGACCCCCCAGATCGCGACGGGTTGGCCGGTGCGTGACGGCTCGGGCCCCGGCTCCGACCCGGAGCTCTATGCGGCCCTCTTCCCGATGGACATGCGGCCGCAGGCCCACGACATCATCCGCACCTGGCTCTTCTCCACCGTGGTCCGCTCGCACTTCGAGGAGGGCACCGCACCGTGGCGCAACGCCGCGATCAGCGGGTGGATCCTCGACCCGGACCGCAAGAAGATGAGCAAGTCCAAGGGCAACGCCGAGACCCCCGAGGACGTCGTCCGAGCCCACGGCGCCGACGCGGTCCGCTACTGGGCGGCGTCCGGACGCCTCGGCACCGACGCCGCCTACGACACCGGCCAGATGAAGGTCGGCCGGCGCCTCGCGATCAAGGTGCTCAACGCGTCGAAGTTCGCGCTCGGCTTCGGGGAGGTGGCCGGTGACCTTCGCGCAGCCGTGACGAATCCGCTTGACCTGTCGATGCTCTCGGCACTCGGCGAGGTCGTCGACAAGGCGACGAACGGCTTCGAGTCGTGGGACTACACCCGCTCGCTCGAGGTCACCGAGACGTTCTTCTGGGCGTTCTGCGACGACTACCTCGAGCTGGTCAAGGACCGCGCCTACGGCGGCCAGGGCGACGCCGAGGCGGCGAGCGCCCGGGCGGCGCTGCGGCTGGCGCTGGAGACGATGCTGCGGCTGCTCGCGCCGTTCATTCCCTATGCGACCGAGGAGGTGTGGTCCTGGTTCGGCGAGGGCTCGATCCACCGGCAGGCCTGGCCCACCCGTGCGGAGCTGCCCTCTGGCGGTGACGCCGCGATGCTCGACGCGGTCGGCGCCGCACTCGCTGCGGTCCGCAAGGTGAAGTCCGAGGCGAAGGTCGGCATGCGCTCGGAGATCAAGACGATGGTCCTCGCCGCGCCCGAGTCGGTCGTCGCGCACGTGCGGGCCGGGGAGGGTGACCTCCGGGCCGCGGGGCACGTGACCGAGCTGCGCTACGCCACGTCGGACGAGCTCGAGGTCCGCGACGTCGATCTCGTCCCCGCGGAGAAGACCCCACGCGGCGCCTGACCCCTCCCCTCCCCTCCCCTCCCCGCGGACGCGGCGTGCGGGAAGGGGAATCGGGGGCCCGACTGGCCTAGGGTTTCTGGCATGTCCCGAAGGTGGGTCGCCGCGTGGGTCGCCGCCGCAGTCGCGGTCGTCGTCGCGCTGCTGCTCACCGCCGTGGGGGACCCGGTCCAGCTGATGCGGCCCCGGCCGGTCGCCTCGGTGCCCCGGACGACCCCGGTCCCTCCCCTGCCCACGACCACGGTGGCACCCCCGCAGGTCCTCGCCACGGGCACGGGGGAACCGCTCGGGCCGCTCTCGCCATTCGTCGCGTTGATGGTCCAGATCGTCGCGGTCCTCGCCATCGTCGTCGTGCTCGGCGTCATCGTCGCGCTCATCCGGTCGGTATGGCGCCGTCCCCAGTTCATCTCGCGACCGGCCGCCGACTTCGTGACGCAGGACCTGCCGGAGGAGCTGCTGGACTCGGGGGGCGAACGGCTCGCGCTCCTCGCCACCGGCGAGCCCCGCAACGCCATCGTCGCCGCCTGGCTCAGTCTCGAAACCGCAACGGCCGCAACGGGACTCGCCCGAGAGCCGGCCGAGACGTCGACGGAGTACACCACTCGGGTGCTGCACACCTGGGACATCGACCCACGCAGTCTCGCCGACCTCGGGGCGCTCTACCGCGAGGCGCGCTTCTCGCGCCACCCGCTCACCGAGGAGCACCGCCGTCGAGCGATGCGGGACCTCACGACCCTGCACGAGGACCTGCGACGCGTGGCCGCCGAGGCGCGGGGGGCGACGACCACGTGAACCGGCTGAGCGGCATACGGGAGCTGCTGCGGGCGACGCGGCCCTGGCACCGGCGCGTCGCCTGGGCGGCCGGCGTCTGGCTCGCGCTCGTCGTGTTCGGGGCCCTGCTCGGCCAGGACGCCAGCGTCCCGCAGCTGGCCGCGCTCATCGTCGCCCTGGCGATGCTCGTCTGGTATCTCGTCGACCACGCCACGTCGAACGCGGTGACGCACTGGCCGGTGAGCGACGCCTACCGGTCCCGCTCGCACCGCGGGCAGGACTTCCGGGTGACGAACCTCGCCGCCCGGCTCGCTGGTGCCAACGAGCGCGGCGAGGGACGGGAGAGCCTGGTCGACGACCTGCACGGGCAGCTGACGGCCCTCGTCCGCGAACGGCTGCACGCGAAGCACGGGCTCGTGCTCGAGGAAGAACCCAAGTGGGCGCAGGGCGTCATGCCGCCCGAGCTGTGGGACTTCATCCTCAGCGTGCCGGACCCCGACCTGTACCGACCCGACAAACTGGACGCAGTCCTCCAACGCATCGAGAAGTGGTGACCCATGCAGATCCGGGATGTCAGCGAGCTCAGCTCGGCGATCCTCACCGAGGTGTCACGGGCCGTCGTCGGCAAGCGCGACAGCCTGCGGCTCGTGCTGGCCGGCGTCCTCGCCGGCGGCCATGTGCTGATGGAGGACTTCCCGGGCCTCGGCAAGACGCTGACCGCACGCAGCTTCGCGCAGACGCTGGGCCTGGAGTTCCGCCGGGCGCAGTTCACGCCTGACCTGCTGCCCGGCGACCTGACCGGCTCCTTCGTCTTCGACCAGCGGACGCGGGACTTCGAGTTCCGGGCGGGTCCCCTCTTCACCGGCCTGCTCCTCGCCGACGAGATCAACCGGACGCCGCCGAAGACCCAGGCCGCCCTCCTCGAGGCGATGCAGGAGCATCAGGTGACGGTGGAGGGCCGGACCTTCCCGCTGCCCCGACCCTTCCACGTGCTCGCGACGGCGAACCCGGTCGAGTACGAGGGCACCTACCCGCTCCCCGAGGCCCAGCTCGACCGCTTCCTGATGCGGGTCTCCTTCGGCTACCCGTCGCTCGACGAGGAGTGGCGGATCCTCGATGCTCGGGTGTCCCGGCGCCAGGAGGAGCAGACGCTGCGGCAGGTCGTGACCGGTGAGCAGCTGCTCGGGATGCAGGCGGCGGTCGAACAGACCGACGTGGACGAGTCGGTCGGCCGCTACTGCGTCGCCCTCGCGGCGGCGACGCGCACCCATGCCGACGTGCTCCTGGGCGCCTCACCACGCGGCGCGCTCGGTCTCATGCTGTGCTCACGAGCGCTCGCGGTCATCGCGGGTCGCGACTACGTGACACCCGAGGACGTCAAGGCGGTGGCCCCCGCCGTGCTCGCCCATCGCATCACCGTCAAGCCCGAGCTGTGGATGAGCAACGTCAGCGCCGGCGCGGTCGTCGGATCCATCCTGCACACCGTGCCCGCGCCGTCGGCGCGGGAGCAGCACGTCGCCGCCACCCGCGTCGGCGAGCCGGGTGCCCGCGGGGCGGCACACGGGACGGCGCACGGGACGGCGCAGGATGACGGCTGAGGGCCGGCCGACGCGCACCGGGCGGCGGCTCACCGTCACCCGGCAGCTGGGAGAGTGGGCCCCCACGGCCGCCCACGTCCGCGCGGTGCTGTTGGGGGGCGGCGCGCTCGCGCTCGGCGCGATCCTGCGGCGCCCCGACCTGATCGTGATCGGGGTGCCGCTCGTCGTCGCGGCCGTCTGGGGACAGCTGACCCGGCCGCGCGAGGACGCCACGGCGCGGGCTCAGCTCGCCCAGTCCACCCTGCGGGAGGGCGAGAGCAGCTCACTCGTCGTCCGTGTCGAGCCGCTGCCCGCCGACTGTTCCGGCGTCATGCTCCTCGCCGAGACGCAGTGGGTGCAGCGCAACCCGCCAGCAGGAGTCGCGCCGGTCGAGGGGCTCGTCAGCGCCATGGGCGTGCGCTCCATGCGGTGGGGGGTGCGTCCGCTCGGCACGGTGAGCATCGCCCTGACGAGCCCGTGGGGCGCGTTCCGGTGCGGGCCGGTCGACCTGCCCGACCTCACGACGACGACGCTGCCCGTCCCGGCCGTGTTCGACGCGTCGGCGCCGACCCCACATCCGCGCGGCATCGTCGGGATCAACCGGTCCGCCCGGCCCGGTGCCGGGAGCGAGTTCAACACGATCCGGGAGTTCCAGCCCGGCGACCGGCTGCGCCGGATCCACTGGCCCGTCTCGCTGCGGACCGGTCGCCTGCACGTCACCTCGACGTTCGCGGACGAGGACGCGCACGTCGTCCTGCTCGTCGACGCCTTCAGCGACCTCGGCCCGCGCGAGGGCATCGACGGCCGTCCGACCAGCCTCGACGTGACGGTCCGAGCCGCCGGCGCCCTGGCCGACCACTTCCTGCGGGCCGGCGACCGGCTCACCCTGCGCACCGTCGGCGCGGCCGACATCCCTCCGCTCGGCGTCGGGTCCGGCACCCACCACCTCCGCCGCGTCCTCGAGACCCTCGCCCGCATCGAGCCGGCGTCGGAACGGCGCGACGACGGCCGGCGGGCGATCCGCGGGCTCGACCCGCTCGGCCTCGTCCTCGTGCTGAGCCCGCTCATCGAGCCGACGATGGTCGAGCTGACGACGACCCTCGCGAGCCGGGGCCTGACCACGGTCGTCATCGACACCTTCCCCGAGCACCTCACGGCGACCCCCGACGACCCCTACCAGGCGCTCGCCTGGCGGATCCGGCTCCTGTCCCGGCAGGCTCAGGTCGGGGCGATCATCAGCCGCGGCGTGCCGGTCGTCCCGTGGCGCGGACCCGGCTCCCTGGACAACGTCCTGCGCGACGTCGCGCACCGGGCGACCGCCCCGAGGATGGTCCGCCGATGAGCGCCCGGGACCTGACGCGCCCGGCCGACTCGGGCCGGCCCCAACGGTTCGTCCGGTTCGGGGCCGGGTCCGACTGGTCGGTCCACCACCTGCTGCTCGCCGGTCTCGCGACCCTCGGCGTGGCGCTCTATCTCGTCGCCCTGGCCGGCGCGAGCGGCGGCATGGACGCCGGCTGGTGGCTGCTCCTCGCGGTGCCGCTCATGACGTGGTCGCTGTCCAACTCTGCCGCCGCCCTCGTGCTCTGGACCGTCCTGCTCGTGGTCTGGATCAACCTGACGCCCGCCGGCAGCTTCTCGTGGTGGTCGCTGCTCGCGGCAGGCGGCGTGACCCTTTCCCACGCCGCCACCGCACTGGCCGACTCGGCTCCCCCGTGGGCTCTCGTCGGACGGGTGACGGCCCGGGAGTGGCTGCGCTGGGTCGCGGTCGGGCTCGCCGCAGCGACGGTCGCTGCGGGTCTGGCCGCGCTCCTGCTGGGCCGGACAGCGGGGCTCAGCCCAGCGGCATACGTCATCGGTCTGCTCGGCCTGACCGTCGGCCTCTGGGCACTGCGGACCAATCCGCCGGAGTCCGCCGAGTGACGCTCAGCGGGGCGACACGAGGCACCACGGCACGTCCCAGCCCGCGAGCTCGAGCCGGCGCGTGACGAAGGCGTCCCGGGACAGGGGCACGACCCGGCCGATCGAGGGCTCGTAGACGTCGAGGTCGTCGCGCCCGTCTGCCGTGCCGGGCAGCGCGAGCACGACGTGGCGCGGCAGCCACCCGTTGCCGACGTAGAGCAGCACCGGCCGACCCGCGTGCACCTCCCCCCGCATGTGGTCGTAAAGGCGCCCCAGCCGTCGTATGCCGCTCAGCCGCGTCCACACGAGGGCATAGCGGGTGCCGGGCGGGCTGGCGCCGTACTCGATCTCGTGGCGCGCTCCCCACGGCGGCGTGCCGAGCGCGCGGGGCCACGGCGGCTGCAGTCGCCCGTTCGGCCCGACGAGCCCGTTGGTGCGCCGGGCGACGACCTGCTCGTAGGCGGCGAAGCGCTCGTCGGCGGAGTGGGGCGGGGCCGCCGCTCCGTGGTTGGTGTTGGGGTCGCCGCGGATGACCCAGTCGGCGAACGGCGGGTTGGCGAGCATCCGCGCGACCGTGAGGCAGGCCGAGCCGCACGTTGTCGGCGACTGCTGCAGCGGCGCGGCGTCACCCCGCGCCAGCCGGAACGCGCCTTGGCTCAGGCGGCCTCGTTCTCCGCCTGAGCCGAACCGCCGCTCCGGGCCTCCCTCGCTGGCGCTCGGTCGTGTCCTCACGGCTTGGCTCAGGCTGCCTCGTTCTCCGCCTGAGCCGAACCGCCGCTCCGGGCCTCGCTCGTTCCTCGCTCGGGTCCTCACGGCTTGGCTCAGGCGGATTCCTTGCGCTGGCGCTTGCGCGGCTCCGGCTCCCGCCGCACGATCGTCGGCAGGACGTTGTCGAGCACGACCTCGCGGGTCACCACGACCCGGGCGATCTCGTCGTCGCTCGGCACGTCGAACATCACGGGCAGAAGGACCTCTTCCATGATCGCCCGCAGACCACGCGCCCCCGTGCCGCGCAGCAGCGCCTGGTCGGCGACCGCCTCGAGGGCGTCCTCGCTGAACTCGAGCTCGACGCCGTCGATCTCGAACATCTTCTCGTACTGCTTGACAAGGGCGTTGCGAGGCGTCGTCAGGATGCTGACGAGAGCCTGCCGGTCGAGCGGGGCGAGGGTCGTGAGGACCGGGAGGCGGCCGATGAACTCGGGGATGAGGCCGAACTTCAGCAGGTCCTCGGGCATGACGTCGGCGAACGTGTCGGCGAGATCCTTGGGGCTGTGCAGGGCCGCCCCGAACCCGAGGCCCTTGCGGCCGGCCCGCTGCTCGATGATCTTCTCGAGGCCGGCGAACGCCCCACCGACGATGAACAGGACGTTCGTCGTGTCGATCTGGATGAACTCCTGGTGCGGGTGCTTGCGCCCACCCTGTGGCGGCACCGACGCGGTCGTGCCCTCGAGGATCTTCAGCAGCGCCTGCTGCACGCCCTCTCCCGACACGTCACGGGTGATGGACGGGTTCTCCGACTTGCGGGCGATCTTGTCGACCTCGTCGATGTAGATGATCCCGGTCTCGGCCTTCTTGACGTCGTAGTCGGCGGCCTGGATGAGCTTGAGCAGGATGTTCTCGACGTCCTCACCGACGTAGCCGGCCTCGGTCAGCGCCGTCGCGTCGGCGATCGCGAAGGGGACGTTGAGCATCTTCGCGAGGGTCTGGGCGAGGTAGGTCTTGCCGGAGCCCGTCGGGCCGATGAGCAGGATGTTCGACTTGGCGATGTCGACGTGGTCGTCGGCCTTCTTGATGCCCTCGCCGGCCTGGATGCGCTTGTAGTGGTTGTAGACCGCGACCGCGAGGGACTTCTTGGCCTGGTCCTGACCGACGACGTAGTTCTCGAGGAACTCGAAGATCTCGCGCGGCTTGGGCAGGTGGTCGAGGCCCAGCTCGCTCGTCTCGGCGAGCTCCTCCTCGATGATCTCGTTGCAGAGCTCGATGCACTCGTCGCAGATGTAGACAGCCGGTCCGGCGATCAGCTTCTTGACCTGCTTCTGGCTCTTTCCGCAGAACGAGCACTTGAGGAGGTCTGCGCCTTCTCCGATGCGTGCCACGTGGATGCTCCCTGGTCCCTCGACTGCCTCACGCGGGGCTGCGCTCGGCCCGACCCCCAATGTACGGGGCCATGTCCTATTAGACGACGAGCAGGGTGCCCGTCGCTCGCGCAACGCCGCTTGTCCGCTGATGGCGGACAAACCACGACGGTGTCACGCAGGTCCGCTCAGGCAGGCTCAGCGATGTCGTCAGACAGGCTCGGGAAGTAGCGCCGCCACTCGTCGGACAGCCGCGGCACGACCATCCCGCAGTCCGGCATCGCGTCGACGACGCGTTGCAGCGTGGCAGCCGGCGTCCGGTAGACGCCCTTGGCGATGACCACGACGATGCGCCAGTCGTTGCGGTCCATCCACTCCCGACGGCCGATGTCGATCGACCACTGGTCGTCGGAGTCCCGATGCTGCCGGCCGTCGTACTCGATGATGAGCCGGAACTCGGGGTAGCTGAGGTCGAACCGCCAGCGCACCCGGCCATCGACCCAGTAGATCTTGTGGTTGATCGTCGGCTCGGGCAGGCCAGCCAGCACGAGCAGCATCCGCAGCCGCGACTCCATCGCCGAGTCGACGTCATCCCTGACCAAGCCCGCGGCTCGCCTCGCCAGCCGACAGCCCTTTCCTGAGTGGCGCCGGGCGGCGTCGCCCAACTGCTGCGGCGTCACCCGGCCGGCACGGATGAGTGAGTCACCGAGCACGACTAGGTCGACCAGGTCCAGAACCTCCGCGAGATCGAGGAAGGTCGTGACGGGGGTCATGACCGGCAACCCCTCGTGCCAGGCCCACCGCTGGCCCCGCTTGGCGCGATGGGCTCGAATGCCGCGGACCTGCGGCCGACTGCCGACGCAGGTCACGTGCGTGTTCGGGTCCTCCGGCACGACCCCGCCCCACAGCCGGGCTGCATCATGGTGCGAGACCACCGCGCCCTCACCGGCAAGAAGGAGAGCCGCCCGTGCGAGCAGGCGCGGGCGCAGTACCGTCCTGCTGCTCACGTAGACCCCGTGGAAGAGGCGACGAAAGCGCCCAGACCTCAGGTCCCAGTCAGTCAGCCCGGCGGGCTCGGTGATGGCGCCCTTGCTGTCACGCACGACACGGAACGGACCACTTGGCTCGGCTGGCATGCGTCGATCGTGCCCGGGTCCCGGCTGTGCCCGCGGAACTCATCCACAGCACCCTCTCGGACTTCCATCACCGGATGGAAAACGGTGGCTCTGGGCGCCCTGAAGGCGCATGAATCCATCACTGGCTGGAAAACCGACGTCGGGGGCAGCGGCGGCCGATCGCACAGCCTCCGCGGGTCACGGCGGGAGGAGTCCGTCGACGATCCGCGCGTACTCGAGCTTCGCGTCCTCGGTGGGGGTGCCCTTGAGCTTGGCCCAGGCGTCGTACTTCGCCCGTCCGACGAAGTCCATCATCCCCGGCCGGGAGCCGGTCACATCGCCTTCCGTCGCCTGCTTGTAGAGCGCGTAGAGCCGCAGCTTGACGTCGTTGCCCGGGTCCTTCTCGAGCCGCCCCACCGCGGCGACGGCCGATTCGAAGTCGCTCGCCATGCTTCACCCTAACGGGGCACGCTGGCCCCTCGACGGTTTGTGGCCCCTCGACG
>NZ_AWQS01000076.1 GCF_000576575.1 Intrasporangium chromatireducens Q5-1
GGAAGTGCTCACCTATGCCCGATTTGTCCAATACGATCGGCTCGATTCGGACACTCTCTGGGGGACTCATGCATGACCCGGCTACCGCTCGACCGCGGATCCTCGTGGCCGATGACGACGCGGACATCCGCGACCTCGTCGAGTTCAAGCTGACCCAGGCTGGGTTCGAGGTGCAGGCCGTCGCCGACGGCGTCTCCGCCTGGGTCTCGTTCGAGCAGCAGCCACCGGAGCTGGTCGTGCTCGACGTCATGATGCCGGGCATGTCCGGCATCGACGTGTTGCGCCGCATCCGGGAGAGCGAGGCACCGGCGGTGCCGGTCCTGCTGCTCAGTGCCAAGTCGCGCGACTCCGACGTCGACACCGGCTTCGAGGTCGGCGCCGACGACTACGTCATCAAGCCCTTCAGCCCGCGGGAGCTGTTGCACCGCGTCAGCGGCATGCTGGCGCGCGCGCGGTGAACCCGCACGTCCTCCTGTTCGCCGTCACGGTCGGCGTCCTTGGCGCCTGCGCGTGTCTCCTGCTCGCCGTCGTCGTCGTCCGGGTCGACCGGATCCTGGGGGGCCGCCGTGAGGAGCGCCTTCTGGAGCCGTTGCGGGGTGCGCTGATCCGGGTCGCCGCCGGTGACGACGAGGAGGGCCTCGCCGTGCGGGAGCTCGCGAGCACGAGCGGCTCGGCGGCCCGCGTGCTCGACCGACGCATCATCACCCTGTTGACGAAGGTCCGCGGGGCGCCCGCGGAACAGCTCGTGGAGGTCCTGCGCGCGCACGGCGCGGTGCACCGGGCGCACCGAGAACTGACGCACCGGTCCCCGATACGCCGGGCCCGAGCCGCGCAGGTCCTCGGCCTGACCGGCTGTGACGACGCCCGGGAGCCACTCGAGACCGCCCTTCAGGACCGGTTCATCGAGGTCCGGGGGAGCGCGGCCTTCGCCCTCGGGCTGATCGGCGACCCACGGTCGGCCGGACCGATCCTCGCAGCCGTCGGTGGGGCGACCGACCGGCGTGGCGCGCCCCTCGGCCTTCCAGCCGGTGCGGCGGTCGACGCCTTGCAGGGGATGGGCATCGCCATCTCCCGACAACTGTCGGCCGCCCTCGACGACCCCCACCCGCGCACGCGCACGGTCGCCGCCTTCATCATCGGTGAGGGCAGCTTCGTCAGTGGCCTCCCACGTCTCCGCCAGCTCATCGAGCGGGACCCGGACGCCATCGTGCGGTCCGTCTGCGCCTCGGCCATCGGTCGGCTGGGCCGCCCCGAGGACGTGCCGGCGCTGACCGCGCACACGGTGCCGACGCAGCCGACCGCCCTGCGCCGGGCCTGCGTGGCAGCCCTGGGCGAGCTCGGCGAGCCGGCCGCTGTGCCGGTGCTCTCCGGCCTCGTCAGCGATGCCGATCCCCGCGTCGGCGAGCAGGCGGCCAGCGCGCTCCTCGGGCTCGGTGCCGTCGGCGTTGCGGCGCTCGAGCCGTTCCGGGGCACGCCGGCTGCTCGCAGCGCGACCCTGCTCGCCACGTTGCGGGGGAGCCGCTCATGAGCTGGAGCGCGGTCGTGGAGGCGCTGCGCGAGGGCGTCTCCGCCGTCGTCCACCTGACCGCCCTGCCGATCCTCGTCTACTTCGTGCTGATCAACACCTCGCTGCTCGTGCTCATCCTGCTTGCCTGGGCGGAGTTCCGGGCGCAGCAGCGCAGGCGGCTGACCACCCTCGACTGGCAGGGCGGTGGCCTGGCGCCCGGGGTGTCGCTCCTCGTCCCGGCCTACAACGAGGAGGTCGGGATCGTCACGGCGGTCAAGTCGTTCCTCAGCCTGCGCTACCCCCGGCACGAGGTGGTGGTCGTCGACGACGGCAGCACCGACCGCACCTTTGCTCGGCTCGAGGAGGCGTTCGACCTGGTCGAAGTGCCGCGCCGTCTGCCGATGGACGTGCCGACCGGTGTCGCGGTCCACAGCGTCCACGTGCCCCGCGACGGCCGCACTCGGCTCGTCGTCGTGCGCAAGGAGAACTCCGGCCGCTCCGAGGCCCTCAACGTCGCGATCAACGCGGCGAGCGAGCCACTCGTCGCCATGGTCGACGGCGACTCCGTCCTCGAGCCTGACGGCCTGCTCCGGGTGACCAAGCCGTTCGTGGACGACCCGACCAGGGTCGTCGCCACCGGGGGGCCATCCGACCGGTGAACGGTAGCCGCGTCGAGTTCGGGCGGGTCGTCCGCGTCGAGATGCCGGAGTCCTGGCTGCCTCGCGTCCAGGTCCTCGAGTACCTGCGGGCGTTCCTCCTCGGCCGGACCGGCTGGTCCCGGATGGGGGCCCTCATCCTCATCAGCGGCGCCTTCGGGCTCTTTCGGCGTGACGTGCTCGTCGAGGTCGGCGGTCTGGACGCCAAGAGCATCGGTGAGGACTTCGAGCTCGTCATGCGCATCCACCGGCACCTCCGCGACGAGGGCCGTGACTACCGTGTCGAGTTCGTGCCTGAGCCGGTCTCGTGGACCGAGGTGCCGTCGACCGCGGGCGTGCTCCGCAGCCAGCGGCGGCGCTGGCACCGCGGGCTGTGGGAGACGCTCTGGGCCTATCGGAGCATGCTGTTCCGGCCCCGCTATGGGCGTATCGGCGCTCTGGCGCTGCCCTACTACTGGCTCTTCGAGCTCTTCGCTCCGTTGCTCGAGCTGTTCGGTCTCGTCATCGTGCCCGTCGGGCTCCTGCTCGGTGTCGTCAGCCTGCCGTATGCCGCCCTCTTCCTCCTGCTCGCCTACGGCTACGCGCTGCTGGTGACCTTGGCCGCCCTGCTCGCGGACGAATGGGCCTTCCACCGGCACGGCCGCTGGCGGGCCATCTGGATCGCGCTCGCCGCGGCCACGCTGGAGAACTTCGGCTACCGCCAGCTGACGGTGTGGTGGCGGCTCGAGGGCTGGTGGGCCAGCCTCCGCGGGCGGCGCCACGTCTGGGGCGTGATGACCCGGATAGGCTTCGACGAGGGACTCTCGTGATCCTCGGCCGCCGCAGGCGCCCCGGTGGCTCGGCCAGCGCCCACGTGCGCACCCTCGTCATCGTGCTCGTCGTCCTCATCCCACTGGGCACCCTGGCCTCCTTGCTCATGATCAGCCAACAGGGCCGGACGGTTCGCACCCTGACCCTCTCGCTCGGTCCGGCCGTCGAGGCCAACACCACCGTGCTGCTGGAGATGACGCGGGCGCGCGGCACCTGGCTGGACAGCCAGTGGGGTGCCGGTCTCCCGGCCACCCTGGCGGCCCTCGAGGCGCACCGGTCGAGCGCCGAGGCCGAGCTCGAGGCGCTGGACGCCGCGACGGCACGCGAGGAGCTGCCCTCGCCCCACCGATCCGCCTACACGGAGCTGACCCAGCGGCAGCGGCAGACGATCGGGGCGTGGTTCGTCGCGGCGGAGCGCTCCGCGCGCGCCGGCCCGGGCGGACCTTCCCGATTGCGGGAGCAGGCCGAGGTGGCGTGGCGGGACTACGCCGCCTCGAACGGCTCCCTCGGCGACCGCCTGCGGTCCGATCGCAACGTGGCCCGTGCGAAGTCCCGGACAGCCCTGACGACGCTCGCGTTCGTCGTCTTCGGCGTCGCGGTCGTCTCGATCGGCGGTCTGCTCCTCGTCGCATACCGGATGCGGCGTTCCATCGTGCGACCCCTCGAACGGCTGAGCGAGGTCGTGCGCAGCCGGGTCGAGGGCGACCCGTCCGCCTTCGCCGACACGCACCACGGGGCGGACGAGGTGCGCACGCTGGCGCGCGACTTCAACACGCTGACCCGGGAGAACGCCAGGTTCGTAGCCCAGCAGGGCGACGAGCTGCGCACCCGTCAGCTCGTCCTCGAGGTCTCGCGCGGCGTGCGCCAGGCCAACGACGTGCCCGCGGCCCTCGACGGTGTCTGTCGCGACCTCGGCGCGGGTCTGGGCGCCGACCGGGTCATGCTCTACACGCTCGACGAGGGCCTCGGCGTGCGTGAGCGGAGCCAGTGGCACGCCGACGCCCTGCCCGGTCTGCCGCCGCTGCCGGCGTCGGTCGCGCGGCAGGTCGCGGGTGTGGAGGCGGAGCTGCGCGAGCTCGGTGGTGGGGCGGTGGTCCTGCCCGACGTCTTCGACCCCGAGTGGGCCAGCGACCCGCGAGTCCTGGCCTTCCACCGCGCCACCGGCGCCCGATCGCTCGTGCTCGTCCCGGTCGGCTCAGGTGACCAGGGCCTGGACGTGCTCGCCGTCCTGAGCGTCGACCAGCCCAGGTGGTGGCAGCCCAACGAGGTCTACGCCGCCGAGCAGAGCGCCATCATGCTGGCCCGGGCCATCGTCCAGCTCCGACTCGCCGAGATGCGGGAGGAGCAGGTGGAGCGCCTGATGGAGCTCGACCACCAGAAGACCGACTTCATGGCCACCATCAGCCACGAGCTGCGCACACCGCTGACGTCGATCAGCGGCTACCTCGAGCTGCTCGAGGACGGCGACTTCGGAGAGCTCAACACGGGGCAGGTCCAGGCACTCGCCGTCGTGCGGCGCAACGCGTCTCGGCTGCGCGGCCTCATCGAGGACCTGCTCGTCCTGAACAAGATCGAGAGCACCGGTCTGGAGACCGCCCTCGACGACGTGCCGGTGGCCGACCTCGTCCGGTGCGTGCTCGAGACGATGGAGCCAGCGGCAGCGGGCACGCAGGTGAGCCTCGTCGCGCCGCCCGTCCCCGACGGCCTCACCGTGCGGGCCGACCGGTCCCAGATCGAGCGGGCCCTGATCAACCTCGGCTCCAACGCCGTGAAGTTCACCCCGGCCGGGGGCACGGTTACCATCGACGCCGCACGGGCGGACGGGACCGTCCGCATCAGGATCGCCGACACCGGCATCGGCATCCCTGAGGCGGACCTGACCCGTCTGGCGGAGCGCTTCTTCCGGGCCGGCAACGCCACGGCGGCGGCCATCCCGGGCACCGGCCTCGGGCTGGCCATCGTCCGCACCATCGTCGAGGGCCACGGCGGCCGCCTCGACGTCGAGTCGACCGAGGGTGAGGGGACGACGATGATCGTGACCCTGCCCGCCGCCTAGCGGGAATGCCGGTGGGCAGTCTCGTGTTGGGATGGTGTGCGCCGACATGGCACACTCTTCCTTTGGACCGGTTCACGGCACATTGCCATCCGCAGCCGACCCGGCCATGACCTCAAGGAGACACCGTTGAAGAAGGACCTTCACCCTGACTACGTGGAGACCCAGGTGACCTGCACCTGTGGCAACACGTTCACCACCCGCAGCACGGCGACGAGCGGCAAGATCAACGCCGACGTCTGCTCCCAGTGCCACCCGTTCTACACCGGCAAGCAGAAGATTCTCGACACCGGTGGCCGTGTCGCCCGGTTCCAGGCGCGCTACGGCAAGAAGGCCGCCAAGTAGGTCCCCCGTTCGCCGGCTCCCACGACCATGGTCGTCGGGGGCCGGCGTTCGCTTTCTCCCGTCCCGTTCCCCGACCGTCCCGCCGGTTCCGCCCTGGGCGGCCCATGAGCCAGCAGCATGAGGAGCCATCGTGCTCGACACAGTGCAGTCGATCCTCGACGAGTACGCCACGCTCGAGGCGCGGCTCGGCGACCCCGCCGTCCACTCGGACCAGGACCTCGTGCGGACGCTCAACAAGCGCTACGCCCACCTCGGCCCCGTGGTGGCGGCGGCCCGGGCGTGGACCACCGCGCGGGAGGACCTCGCCGCGGCCCGTGAGCTCGCCGAGGAGGACGCGTCCTTCGCCGACGAGGTCCCGGCCCTCGAGGAGGCCCTCGAGCAGGCCGAGGAGCACCTGCGCCGGATGCTCGTCCCCCGCGACCCCGACGACGACCGGAACGTCATCCTCGAGGTCAAGGCCGGCGAGGGCGGGGAGGAGTCGGCCCTGTTCGCCGGCGACCTGCTCCGGATGTACCTGCGCTACGCCGAGCAGCGCGGCTGGCGCACCCAGGTCGAGGACGCGACCGAGTCGGACCTCGGCGGCTACAAGGACGTGCGGGTCTCCGTCTCGGCGAAGGGACATCCCGGGCCGGGTGAGGGCCCGTGGGCGCGGCTCAAGTACGAGGGTGGCGTCCATCGCGTGCAGCGGGTCCCGGTGACGGAGTCCCAGGGCCGGATCCACACCTCCGCCGCCGGCGTGCTCGTCATGCCGGAGGTCGAGGACCAGGGCGAGGTCGAGCTCGACCCGAACGACCTGCGCGTCGACGTCTACCGCTCATCCGGACCGGGCGGCCAGAGCGTCAACACGACCGACTCCGCCGTGCGGATCACGCACCTGCCCACCGGGGTCGTCGTCTCGTGCCAGAACGAGAAGTCCCAGCTGCAGAACAAGGAGGCTGCCCTGCGCGTCCTGCGGGCCCGCCTCCGGCAGATGGCCCAGGACGCCGCCGATGCCGAGGCGTCCGCGGCCCGTCGGTCCCAGGTCCGCACCGTCGACCGGTCGGAGCGGATCCGCACCTACAACTTCCCGGAGAACCGCATCTCCGACCACCGCACCGGCTACAAGGCGTACAACCTCGACCACGTCCTCGACGGTGACCTCGACCCCGTGGTGCAGTCCGCCATGGACGCCGACGAGGCGGCCCGTCTCGCCGCGCTGGCCGAGTCGTGACGGACCTGCGCGGCCTCGTCCGGGCCGGGGCGAGCACCCTCGCCGCCGTCGGGATCGCCTCCCCGGAGGTCGACGCCCTCGTGCTCGCCGCGCACGTTTTGGGCGTGGACGTCGCCGAGGCGCGCCGCCGGATGGTGCTCGGCGGTGACCTCCCAGCCGGCTTCGAGGACGCGTATGCCGCTGAGCTCGCCGAGCGCGCCCGCCGGGTGCCGCTGCAGCACCTGACCGGACGCGCCCACTTCCGCCGCATCGCCCTCGCCGTGGGGCCGGGGGTCTTCGTGCCCCGGCCCGAGACCGAGGTCCTCGTCGACCTCGCGCTCGCCGAGATCGACCGCCGGCACGCCGGGCAGGGGAGGGGACTACGGGTGGTCGACCTGTGCACCGGGTCGGGTGCGATCGCGCTGGCGATCAAGGACGAGCGGCCGGACGTCACGGTCCGGGCGCTCGAGCTGTCCGAGGAGGCGTTCGCCTGGGCGGAGCACAACCGGACGAACCTCGGCCTCGACGTCGAGATCTCGCAGGGTGACGCGACCGCGCCGTGCTTCCCGGGCTGGCGTGGAGCCGTCGACGTCGTCACCGTCAACCCGCCCTACATCCCGGTCGGCGCCGTGCCGGTCGACCCCGAGGTGCGCGACCACGACCCTGACGTCGCGCTCTACGGCGGGAGCGCCGACGGGCTCGCCATCCCACTGCGAGTCGCCTCGGTGGCCGCGTCGCTCCTGCGTCCCGGCGGCTTGCTGCTCATGGAACACGCCGACTCCCAAGGGGACTCGCTCCCCGCAGCCCTGGGCGCGGCCGGGCCGTGGGCCGACGTCACCGACACCCCTGACCTGTCCGGCCGACCCCGCGTCACCTCCGCCCGCCGGCGGCGTGACGCCGGTCCCAACGACGCGGACTAGGCTGCCCTCCCATGAGTGAAGTCTTCGACTGCGCGGACGAGGCCGGCCGCGCGGACGGGATCGCGGCCGCCGCCGCGGCGGTCAGGCGGGGGGAGGTCGTCGTCCTGCCGACCGACACCGTCTACGGGATCGGGTGCGACGCCTTCGATGCCGGAGCCGTCGCCTCGGTGCTCGCCGCCAAGGGCCGGGGCCGTGACAAGCCGCCGCCCGTGCTCATCCCGACCGGACGGACGGCGCTCGGGCTCGCCACCGCCGTCCCGCACTACGCGACCGTCCTCATGGAGCGGTTCTGGCCGGGCCCGCTCACGGTGGTGCTGCAGGCGCACACCTCGCTGCACTGGGACCTCGGCGACACCAACGGGACCGTCGCCCTCCGAGTGCCCGACCACCCGGTCGCGCTCGAGCTGCTCGGCGACGTCGGCCCGATGGCGGTCACCAGCGCGAACACGACGGGCGACCCCGCGGCGCGCACCGCGCACGAGGCGCGAACCATGCTGGGCGAGGACGTCGCCGTCTATCTCGACGCCGGACCCGTCGAGGCGGGCGAGCCGTCCACCATCATCGACTGCACCGGACCCGAGCCGGTGACCCTCCGTCTCGGCGCGCTCAGCCAGGCGGAGATCGACGCGGCGCTCGCCGTCGAGGACGGCGAGTCCGTGCCCCAGCCGGAGGACGCGGCGGGGAACGCGAGCGTCTAGGTGCACGAGTACGTCCTGATCCTCATCGTCGCCGCCGGGGTGACCTACATCGTCACCCCGTTCGTGCGCAGCCTCGCGGTCGCCACGGGCGCGTTCACCCCGGTCCGGGAGCGGGACGTCCACAAGACGCCCATCCCGCGGCTCGGGGGAGTGGGCATCTACCTCGGCTTCGTCTCGGCGGCGCTCGTGGCGCGGTCACTGCCCTACCTGGGGACGCTCTTCTCGGACCGTCAGATCCTCGGCATCGTCGCCGCGGGCGGGATCGTCTGCCTGCTCGGTGCCTTCGACGACATCCGCGAGCTCGACTGGCTCACCAAGCTGGCCGGACAGATCCTCGCTGCCGGCCTGATGGCCTACGCCGGCGTGCAGCTGCTCTCGCTGCCGGTCTTCGGCGTGACGATCCTGCCGACACCGGTCCTCGTCGCCGTCACCGTCCTCGTCGTGATCGTCTCGACGAACGCGGTCAACTTCATCGACGGGCTCGACGGGCTCGCGGCCGGCGTGGTCGGCATCGCGGCCCTCGCCTTCTTCATGTACTCCTACATCGTGTCGCGCTCGTTCGAGCCGGCCAACGTCTTCTCCACGGCGACCTTCGTCTCCGCCGCGCTCGTCGGCTGCTGCGCCGGCTTCCTGCCGCACAACTTCCATCCCGCCCGGCTCTTCATGGGCGACTCCGGGGCGCTCACGCTCGGCCTGCTCCTGTCGGCGGCGACGATCACCCTCACCGGCAACGTGGACCCGGGTGACGTGTCGGCGAACCAGGTCACCGCCGCCTTCCTGCCCGTCCTCGTGCCCCTCGCCGTGCTGCTGCTGCCCCTGCTCGACATGGTGCTCGCCGTCGTGCGCCGCACCCGGGCCGGGCAGCGGCCCTGGCAGCCGGATGCCATGCACCTGCACCACCGGATGCTCCGCATCGGTCATGGACACCGGCGCGCGGTCCTCATCCTCTACATGTGGGCCGCGATCGTCGCGCTCGGCTCGGTCTCCCTCGTCATCTGGGACGGGTGGACTCCCGTGCTCGTCGTCATCGGCGCCGCCATCGTCGGCGTCGTGCTCACTCTCTGGCTGCCCAAGTGGAGCCCGGCGAAGGGCTTGTGATAGCATTCACAAGCACCTTGGGAAAGTCTGAGAGCCACCGTCCGAGGGTGCGAAACCCCTTGATCAGCAACAAATTCGACAACGACTTCGTCGCAGCCGACGCACTAGGCAGGTCCTCCTTGAGCGCCACATCCGGCCGCAACGCATCGCAGTCCGATGCGTTCGCGCAGCTTCTGCGCGGGTGCGTCCTGCCGACCCTCGTCGCCGCCGTCATCTGCGTTGCGGTCGGCTTCTTCTTCAGCCCGCTCGCGGCCTGGTCCGCGGGCTTCGGCGCCGCCCTCGTCATCGTCTTCTTCGGGCTGACGCTGTTCGTCATGAAGCGCACGGCGGACCTCGCGCCGAGCACCACGATGATCGTCGTGATGATCACCTACACGTTGAAGGTCGTCGTCCTCGGCATCGTGATGTTCCTGCTGCGTGACGCGACGTGGGTGTCCGGCTACGCCGTCGGCGTCAGCATCACCGTGTGCGCCATCGTCTGGCTGTTCTTCGAGATGCGCGCCTACAAGCACCTGCGCGTCTTCGTCTACGACCCGGAGGGCGAGGCTTCGCTCGAGCCGGACCGCAGGCAGGGGCCGACAGATGAACCGTGAGATCGGAGGCCGGCATGAGCCCGTCCGAGCCAGAACGCCCCTCGCCGGAGCACGACGACGAGGATGCCGAGGCCGCCAAGGAGCGGCTGCGCGCCTTCAACGTCCGAGAGCAGGACTCGGCCTGGCGGGCCATCGCCTACCTGATCACCGGGCCGCTCATCTACGGGGGGATCGGTGCCCTTCTCGACCACTGGCTGGGCACGTCGTGGATCGTCGGTGTGGGCATCGTCGGGGGGATGGCCCTGTCGATCTACTACATCTGGTTCCGGTACGGTACCCACTGAGCCTGTCGTGGTGGGCCCGACGTAGCACACCGGAATTGACAGTTGCTGGGAGCGCCGAGAGCCGCCCCGCACCCCCCACCACCAGTCCTGCCCCGCGCAGCCGAAGGAGATACCTGTGAGCATCGAGGCCGCCGTCCTGCCGACGCAATACGAGCCTCCCGGCACCGCGGACTTCTGGATCCCGCTCATCGGCGACGGCGCGTGGGCGTTCACGCGCGCCTCCCTGCTCGCCCTCGTGTCGGTCGGTCTCATCTGGTGGTGGCTGCACGCGACGACGAAGAAGAAGGCGCTCGTCCCCAGCATGGGGCAGATGGGCACCGAGGCGGTGTACGGCTTCGTGCGCAACGGCATCGCCAAGGACCTCATCGGCAGCAAGGAGTTCCTCAAGTTCGTCCCGCTGCTCTTCTCGCTGTTCGTCTTCATCCTCGTCAACAACCTCTTCGGCGTGGTGCCGCCGTTCCAGAACCCGACGATGGGACGCATCGGCTTCCCGATCGCGCTGACCCTCGTCGTCTTCGTCGTCTACCACTGGGTCGGCATCAAGAAGCACGGCTTCGTCGGCTACTGGAAGTCCCTCGTGCCGGCCGGTCTGCCCAAGGCCATGGTCCCGGCGATCTTCTTCCTCGAGCTGATCACCGACATGTTCACCCGTCCGGTGACGCTCGCCCTGCGACTCTTCGGCAACATGTTCGCCGGCCACATCATGATGATCCTGTTCATCACCGGTGGCTGGTACATGCTCAACTCCGGCGGCATCCTGCCGATCTTCGGTGGCGTGACCTGGATCATGACCTTCGTCATGACCCTCTTCGAGCTGCTGGTCGAGGTCCTGCAGGCCTACGTCTTCACCCTGCTCGCGGCCCTCTACATCGGCGGTGCCGTCGCCGACGAGCACTGAGGGCGAGCGCCGGGCGACCCGACCCGCACCACCCTGAAGTAGCTAGCTGTTCGACCCGCTCCGCTGGTAAAGGCCAGCGGGACCGACACAAAGGAAATGGAATCAACATGACCGGCAACATCGCCATCCTCGGTTACGGCCTGTCCGCCATCGGCCCCGGTATCGGTGTCGGCCTGATCTTCGCGGCCTACATCAACGGCGTGGCTCGGCAGCCCGAGGCCCGCGGCATGCTGCAGCCGATCGCCTTCCTCGGTATGGCCATCGCCGAGGCGCTCGCCATCTTCGGTATCGCGCTCGCCTTCGTCTTCAAGTCCTGAGTGCATCCGGCCGGCCACTCGGCCACCTGTGAAATGTTGAGGAGATGCGCATGCACGCATTGACATTCCCCGCCGCTGGGGACGGATCCGGTTGGGGCAGCCTGCCCCCGATCATCCCGCACCCGCTCGAGCTCATCTTTGGCCTCGTCACCTTCGCGGTCATCTACTGGGTGGTGAAGCAGAAGATCATGCCGCGGCTGGAGGAGATCTACGCCGAGCGTGCTGCTGCCATCGAGGGTGGCATCAACAAGGCCGAGGAAGCCCAGGCCCAGGCCCAGGCGGCGCTGCAGGAGTACCAGGCGCAGCTGACCGAGGCTCGCGCCGAGGCCTCCCGCATCCGCGAGGACGCCAAGGCCCAGGGCGCGCAGATCATCGCCGAGATGAAGCAGCAGGCGGCCAGCGAGGCGACTCGGATCACCGACACCGCGCACAAGCAGATCGAGGCCGAGCGCCAGCAGGCCCTCGTCTCGCTGCGCAACGACGTCGGGCGGATCTCCACCGACCTCGCCAGCCGCATCGTCGGTGAGTCGCTCCACGACGAGACCCGTCAGCGCGGCATCGTCGACCGCTTCCTCGCGGAGCTCGAGTCGGGCGACGTCGTCCGGGAGAAGGTCGGCGCCGTCGAGGGTGAGGACTCCTGATGCAGGGCTCCTCCCGCGCTGCTGCGGTCTCCACCCGTGACGCCTTCCGCGAGACCCTCGTGGGCGGCGCCGAGCCGGCGCGCCTCGGCGACGAGCTGTTCGCCGTCGTGGACACCCTCGACTCCAGCTCGACGCTGCGTCGCGCTCTCGCCGACAGCTCACGGGAGGCCGCCGAGAAGCAGGGCCTCGTCCAGCGGCTCTTTGCCGGCAAGGTGAGCGACGCGGCCGTGCAGGTGCTGGTCGTCGCGAGCGGTGAGCGGTGGTCCTCCGACCGTGACCTCACGGACACGATCGAGGGCCTCGCCGTCGAAGCGGTCATCGCGGCCGCGGAGGCAGCCGACCGCGCCGACCGGGTCGAGGACGAGCTGTTCCGCTTCGAGCGGATCGTGGCCGCCGACAGCGGTCTGCACGCCGCGATCAGCAACCCGTCCGCCCCGGTCGACTCGCGGGTCTCGCTCGTCAACGAGCTCCTCGGCGGCAAGGTCGCCGACGAGACGCTGACGCTCGCCCGCCAGGCGGTCGCCCACCCGCGAGGCCGCCGGTTCGACCGAACCGTGCAGACCTACCTCGACCTCGCTGCCAAGCGGCGCGACCAGCAGACCGCGACGGTGACGTCCGCGGTGCCGCTGACCGACGCCGAGCGGGACCGTCTCGCCGCCGGCCTGGCCGGAATCTACGGTGGGAAGATCCACGTCAACACCGTCGTCGACCCACGGGTCATGGGCGGCATCAAGGTCGAGATCGGTGACGAGCTCATCGATGGCACGGTCCTGCGCAAGCTCGAGGGCGCCCGCCGCGCCATGGGTGCTTGAGCCAAGGTGTGAGGACACGAGCGAGGAACGAGCGAGGCCCGGAGCACCGGTTCGGCTCAAGCACCAACAAGCTCGGCTCCACGAGACAGCAGCAATAAGAAACCAGCGGCCCGCCAGACGTGGCCGAAACGAGGAGAAGATCATCAGATGACGGAGCTATCGATCCGTCCGGAGGAGATCCGGGAAGCACTGGACTCGTTCGTCCAGTCGTACGAGCCCGGCGCGGCCTCCCGCGAAGAGGTCGGCCGCGTCACCGACGCCGGTGACGGTATCGCTCACGTCGAGGGTCTGCCCTCGGCCATGACCAACGAGCTGCTGCAGTTCGAGGACGGCACCCTCGGCCTGGCGCTCAACCTCGACGTCCACGAGATCGGCGTCGTCGTGCTCGGTGACTTCAACGGCATCGAGGAGGGCCAGTCGGTCAAGCGCACCGGCGAGGTCCTCTCGGTCCCGGTCGGGGACAACTTCCTCGGTCGCGTCGTCGACCCGCTCGGCAACCCGATCGACGGTCTCGGTGAGATCACGACGACCGAGCGCCGCGCGCTCGAGCTGCAGGCGCCGACGGTCGTCCAGCGCAAGTCGGTGCACGAGCCGCTGCAGACGGGCATCAAGGCCGTCGACTCCATGACGCCGATCGGCCGTGGCCAGCGTCAGCTCATCATCGGCGACCGCCAGACCGGCAAGACGACGGTCGCGATCGACACGATCATCAACCAGAAGCGCAACTGGGAGTCCGGCGACCCGAACGCCCAGGTCCGGTGCATCTACGTCGCGATCGGCCAGAAGGGCTCGACCATCGCGTCGGTCCGCGGCACCCTCGAAGAGGCCGGCGCCCTCGAGTACACGACGATCGTCGCCGCTCCGGCGTCCGAGTCCGCGGGCTTCAAGTACCTCGCCCCCTACACCGGTTCGGCCATCGGCCAGCACTGGATGTACCAGGGCAAGCACGTCCTCATCGTCTTCGACGACCTGTCCAAGCAGGCCGAGGCCTACCGCGCCGTGTCGCTGCTGCTGCGCCGTCCGCCGGGCCGCGAGGCATACCCGGGCGACGTCTTCTACCTGCACAGCCGGCTGCTCGAGCGCTGCGCGAAGCTGTCCGACGACCTCGGCGCCGGCTCCATGACGGGCCTGCCGATCATCGAGACGAAGGCCGGTGACGTCTCGGCGTACATCCCGACCAACGTCATCTCGATCACCGACGGCCAGATCTACCTGCAGGCCGACCTGTTCAACGCCAACGTCCGTCCCGCGATCGACGTGGGTGTGTCGGTGTCCCGAGTCGGTGGCGCTGCCCAGATCAAGGCGATGAAGTCGGTCGCCGGTCGCCTCAAGCTCGACCTGGCGCAGTTCCGCGCGATGGAGGCGTTCGCGATGTTCGCCTCCGACCTCGACCCGGCCTCGCGTGCCCAGCTGGCCCGTGGTGCCCGGCTCGTCGAGCTGCTCAAGCAGCCGCAGAGCAGCCCGTACCCGGTCGAGGAGCAGGTCGTCTCCATCTGGGCCGGCACGACCGGTCGGCTCGACGACATCGCCGTCGAGGACGTCCGGTCGTTCGAGCAGGAGCTGCTCGAGCAGCTGCGGCGCGAGGGCAAGATCCTCCAGACGATCCGTGAGACGCAGAAGCTCGACGACGACACCGAGGCTGCGCTCGAGAAGGTCACCGAGGACCTGAAGTTCACCTTCAAGGGCTCCGGCAAGGACTCGGTGGCTGCGGGCACCGAGGAGTACGACGAGCTCGAGGATGACCAGATCACCCAGGCGAAGATCGTCAAGCAGAAGCGCTGACGGTGCGACGCTGCCCCTCCCAGCCCGCCGCTCGGTGAGCGGTGGGCTGGGAGCGGGGTGAGCGACATACCCGATCGACAGCAGCGGACGCCAGCGCGAGCGGCTGACGAACCCACCACGACCTAGACGACCAACTTAGAGACCAAGAGAGGCGGAGCACATGGGAGCGCAGATGCGGATCTACCGCCAGCGCATCAAGTCCGTCCAGTCCATCCGGAAGATCACCAACGCGATGGAGCTGATCGCGGCCGCCCGCGTCGTCAAGGCCCGTCAGCGTGCCGTCGAGGCGATGCCCTACACGAGTGCGCTGACCCGCGCCGTGTCGGCCGTGGCGACGAACGCCAACGAGGACCACCCGCTCACGAGCGCGAAGGAGACGGCGACCCGCGCGGGCGTCGTCATCATCACCGCCGACCGGGGCCTCGCCGGTGCCTACTCCGTCTCCGCGATCAAGGAGAGCAACGAGCTCATCGAGAAGCTGCGCGGAGAGGGCAAGGAGGTCCTGCCCTACCTCGTCGGACGCAAGGCGGTGACGTACTACAACTTCCGGCGCCGTGAGTTCACCGCCGAGTGGAGCGGCTTCACCGACGCGCCGCAGTTCGAGAACGCCCGCGAGATCGCGGACCGGATCACCGCCGACTTCCTCAAGGAGACGGACCAGGGCGGCATCGACGAGGTGCACATCGTCTACACCCGCTTCCGCTCGATGGTCACCCAGGAGCCGCACGTGCTGCGCCTGCTGCCCCTCGAGGTCGTCGAGGCCGGCGACGCCGGTGAGGACGGCGTCGACCTCTCGGTCCGGCAGTACGAGGAGGGCGAGCTGCTCCCCGAGTACGACTTCGAGCCGAACGCGAACGAGGTGCTCGACGCGCTCCTGCCGAAGTACGTCCGCAACCGGGTCTTCACCTGCCTGCTCAGCTCGGCGGCGTCCGAGCTCGCCGCGCGGCAGCGCGCGATGAAGTCCGCCACCGACAACGCCGGGGAGCTCATCAAGAACTACGAGCGCCTCGCCAACCAGGCACGCCAGGCCGGCATCACGCAAGAGATCAGCGAAATCGTGGGCGGTGCGAACGCCCTCGCCGACGCACAGAAGTAAGCCCACGAAGGTTAGGAAGCATCAGCCATGACTGCAACTGTCAGTGAGAACACCGCTGGCGCCCCGGCCCAGGGTGCCTCCGGGCGCATCTCCCGGATCATCGGCCCGGTTGTCGACGTCGAGTTCCCGAGCGACGCGATGCCGGACATGTACAACCTCCTCAAGACCGAGGTGACCCTCCAGGGCGAGACGCGCAACCTCAACCTCGAGGTGGCCCAGTACGTCGGGGACAACATGGTGCGAGCCATCTCGCTCCAGCCCACCGACGGCCTCGTGCGCGGTGCCGCGGTGCAGGACACCGGTGGGCCCATCACGGTGCCCGTCGGAGACATCACCCTCGGCCACGTCTTCAACGCCACGGGTGACTGCCTCAACCTCGAGCCGGGCGAGACGCTCGAGGTCACCGAGCGCTGGGGGATCCACCGCCGGGCCCCGCAGTTCGACCAGCTCGAGTCGAAGACCCAGATGTTCGAGACGGGCATCAAGGTCATCGACCTGCTCACCCCGTATGTCCAGGGTGGCAAGATCGGCCTGTTCGGTGGTGCGGGCGTCGGCAAGACGGTCCTCATCCAGGAGATGATCGCCCGAGTCGCGCGCGACCACGGTGGCGTGTCGGTGTTCGCCGGCGTCGGCGAGCGCACCCGTGAGGGCAACGACCTCATGGTGGAGATGGAGGAGGCGGGCGTCCTCGGACAGACCGCACTCGTCTTCGGCCAGATGGACGAGCCGCCGGGCACCCGCCTGCGCGTCGCCCTGTCGGCCCTGACGATGGCGGAGTACTTCCGCGACGTCCAGAAGCAGGACGTGCTCCTGTTCATCGACAACATCTTCCGGTTCACCCAGGCCGGCTCGGAGGTCTCCACGCTGCTCGGCCGCATGCCGAGTGCGGTCGGCTACCAGCCGAACCTCGCCGACGAGATGGGCGTCCTGCAGGAGCGGATCACCTCGACGCGCGGTCACTCGATCACCTCGATGCAGGCGATCTACGTGCCCGCCGACGACTACACCGACCCGGCTCCGGCCACGACGTTCGCGCACCTCGACGCGACGACCGAGCTCTCGCGCGACATCGCGTCGATGGGTATCTACCCGGCCGTCGACCCGCTCTCCTCGACGAGCCGGATCCTCGACCCCCGGTACATCTCGCAGGACCACTACAACACCGCCGTCCGGATCAAGTCGATCCTGCAGCGCAACAAGGAGCTGCAGGACATCATCGCGATCCTCGGCATCGACGAGCTCTCCGAGGAGGACAAGATCCTCGTCAACCGGGCTCGCCGGATCCAGCGGTTCCTGTCGCAGAACACCTACGTCGCCAAGCAGTTCACCGGCATCGAGGGCTCCACGGTCCCGCTGTCCGAGACGGTCGAGGCGTTCACCAAGATTGCCGACGGCGAGTACGACCACGTCGGTGAGCAGGCGTTCTTCATGTGCGGCGGCCTCGAGGACGTCGAGCGCCAGTGGGCCGAGATCCAGAAGAACCTCTGACCGGTTCTTCGGGCGGACCGATGAGTATGCCGCTGGGCGCGCTTCCCAGGAAG
>NZ_AWQS01000077.1 GCF_000576575.1 Intrasporangium chromatireducens Q5-1
ACGGGCCAGCACGAGGAGTCGTCCGCGACCGCGCGCCGGGTGGCGGCGCTCGTCATGCTCGCCCAGGCACTCGTGCTGTTCGCCTACTTCGCGTTCTTCGTCTACGAGATCCTGCAGGGCGCGGCCGACGGGGTCGTGCTCGCCGGGACGCTGAGCGGACTGATCCTCGTCTTCGCCATCCTGAGCAGTGCGCTCGCGCGGGGCTGGCTGCACGGCGCCCGCTGGCCCCGGACGCCGACCATCCTCTGGAACGCCCTGCTGCTGCCGGTCGCCTGGTCGCTTCACGACGCGGGCCACAGCCCGCTGGGCATCAGCGTGGCTGTCGTGGCGCTCGCCGGCATCGTCGCCGCGGTGCTGGCCGGCAGCGCCGGCTCGCACGACGGCTCGGACGACGTCAGCTGAGCTGGAGCCAGTCGTTCCAGCCGTTGTGCAGGACGAGCCACGCGATGAGCCCGTAGCCGGCCTGCCCGGGGTGCGCCCGGTCGGGGCTGGCCGCGAGGTCCGCCATCCACTGGTCGTGCCCCACGAGGGGCCGGAAGCAGTCGACGTAGGTGATGCCGCGCCGGCTGCACACGTCGGCCTGGGCCTGGGCCAGCGCCTCCACCCTTCGGTTCACCTCCGGGTCGAGGGTCGGCGTGAGCCCGACGACGAAGACCGCGATGCCTGCTCCCTTGGCCTCGTCGAGGATGTTGGCGAGGTTGAGCCGTGAGCGGGCCATCGTGACGCCGGTGAGGACGTCGTTCATCCCCACCGAGAGCACCAGGCGCTTCTCTGAGCGGCCCTTCCAGCGGGGGTGGCACTCCGCGGCCCACCGGGCCACGACGTCGGCAGACGTGTCGCCGCGGACCCCGAGGTTGTAGGCCGTCAGGTCGATGTCGGGGTGCTGGGTGCGCGCCACGACGCGCCCGACCCAGCCCAGACCCTTCGGGTCTCCGTAGCCGGCCGTCTGGGAGGCGCCGAGGAAGACCATGCCGATGTCTCGCACACCGTCGGCGACGGTGAACTCGGCGCTCGGCGTGAAGTAGGTCTCCTCACCGTGGGCGGGCAGGGGGTGCTCGGTGCTCATCTGTCGTGTCCCGCCGTCGGAGAACTGGATGTGCTGAGAGGGGTAGGCGGGGCCGACCCCATAGGACGGGCTCTCGGGGTGGGGGCTCTGCTGAGGGGTCACTGCTCAGTCCTCGTCGTCATCCAGTCGGGCGAGCCAGGTGGCAAGGCGGTCGACCGGCACCTCGAACTCCGGGTTGAGGTCGACGAACCGGCGCAGCTGGTCGGCGAGCCACGTGAGGCTCACCTGCTCCTCACCGCGTCGCTCAGCGAGCTCTTCGATGCCTCGATCCGTGAAGTACACGTCTGGAGGCTATCGCGCGCGCCCACCCGCCTGCGGGAGGCCCGAGCCTGTGCCGCCGCTGTGGTGGGGCCGGTCCGGCCCCACCACCACGGATCAGCGTCCGAACGCCCGGTCCATCAGCTGCGCCTGCTCCGCCGCGTGCTTCTTGGAGGACCCGGTGGCGGGGGAGGCGGAGGCCTTGCGGGCCGCGACCTGCACCGGCCGCGTCTCGCCGAGCGCAGCGAGATCCTCCTGCAGCCACTGCGCCATGAGCGGCCAGGCGCCCTGGTTGCGGGGCTCGTCCTGGACCCAGACGAGGTCGGCGTTGGGGTAGTGCGAGACGGCCTGCTTGATCTCCTCGACCGGGATCGGATAGAGCTGCTCGACCCGGATGATGGCGACCTTGTCGTCCCCGCGCTTCTCCCGCTCGGCCTCGAGCTCGTGGACGATCTTGCCCGAGCAGAGCATGACCCGCTCGACCTGCTCGGAGGCGGGACGGCTGTCAGGCAGGACCGGCCGGAAGCCGCCCTGGGTGAAGTCCTCGACGGGGCTCGCGGCAGCCTTGCTCCGCAGCATCGACTTCGGGGTGAAGACGATGAGCGGCACCCGCGGGCGGGCGTACGCCTGACGCCGCAGCAGGTGGAAGTAGGACGCGGCGGTCGAGGGGTAGGCGACCGTCATGTTGTTCTCCGCGCACAGCTGCAGGTAGCGCTCGATCCGGGCCGAGGAGTGGTCCGGGCCCTGCCCCTCGTAGCCGTGGGGCAGGAGGAGCACGACCGAGGAGCGCTGTCCCCACTTCTGCTCAGAGCTGCTGATGAACTCGTCGACGATCGTCTGCGCGCCGTTGGCGAAGTCACCGAACTGCGCCTCCCACAGCACGAGGGCGTCCGGGCGCTCGACCGAGTAGCCGTACTCGAAGCCCATCGCGGCGTACTCCGACAGCAGCGAGTCGTAGACCCAGAAGCGGGCCTGGCCGTCGCCGAGGTAGAGCAGCGGGGTCCACTCCTCGCCGGTGCTCTTGTCGATCAGGACCGCGTGGCGCTGCACGAACGTCCCCCGCCGGCTGTCCTGCCCTGCCAGGCGCACTGGCGTGCCCTCCTTGAGCAGGGTGCCGAAGGCGAGCAGCTCGGCCATGGGCCAGTCGATCCCACCCTCGTGGACCATCGCCGCGCGGCGCTCCATGAGCTGCTTGAGCTTCGGGTGGATCGTGAACCCGGCCGGTGGGCTGTTGAAGGTCTCGCCGATCTTGACGATCTCGTCGGTCGGCACGCCGGTCTGGGTCGACGAGCGGACCGGGGCCCGGTCGTCGAGCATCTGCGCGGTGGGCTTCTCGAGGCCGGCGTTGTCGGGAGCGTCCGAGTCCCGGCCGGAGGGCAGGGCCTCCTGCTCCTTGGTGGCCTCGCGCGTCTCGACGAAGACCCGCTCGAGCTGCTGCTGGTAGTCACGCAGCGCGGCCTCGGCGTCCTCGACGCTGATGTCACCGCGGCCGATGAGCGACTCCGTGTAGAGCTTGCGGACCGACCGCTTCGCCTCGATGAGGTTGTACATCAGCGGCTGGGTCATCGACGGGTCGTCGCCCTCGTTGTGACCGCGCCGGCGGTAGCAGACCATGTCGATGACGACGTCCTTGTTGAACGTCTGGCGGAAGTCGTAGGCCAGCTCGGCAACGCGAACGCAGGCCTCGGGGTCGTCACCGTTGACGTGGAAGATCGGGGCCTGGATCATCCGCGCGACGTCCGTCGAGTAGACGGAGGAGCGCGAGGAGCTGGGCGACGTCGTGAAGCCGACCTGGTTGTTGATGACGACGTGGACGGTGCCACCGGTGCGGTAGCCGCGCAGCTGGGACAGGTTCAGCGTCTCCGCGACCACGCCCTGGCCGGCGAACGCGGCGTCGCCGTGCAGGAGCACGGGGAGCACGGTGAAGTCCTCGCCGGCGAGGTTGAGCCGGTCCTGCTTGGCCCGCACGATCCCCTCGAGGACCGGGTTGACGGCCTCGAGGTGCGACGGGTTGGCCGCGATGTAGACCTTCGTCATCGCGCCGTCCTCGGCGACGAACTTGCCCTCGGTGCCGAGGTGGTACTTCACGTCGCCGGAGCCCTGGACGGACCGCGGGTCCTGCTTGCCCTCGAACTCGCGGAAGATCTGCCCGTAGGACTTGCCAGCGATGTTCGCGAGGACGTTGAGGCGCCCCCGGTGCGGCATGCCGATGCAGACCTCGTCGAGGCCGTCGGCCGCCGCGCGGCACAGCACCCGGTCGAGCAGGGCGATGACGGACTCGCCGCCCTCCAGGGAGAAGCGCTTCTGCCCGACGAACTTGGTCTGCAGGAAGGTCTCGAAGGCCTCCGCGGCGTTGAGCCGGCGCAGGATGCGCATCTGCTCGTCACTGGTGATCTTCTTGTAGGGGACCTCGACCTTGTTCTGGATCCACTGGCGCTGCTCGGGGTCCTGGATGTGCATGTACTCGATGCCGACCGTGCGGCAGTAGGAGTCCCGCAGGATGCCGAGGATCTTGCGCAGCTTGAGGAACGGCGCACCGCCGAAGCCGCCGGTCGCGAAGGTCCGCTCGAGGTCCCACAGGGTCAGCCCGTGGTTGGTGATGTCGAGGTCGGGGTGGCGACGCTGCTTGTACTCCAGCGGGTCCGTGTCGGCCATGAGGTGGCCCCGCACCCGGTAGGCGTGGATGAGCTCCTGGACGCGAGCGACCTTGTTGATGTCGTCGTCGTGCGAGGAGTCGATGTCCTGCACCCAGCGCACCGGCTCGTAGGGGATGCGCAGCGAGGCGAAGATCTCGTCGTAGAAGTCGTCCTCGCCGAGGAGGAGCTGGTGGATGATCCGCAGGAAGTCGCCACTCTGGGCGCCCTGGATGATGCGGTGGTCATAGGTCGAGGTCAGCGTGAGGATCTTGCTCACCGCGTTGCGGTTGAGGGTCTCGTTGCTCGCGCCCTGCCACTCAGCGGGGTACTCGAGCGCGCCGACGCCGATGATCGTGCCCTGGCCCTGCATGAGGCGCGGGACCGAGTGGACCGTGCCGATGCCGCCCGGGTTGGTCAGGGAGATCGTCGTGCCCTGGAAGTCCTCGATGGTCAGCTTGTTGCCGCGCGCCTTGCGGACGATGTCCTCGTAGGCGGCCCAGAAGTGGACGAAGTCCATCTGCTCCGCCGCCTTGATCGACGGCACGACGAGGGTGCGGCTGCCGTCGTCCTTCTTGAGGTCGATGGCGAGGCCGAAGTTGACGTGGCCCGGCTGGCGGACGGCGGGCTTGCCGTCCTGCTCGATGAACCCGTAGTTCATCTCGGGCATCTGCTTCAGCGCCTTGATCATGGCGAAGCCGATCAGGTGCGTGAAGGAGACCTTGCCGCCGCGGGCGCGGGCGAGGTGGTTGTTGATGACGACACGGTTGTCGATGAGGAGCTTGGCCGGCACGCTGCGCACGCTCGTCGCGGTGGGGACCTCGAGCGAGGCGTTCATGTTCGTCACGACGCGGGCCGGGGCGCCGCGCAGCGGCTGCACCACGTCGGCTGCCTCCTCGTCAGCGGCGGGAGCCGCCTTGGCGGCAGCGGCCTTGGCCGGCGCAGCCTTCGTCGGGGGAGGCCCGGCCGGTGCCGGCCCGGCCGGTGCCGACTTCGCAGGTGCGCTTTGTGCCGGAGCCTGTGCAGGGGTGGCGCTCTTGGCGGGAGCGGCGGGAGCGGCGGGCGCGGTCGCTGCCGGGCGGGGGGAGGACGAGGTCGGCTGGGCCGGGGCAGCAGCCGCGGCGGGTGCCGCCGAGCCCTGGGACACCGGCGCGGCGGCCGAGGACGCGGCGGGAGCCGGGGCCGTCGACCCCGGGGCGGGCGAGCCGTTCGGGCCGCCCTCGGAGCTGCCCGGCTTGTAGTCCTCGAAGAAGCTCCACCAGGCGCGGTCCACGGAGTTCCGGTCCGAAAGATACTGCTGGTACAGCTCGTCGACGAGCCATTCATTCGGCCCGAACGCTGCCATCGGGTCGTTGGACGTGGACTGTTCGGACACGGCGATTGCGCCTCTTTCATTACCTCGTGGCGGATACCCGCCCAAGCCTAGCCCGCCGCCGACCCCACCTGCAGACGCGCTCACGCGAGTCGCGCCCGTTCCGGGCGGCGGGTTCAGGAGATGTCCGCCCGGACCGTCCGCCACGTGCCGAGCCCGGCCATGACAGCGGCATACGCCATGAGCACGAGGGCGCCCGCCCACCAGCTCAGCTGGCCCACCGGCTGACCGTTGATGCCGGCACTCATGGTCCCCAGCGTCGCGCTCGTCGCCTGGCTGGGCAGGTATGGCGTGATGTGCTCACCCCATGCCGGGATGGCGAGCACGGCGGCGAGGATCGGCTCGACGATCCAGGCGACGCCGATCGAGATGAGCAGGGCGGCCACCTGGTTGGGGATGAGGATGCCGGCACCGAGGCCGATGAGGGCCCACAGTCCGAGGACGAGCAGCGAGAGCGCGAGCGTGCGCCAGATCGAGGCGTCGCCGAAGGCGCTGTGCCCCCGCAGGGTGAGGATGATCGCGCCGGCCAGGACGGAACCGACGAGCGAGATGACCCCGTAGAAGGCGCCGATCCCGAGCAGGGTGACGACCTTGGCGCCCATGACCCGGCCGCGACGCGGCGTCGCGAGGAACGTCGAGGTGATCGTCTTGTGCCGGTACTCAGACCCGATCATCATGATGCCGATGGCGAGGGTCAGCAGGTAGCCGATCTGGATGCCGCCGGTGTAGACGGCCTTGGCCAGATCGGCATCCGTGCGGGGCAGCGCCCCGGCCGCCTGGCCGGCGAGGGCGTTGCTCGTGAAGATGAGCCCGACGATCGTGGCGAAGGCGGCGCCGCTGAGGAACACGGCGATGGCCATGCCCCACCAGAGGCGGGTGGTGAAGAACTTGCGGAACTCCGACCGGATGGCGGCGCTCACCGGTCCACCTCCTGGCTCGGTGCGGCGGTCGACACGGGGGCACCGGACGGCGGCGGCAGCTCACCCGGCGGGAGCGTCTCCGGCGGCGCCTCGTGGCCGCTGCGGTTGCGGTTGCGGTGCTCGTCGGACTCGGTGAGGTTGAAGAAGAGCTCCTCGAGGTGGGTCTGGTCGGCTCGCAGCTCGTGGACCGGCACGCCCGCGGCGAGGGCGATGTCGCCGATGTGGGCCAGGTCGCCGGACCGCACGGTGAGCCCGTCGTCGCGGGGTTCGCTCGTGATGCCGGCCCGGTGCAGCGCGTCGGCGAGGGCGGGCAGCCGCGAGGACCGGACGTAGGCCGTCGGCTCGCCGTGCAGCTCCGCGACGGTGCCCTCGGCGACCCGGCGCCCGTTGGCGATGATGACGACGTCGTCGACCGTCTGCTCGACCTCCGAGAGCATGTGGCTGGAGATCAGCAGGGTGCGTCCCTCGCCGGCGAGGTGGCGCAGGAAGCCGCGCAGCCAGCGGATCCCCTCGGGGTCGAGGCCGTTCGCCGGCTCGTCCAGGATGATGACACGGGGGTCGCCGAGCAATGCCCCGGCGAGCCCGAGCCGCTGGCGCATCCCCATGGAGTAGCCCCCGGCCCGCTTGCGGGCCGCGGCCGGGATCCCGACGAGCTCGAGCATCTCGTCGACCCGGGTGTCCGGGACCCCGGCGACCGCCGCGAGGACCCGGAGGTGGTCACGGGCGGTGCGGCCCGGGTGGAAGTTGGTCGCCTCGAGAGCGGAGCCGACGACGGTGAGCGGCTCGGTGATGTCCCGGTAGCTGCGGCCATCGATCGTCGCGGTGCCCGCGGTCGGCCGGATGAGCCCGAGCAGCATCCGCAGCGTCGTCGTCTTGCCGCTGCCGTTCGGTCCCAGGAAGCCGGTGATCCGACCGGGCTGGACCGTGAAGTCGAGCTGGTCCACCGCAGTGAACGAGCCGAAGCGTTTCGTCAACCCACGGATCTCGATCCGGCCCGGACCCCGCTCGGGTACCGCAGTCATCGTCATTCCCCTCGTCGTCGTGCGCGCCCATCGAACCACAGCCGTCACACGAGTCGTGCTCCATATAGTGGGGACACTATGACCGAGTGGTTGCTGGTGCTGGGCGCCGTCGTGCTGACAGCCGGCACCGCACTCTTCGTCGCCGCGGAGTTCAGCCTCGTCGCCCTCGACCGACCGGCGGTCCAGCAGGCCATCGACGAGGGCGACAGCCGGGCTCGGGTGGTGCTCCAGTCGCTGAAGCAGCTCTCGACGCAGCTGTCCGCGGCCCAGGTCGGCATCACGATCACCACCCTCGTCGTCGGCTACCTCGCCCAGCCCTCCATCGGTGCGCTCCTCACCGGCCCCCTGACGGGGGTCGGGATGTCGAGCGGGGCGGTCACGGCCGTCTCGAGCACGGCAGCCCTGCTCCTCGCGACGGTCTTCTCGATGGTGTGCGGGGAGCTGCTGCCGCAGTTCCTCGGCATCTCGGCGCCGCTCGCCACGGCGAAGGTCGTGGCGCTGCCGGTCCGCTTCTTCGCCGGACTGTTCAAGCCGCTCATCGTGCTGCTCAACGGCTCTGCCAACCGGGTCCTGCGCGCCATGGGTATCGAGCCGCAGGAGGAGCTGTCGGCGGCGCGCACGCCCCAGGAGCTGACCAGCCTCGTGCAGCGGTCCGCCGAGGCGGGCACGCTCGACATCACGACCGCCCGGATGCTGACCCGGTCGCTGGGCTTCGGCGAGCGCACCGCCGACGACGTCATGACGCCGCGCGTGCGGTGCACGGGCATCCATCGGGACGAGTCGGCCGAGGACGTCCTGCGCCTGTCGCGACGCACTGGGCACTCGCGCTTCCCGGTCCTCGGCAACGACTGGGACGACGTGGACGGGGTCGTCCACGTCAAGAAGGCCATGGCCGTGCCGCACGAGCGGCGCAAGGACGTGCCGGTCTCGGCCCTGATGTCAGAGCGCCTCGTCGTCCCCGAGACGATCCGTCTGGACCCGCTGCTGCGCCAGCTGCGCGAGGGCGGCTTCCAGATGGCCGTCGTCGTGGACGAGTACGGCGGCACCTCCGGCATCGTGACGCTGGAGGACGTGGTCGAGGAGATCGTCGGCGAGGTGGCCGACGAGCACGACCGGGCACGCCAGAGCGGCCGCGCGCTCATGGACGGCTCCTGGACGGTGCCGGGCCTGTGGCGCCCGGACGAGGTCCGGGACGCGTTCGACGCCGACGTGCCGGACGGGTCCGACTACGAGACGATGGGCGGCTTCGTCATGGAGCGCCTCGGGCGGATCCCGGTCGTCGGCGACGTCGTCACCGTGCCGGGGTGGCACATCCACGTGGTCGGGATGGCGGGCCGCCGCATCGACCGGCTGCGCTTCGTGCCCGACCCCGAGTCGGCGCCGGGGCACGCCGACTCGCCCGGCGCCGACGAGAAGGCCTCCGGCGAGCAGGCCGCCGGCGAGCAGGGCGCCGGCGAGCAGGGCCAGAAGCAGGGCGGCAGCGCATGACGACCGGTCCGGCGCTCGCCGTCTCCGTGCTGCTCCTGTTCGGCAACGCGTTCTTCGTGGGCGCCGAGTTCGCCGCCATGGCCGTGCGCCGCTCCTCGCTCGAGCCGCTCGCGGACGCCGGGAGCAAGCAGGCGGCCACCTCGCTGCTGGCCCTCGAGAAGCTCGGGTCGATGCTCGCCACGGCCCAGCTCGGCATCACGGTGTGCTCGGTCGGCCTCGGTGCCCTGGCCGAGGCGGCCCTGCACCACCTGCTCGAGCCGGTCTTCCACACCGCGGGCCTGCCGGCGGTGTGGGCCGGCGGGGTGGCCCTCGCGGTCGCACTCCTGATCGTGTCCTACCTCCACGTCGTGGTCGGCGAGATGATCCCCAAGAACATCGCCATCGCCGGCCCGGACCGGATGGCCCTGGTCCTCGTGCCACCCCTGTACTTCCTGGCCAACCTGCTCCGGCCGATCGTGGCGGCGATGGAGCGCATCGCCAAGGCCCTCGTCCGGCTCTTCGGCATCGAGCCGAAGGACGAGATCGCGTCGGCCTACACGGCCGAGGAGGTCGCCGTCATCGTGAGCGAGTCGCGCCAGGAGGGCCTCATCGAGGAGGAGCGGCACGGGCTCGTCTCCAAGACGCTCGAGTTCTCCGACAAGACTGCCGGTGACGTGGCCGTGGCGGCCGACCAGCTCGTCTGCGTCGGCCTCGGCGCCACACCGGACGACATCGAGCACCTCGTCGCGAAGTACGGCTTCTCCCGCTATCCGGTCAAGGACGCGGCCGGTGAGGTCGCCGGCTACCTGCACCTCAAGGACGTGCTGTACGCCGACGACGAACGGCACGAGCAGCCCATCCCACCGAAGCGGATCCGCCGGCTCGCGACGGTCCGGACCAACGACGAGATCGAGGACGTCCTCGCGACGATGCAGCTGACCGGCGCGCACCTGGCCCGCGTCATCGACGACCACGCCACGGTCACGGGCGTCGTCTTCCTCGAGGACGTCCTCGAGGAGCTCGTCGGCGAGGTCACCGACACGACACAGCGCTGACGAGCGGGAGCCGGCTCAGCGGCATACCTGTGTCGTGGGCGTTGCGCGGCTGGATACGGTGGGACGCGTCACTCCCACCCGCCTTGGAGGAAATGCATGGACCGGATCGGTGTCGTCGGCTGCGGACTCATGGGGTCCGGCATCGCAGAGGTCAGTGCCCGGGCGGGGCTCGACGTCGTCGTCGTCGAGACGAGTCCCCACGCCGTCGAGGCGGGACGCACCCGGCTGACCAAGTCGCTCGAGCGTGCCGAGCAGCGCGGCAAGGTCGACAGCGCCGCCGAAGTGCTGGACCGGATCCGGGTCGTCGAGGGGCTCGGCGCGCTCGCGGACCGCGACATGGTCGTCGAGGCGATCGTCGAGGACGAGAAGCTCAAGGTCGAGCTGTTCCGTGAGCTCGACGAGGTCGTGACGTCACCGGACGCCTTGCTGACCTCCAACACGTCGTCGATCCCGATCATGAAGCTCGCCGTCGCGACGAAGCGGCCCAGCCATGTCCTCGGCGTCCACTTCTTCAACCCGGTGCCGGTCCTCTCGCTCGTCGAGCTCGTCCCCAGCCTGCTCACCGCGCCCGACTCCACGCAGCGTGCGCGCACGTTCGTCGAGGACCGCCTGGGCAAGCACGCCATCGACTGCCAGGACCGCGCCGGCTTCGTCGTCAACGCGCTGCTGATCCCGTTCATCCTCTCCGCGATCCGCATGGTCGAGTCCGGCTTCGCCAGCGCCGCGGACATCGACGAGGGGCTGGTCCGTGGGGCCGCCCACCCGCAGGGGCCGCTCGCCCTGGCAGACCTCATCGGCCTCGACACGACGAAGGCCGTGGCGGAGTCGCTCTACGAGGAGTTCAAGGAGCCGCTCTACGCCCCGCCGCCGCTGCTCGCGCGGATGGTCGACGCGGGCCTGCTGGGCCGCAAGACGGGACGCGGGTTCTACACCTACTCCTGAGCGCCACAGCGCAGACGCGAACGGGCCGCCGACCTCTCAATGCAGGTCGGCGGTCCGTTTCGACGGTGCCCCCGGCAGGATTCGAACCTGCGCTCCCGCCTCCGGAGGGCGGTGCTCTATCCCCTGAGCTACGGGGGCGGCTGCGCTTTGTCTCGCGCCCGGTGAGACTAGCAGCATCGCGGCCCCAACGTGGAATGCGGGTCCCGGCGGGCCTTCTAGACTCTGGCCCGTGGCACCGGACGACCTGCGCGAGCTGCTGACGGGCGTCGCCGCCAGGGCGGCGCGCGTCGGCGAGCTGCCCGACGAGGCGGAGGCGGGGCCCCCAGAGGGCCGGCTGTTCCGGCCCGTCGACCCGCGCGACGCCGGAGTCATCGCCGACTGGTCGAGCGCCGCCGCGGTCCGGTGGGCACCGGCCCTGCACCTCGAGCCGCGGGAGCTGGCCGACGTCCTCGCCGCCGGTCTGGTGGACGACCGGCGGATCGCCGCCGTCGAGGTCGCGCCGACCGGCTGGCTCGCGATCACGGTCAGCGACGCCGCCCGGGCCGAGGTCGTCGGGGCCATCCTCGCCGATCCCGACGGCTATGCCGTCCCGGAGGGGGTGGTGCTGCCCGAGGTCGCGGACGAGCGCCCGGGCTCGCGTCCCCCGGGGGACCCTGTCGCCGTGGTCCAGCTGAGCCACGCCCGGCAGTGCCGGCGGATCCGCAACGCCACCGCAGCAGGGGTGCAGACTCGCCCCTCCGACCGCCTCGAGCAGCTGACCCACGTCTCCGAGCGCGTCCTGCTCGTCACTCTCGCCGACCTCCCGCAGCGGCTGGCCCGGCATCCCGCAGGCCGTGAGCGGATCCTCGCGGCAATGGCGGAGGTGGCGTGCCGGGCCGATGCCTGGGTCCACCCGGTCCGACCGTTGACCCTCGACGAGTCGGTCGAACCGGTCCACGGCGCACGGCTCGCCCTCGCGACCGCGACCCGTGATGTCTTGCGCACTGGACTGCGACTGCTCGGCGCGAGCGCTCCCGAGAGGATGTGACGATGCGAGCACACGAAGCGGGAGCGCTGCATGCCGAGGGCTACCGGGGGCCGGCCTGGCTCGAGACGCCGGTGGACGTCAACGCGCTCGTGCCATCGCTCTGGGCCACGTCCGTCCGCCGGGGCGCCGACGGGGCCCTCACCGTCGCCGGAGTGGCGGCGGCCGAGCTGGCCCGCGAGTTCGGCACCCCGTGCTACGTCATCGACGAGGACGACTTCCGTTCGCGCGCAAGGGAGTTCAAGCAGCAGTATGCCGCTGTGTTCGCTCCGCTGTCCGGCGCGGACGTGTTCTACGCGGGCAAGGCGTTCCTCTGCGCCGAGGTGGCCCGGTGGATCGACGCCGAGGGGCTCGGCCTGGATGTCTGCACCGGTGGGGAGCTCGCGGTGGCCCGGCGAGCGGGCTTCCCCGGGAGCCGAATCGGCATGCACGGCAACAACAAGAGCGTCGCCGAGATCCGTGACGGCCTCGAGTATGGCGTTGCGCGGATCGTCGTCGACTCGCTGGACGAGATCGACCGCATCGAGCGGGTCGCAGCGGAGCTCGGCGTCGTCGCGCCCGTGCTCGTGCGCGTCAACGTGGGCGTCGAGGCGCACACCCATGAGTTCATCGCGACCGCGCACGAGGACCAGAAGTTTGGCCTGTCGCTCGCCGGTGGCCAGGCCCTCGAGGCCGTCCGTCGCATTCTCGACCGGCCCGACACGATGCGGCTGCTCGGCCTGCACAGCCACATCGGGTCGCAGATCTTCGACACCTCCGGTTTCGAGGTGTCGGCTCGGCGCGTGCTGGCGCTGCACGCCACGGTGACGAAGCAGTTCGGGGTGGAGCTGCCCGAGCTCGACCTCGGCGGCGGCTTCGGGATCGCCTACACGACCGAGCACGACCCGCTGCCACCCGCGCGGCTTGCCGCGGGGATGGCGGAGATCGTCGAGCGGGAGTGCCGCGCAGAGGGCGTGGCGGTCCCGCGCATCTCGATCGAGCCGGGGCGGGCCATCGCCGGGCCGAGCACGTTCACCCTCTATGAAGTGGGCACCGTCAAGCCCGTCCAGCTGGACGGGGGTGCCTCGCGCATCTACGTCTCCGTCGACGGGGGGATGAGCGACAACATCCGCACGGCGCTCTACGACGCGAACTACTCCTGCACGGTGGCGAACCGGCGGTCCGACGCGGCGCCGGTGCTCGCCCGCGTCGTCGGGCGGCACTGCGAGAGCGGCGACATCGTCGTGATGGACGAGTTCCTGCCCTCCGACGTCCATGGCGGCGACCTCATCGCGGTCCCCGGCACGGGCGCCTACTGCCGGGCCCTGTCGAGCCAGTACAACCACACCCCGCGTCCCCCGGTCGTCGCGGTCCGCGATGGCGCGGCCCGGGTCATCGTGCGCCGTGAGACCATCGACGACATCCTCGCCCTTGATGTCTGAGGCAGGGTGCGGCCGCCGCGAGCAGGCGCTGGAGATCGTGCGGCCCTCGTGTCCGGATCGCGACACAATCGCCTTCATCCCGGCGCCAGACGGCAGGATTCACACGTGACAGGTCAAGCGAGCAGGTCCTTGCGCGTGGCGCTCCTCGGCTGCGGTGTCGTCGGCAGCGCGGTTGCGCGACTGTTGACCGAGCACGCCGACGACATGCGCGCGCGGGTCGGCGCGCCCCTCGAGATCGTCGGGATCGCGGTGCGGCGGGCGGGACGCGACCGGTCCGCCACGGGCGTGGACGCCGCCCTGTTCACCACCGACGCGGACGACCTCGTCACGAGGGCCGACGTCGTCGTCGAGGTCATCGGAGGCATCGAGCCGGCCAGGTCCCTCATCCTGCGGGCCATGGAGCACGGGGCCTCGGTCGTCACGGCCAACAAGGCCCTGCTCGCCGAGGACGGCCCCACCCTGTATGCCGCGGCCGCGCGGCACGGCGTCGACCTCTACTACGAGGCCGCGGTCGCCGGTGCCATCCCGCTGCTGCGGCCCCTGCGTGAGTCGCTCGCCGGTGACGAGGTGCACCAGGTCCTCGGCATCGTCAACGGCACGACGAACTACGTCCTCGACAAGATGGACCGCACGGGCGCCAGCTTCGCCGACGCGCTCGAGCAGGCTCAGGCGCTCGGCTACGCCGAGGCCGACCCCACCGCGGACGTCGAGGGCTTCGACGCCGCGGCGAAGGCGGCGATCCTGGCCTCGCTGGCCTTCCACAGCAGGGTGGCCGGCAAGGACGTGCACCGTGAGGGCATCACCGACGTGACGGCGGCGGACGTCGCCGCCGCTCGTGAGATGGACTCCGTCATCAAGCTGCTCGCGATCTGCGAGCGGCTCGACGGCGGCATCTCGGTCCGCGTCCACCCGGCGATGATCCCGCGGAGCCATCCGCTCGCCGGGGTCGGCGACGCCTACAACGCCGTCTTCGTCGAGGCCGACGCCGCGGGCCAGCTGATGTTCTACGGACGCGGCGCGGGCGGCGACCCGACCGCGTCCGCGGTCCTCGGCGACATCGTCGCGGTGGCGCAGCACCGGGTGGCGGGTGGCCTCGGCCCGGGGGAGTCCAGCTATGCCGACCTGCCCGTGCGGCCGATGGGCGACGCGCTGACCCGCTACCACATCAGCCTCGACGTGGCCGACCGCCCGGGCGTGCTCGCCAAGGTCGCCTCCGCCTTCGCCGACCACGGCGTGTCGATCGAGACGGTTCGTCAGCGGCTCGTGCCCGCGGACGACGAGCGGCCCGAGTCGGGCGCCAACCTCGTCGTCGTGACGCACACCGCCACCGATGCGGCGCTCAGCGCGACGGTGGCGTCGCTGCGCGACCTCGACGTGGTCCGTGACGTCACCTCGGTCATGCGAGTGGAAGGGTCCTGATGGCACACCAGTGGCGAGGAGTCATCCGTGAGTACGCCGACCGGCTGCCCACGCTGGCGGGCGCCCCGGTCGTCACGCTCCGTGAGGGCGGCACCCCGCTGATCCCGGCCGAGAAGCTCTCCGAGCGCGTCGGTGCCGAGGTCCACCTCAAGTACGAGGGGCTCAACCCGACCGGTTCGTTCAAGGACCGCGGCATGACGACCGCGATCTCGGTCGCCGCGAAGAAGGGCGCGAAGGCGGTCATCTGCGCGAGCACGGGCAACACGAGTGCCTCGGCGGCGGCATACGCCACCAAGGCCGGTATGGCGTGTGCCGTCCTCGTGCCGGACGGCAAGATCGCCATGGGCAAGCTGAGCCAGGCCATCGCGCACGGCGCGACGCTGCTGCAGGTCGAGGGGAACTTCGACGACTGCCTCACGGTCGCCCGCAAGCTGGCCGAGGCCTACCCGGTGGAGCTGGTCAACTCGGTCAACCCCGCCCGCATCGAGGGGCAGAAGACCGCCGCGTTCGAGGTCGTCGATGCGCTCGGTGACGCGCCGGACATCCACTGCCTCCCGGTCGGCAACGCCGGCAACATCACCGCCTACTGGCGCGGCTACTGCGAGTACTCCTCGGACCCCGCCGTGAGTCAGCAGCCAGGACCGGCCAGCCGGCTGCCGCGGATGTGGGGCTTCCAGGCGGCCGGAGCCGCCCCCCTCGTGCTCGGACACCCCATCGACCACCCCGAGACGATCGCCACGGCGATCCGCATCGGCAACCCCGCCTCCTGGCGGCAGGCGATCGCCGCGCGCGACGAGTCCGGCGGGCGGATCGCCGCTGTGACGGACGAGCAGATCCTCGAGGCGCACCGCTTCCTGTCCGCCGAGGAGGGGGTCTTCGTCGAGCCGGGCTCGGCGGCCTCGGTCGCGGGGCTGCTCGAGAGCCACCGGGCCGGCCTCGTCCCGCCCGGCGCGCGGATCGTCTGCACCGTCACCGGCCACGGCCTCAAGGACCCCCAGTGGGCACTGCGCACCGCCGATGGTTCGGAGGTGACGCCCGTGCGCGTCCCTGCCGACGCCTACCCGGCTGCGCGGGCCCTCGGCCTGGAGGACTGACGAGGTGGATGCCGTCCCCGACGGCCGGACCGTCCACGTGCGAGTCCCGGCCAGCAGCGCCAACCTCGGCCCGGGATTCGACTCGATCGGCCTCGCACTGGGGCTGTGGGACGAGTACACCGTCACGACGCGCGACGAGCCGGGCCTGACGATCGAGGTCCACGGGCACGGCGCGGACGAGGTCCCGACTGACGAGTCGCACCTGGTCCACGCGACCATGCAGCGGACCTGGCGTGAACTTGGCCACGAGCCGCCGGCCGGCCTGCTCCTCGTCGCCGACAACGGCGTGCCCCACGGCCGGGGACTCGGCTCGTCGGCCACCGCGATCGTGGCGGGCGTCGTTGCGGCGCAGGCACTCTCGCGCCCCGACCGGCCGTTGCCCGGGTCGCCGGTCGACGTGGACCTGGAGACTGCAGGTCACCTGTCGAGCGTCCTGGAGGGGCACCCGGACAACGCCACTGCCAGCGTCTACGGTGGCCTCACCGTGAGCTGGATGCCGGACGGCTCCGGCCGGGACCAGGGGGTCCGCACCGTGACGGCCCGCCCAGCGCTGCACGAAGAGGTCGACGTCGTCGTCTTCGTGCCTGAGGCACAGCTCGCGACGCGCACCGCTCGGGCGGTCCTGCCCCGGGAGGTGCCCCTCGCGGCCGCAGCGGCCAACGCCGGGCGCGCGGCGCTGCTCGTCCACGCCCTGACGGCCGACCCGGGGTACCTCCACGGCGCGACGCGGGACTGGCTGCACCAGGAGGCACGCCGTGCGTCCTACCCCGACACCATGGCGCTCGTCGACAGCCTGCGCGCCGACGGGCACGCTGCGGTGGTCTCGGGTGCCGGCCCCTCCGTGCTCGTGCTCAGCACGCGCGCCGACCGCGATGCCGTCACGGTGCCGCAGGAGTTCTCGGGGTGGCGGCGCCTGACCCCGGGAGTGCCGTCGGTCGGGGCGCAGGTCACCGCCTGCTGAGGCGCGCAGCCGCCGCCGGCGCCGGTCGGGACGTCGCGCCGGACGGCACGGCGTGGAACCGCACCGGAGAGCGGCGCCCGAGTGTTAGAGTGGCTGCGCACTGAGGCCGCTTCACGAGCAGGCACGGTGCTCCACCCCCACGCCGAGGCGATTTCTCGTCTCGTGACGCCCCGCGCGTCACCGTGGATCTCAACATGGTCCGTGCTCTGTCGCTTGAGCACCGGGTCCCCAGTCCGGCACCGCGGAGTCTCCCGGGCCGCCAACGAGGGGGAAGGATCCTTCGTGTCAGAAACAACCACCCGTCCGGTCGCCGGCCTGTCCGCGATGAAGCTCGACGAGCTGAAGGCGGTTGCCTCCTCGATGGGCATCAAGGGCACCGCGAAGATGCGCAAGAGCGACCTCGTCGAGGCGATTCGCAACCGGCAGAGCGGGGGCGGTGCTGCCGAGACGGCCGCCGCGTCACCGCGTCGCGCGACCCGTCCGGCCGGGGCCGGCCAGAGCCCCGCCCCCGAGGCCGG
>NZ_AWQS01000078.1 GCF_000576575.1 Intrasporangium chromatireducens Q5-1
GGCGCGGTCCGCCGGCGGGAACCCGCGACGCGCTTGCGCGACCCTGCCCCGGGCGTGGCGGCCGCCCGGCGCCCCTCAGCTGACGAACTCAAGGTTGTTCACCTTCCACTCGGTCCCGACCTTGGTCAGGTCGAGGCGCAGTCGGTAGGTCTTCTTCTGTGGCGTCTTGGTCGCGGCGTTCGTCGTCGGAGCCACGACGCCGACGAGAACCCGCGCCGAGTCGCCGTCGGCCGAGACGAGGGATGCCTCGGCGCGCTCGACGGTCGAGGACGTCTTGTTCTCGACGACGACCGGCTTGAGCTGGGACAGCGTCGACTCGTACTCCTTCTTGAACCCGCCGGTGGCCCCGGCCACGACGCGGGCCGCGTCCGTGTCGAAGGAGTCGGCCCGCATCGTGACGAAGTTGACCGCGAGCTGTTTGCCCGCCGCGAGCGCCTCGGCCTCGTTCGCCGCCTCCGCGCGAGCCTCCCAGGCCGCTCGACCCAGGGTCGCCCCGACGGCGACGGCGGCCACGAGCAGGACGGCGGCCAGCCACCAGAGCGCCGTCGCGGAGGGTCGCCACAGCCGCGCACCGGTCCGCTGGTCCGTCGTCGTCGCGTCGGTCATCTGGGCGTCGCCCTCCTGCTCGGCCATCGGCTCGCCATTCTGCACGGAGGCAGGGGTCTTCACTGCAGGGCCCCCTGCATCATCCAGAGCCACCGTTGCGCACCGGTCGCGTCGGCCGGCCCCGCCGGGGCGCTCACGGTGCGGGCGGCCGGATTGACAGCGGCACCCGCCATGCCGAGCGGAACGGGCTGGGCGCCATACGACATGGGGTAGCTCTGCGTCCCTCCGGAGCCGGCGTGGGGTGCGTTCTGGGCGCCGCGCACGTTGATGCCCGATCCCCGCGGGGCAGCGCAGTGGGCTCCGGTGTTGACCGGAGGCAGGTTCGTCGTCTGGTGCGGGTCGGTCTTCCTCGTCCCGCCGTAGCCCTGCTCGCACGCCTTGGGGTCGTCGGCGTTGAGGACCAGCCCGAAGTGCGCCGTGCCGTCGCCCGGCACGACCGTGTAGCCGCCGACGACGACGTCAGGGTAGGTCACCAGCATCTGCTCGATGCCGTCGACGTGCGAGGTCGTGACGTTGCCGATCGTGATGAGGTTTGCCAGCAGGGCCGCGATGTTCTGCTTGTTGTCCATGATCAGGCCGTCCAGCTCCTTGACGGCCACGGTGCCCCGGTCGAGGACCAGCCGCAGGTCGGGGTCGGCGGTCGCCAGGGCGTCCGCCACGTCGGCGAAGCCCTTGACCGACGTGCGGATGTCCTTGCCGCTGCGCACCTGGGTGTCCAGCACGATGCGGCCGTCGTCGATCAGCTTGGTCGTCTCGGGCAGCGCCTCGGTGGCGGCTGCGGTGAGGCTGTCGCCCGAGTCGATGAGCCGCTGCAGGTCCGCTCCCCCGCCCTGGAAGGCTTGGCCCAGCTCGTCGATGGTCGTGACGAGAGCCGCCTTCGGCACTGACGCGACGGTGTTGTTGATGTGCTGGAGCAGCTGGTCGACCCGGATGGGATACGCCGTGCGGTCCCGCGGGATCGTGTCTCCCGCCCGGAGGTAGGGCTGGCCCGAGCCCTGCGGCTGCAGGTCGAGGTACTGCTCCCCGACGGCAGAGCGGTTCTCGACGACGGCTCGGGCGTCCTTGGGCACCTGCGTGCCCCGGTCGAGCCGCGCGTCGACGATGACCCCGTCCTTCGACAGCCGCAGGCCCTCGACCTTGCCGACGGTCACGCCACGGTAGGTGACCTCCGCGCCGACGAAGATCCCGCCGGACTGGGCGAGGTCGGCCGAGACCCGGTAGCTGCCGCCCAGGAGCCGGTCGGTGAGCCCCACGTAGCCGGCCGACAGGACTGCGACCAGGGCGACGGAGAGCAGGGCGAACGCGGCCAGCTGGAGACGGACCTTGCGCGTGATCATCGGCTGCCTCCCGTCGGGAACAGGGCCAGCCAGGCCGACGGCTCGCTCTGGCTCTGCGCGTCGGTCTGCGAGAGCGGCAGGGTCGGCAATGGGACGGTGGGCAGCGTCGGCGAGGTCAGCGTCGGCAGGGGCACGGTGGGCAGGGTGACCGTGGGCAACGGCACGGTGGGCAACGGCAGCGAGGGGCCCGGCACGGTGGGGCGCGGCTGTCCGCTCGTCGGCGGGGCCGTCGGCACCGCCGGCAGGCGTCCGACGCCGAGGTTGCCCGCGATCGTCTTCGGGTCGGTGTCGAGGGTCGCCCAGAGGTTCGTGAAGTCGCCGTGGATCGCGGACTGCGCACTCGCCGGGAAGGGATAGGTCAGCAGGAGCTCGTAGGACTTCGGCAGGTCGTCGCCGGCCGCGTTCAGCTGGGTGAGGATGGGGCCGAGCGCCTTGAGGTTCGCCTCGAGGTCTGCGCGCGCGCCACGGATGACGCGAGTGCCGACCGCGCCGAGGTCCTGCAGTGAGGTCAGCATCGCGGTGAGCTTCTCCCGCTGGTCCGCCAGCACCTTGAGGCCGGCCGGCAGCTCGTCGAGGGCCTTCCCGATCCGGTCCTGGTTCTTGGCCAACGTCGCGGAGAGCCGGTCGATGCTGTCGATGGCGCGCAGGATGTCCGCCTTTCGGTCGTCGAGGCCCCCGATGAAGGTGTTGAGCTGGCCGATGACGTCCTTGATGTCGCCGGTGCGCCCGCGCATCGCGTTGTTGAGCTCGGTCTCGATGGTCTTCAGCTGTGCGACACCACCACCGTTGAGGAGCAACGACAGTGCGCCGAGGACCTCCTCGACCTCGGGGTTGCGGCTGGTCCGTGAGAGTGGGATGCGGTCGCCGTTGCCCAGCCGTCCCTCGGGCGCCTCGTCGGTGGGCGGCGCGAGGGCGACATACTTCTCGCCCAGCAACGAGGTCTGCTTGAGCTCGGCGACGGCGTTGTCCGGCAGGACGACCTTGTTGGGCAGGCGCAGCCGGACCCGGGCGGTCCAGCCGCTGACGCGCACCTCCTCGACGGAGCCGACCGTCACCTCGTTGACCTTGACGGACGACTTCGGGACGAGGTCGAGAACGTCGGCGAAGTCGGCCGTCACCGTGTAGGAGTCGCTGCCGACGCCCGCTCCTCCGGGTAGCGGCAGGTCATACGCGGAGCAGCCGGACACGGTGCCGAGCGTGATCACCGCGACGACGGCGGCGGCGGCCACCCGGACCTTCCGCACCGTCGCTCGCGGCGAAGCCGGGCGCGCGCGAGGACCCATCAGTGCCCACCTCCCAGCAGCCCGCCCAGCGTGGGGTCGGCGCCCCGCAGGTTGATCAGGCCGTCCTTGCCCAGGGCGCCGTCGAGGCTCAGGCCGGCGGGCAGCGGCGGCAGCTTCGGCAGGAGGGGCAGGACGGTGGCCTTGAGCGTCGAGCACAGCTTCCTGTTGCCGGTGTGCGTCGGTCCGGTGAGGATCGAGCAGAGCAGGAGCAGCGGGTCGTCGAGCCCCTTGGCGTTGTTGCGCGTGTCGAGGGTGCCCGTCTGCGGGTGATAGGCGTTCTGCAGGTTGGACAGGGCCACCGGCGCATTGGTGAGCGTCTCCGACAGGGCATCCCGGTTCTTCGCGATGGTCTCGGTGATCGCCACCGCCCGCGCCACGTCCGTCTTCAACAGGGCCCGGTTGTCCTTGACGAAGGAGGAGACCTCGTTCATCGCGACCCCGAGGTTCTTCAGGGCCAGCTTGAGGTTCTCGCGCTCTTCGCCGAGCTGCACGGCGACCGTCGCGAGGTCGGAGTTGAGCCGCCGGACCTGGTCGTTGTTCGACGCGAGCATCGAGGTGAAGGACTGGATGTTCTTGACCGTCCCGAAGAGGTCGTCCTTGCTGCCGGAGAGGGTGCCCAGAGCGGTGGACAGGTCGTGCACCGTGGAGTGGACCCGCTCACCGTTGCCGTCGAGGTTGGCGGCCGATGTCTGGAGCAGCCGGCTCAGGGCTCCGTCCTTGTTCGCGCCGTCGGGGCCGAGGGCGACCATGAGGTCGTCCAGGCTCTGGGAGATGCGGTCCAGCTCGACGGGGACGGCCGTGCGCTCCAAGGGGATGCGCGCTCCGGACGCCATCGCGGGGCCGCCCGTGTAGACCGGCAGCAGCTGGACGTAACGGTCCGACACGAGCGACGGGGCGACGATCGCGGCCCGCGCCGTCGACGGCACCCGGTGCGCGTCGTCGAAGCTGAAGGTCACGTGGACGTGGTCGCCCTGGGGGACGACGGAGTCGACCTGGCCGACGCGGACGCCGAGGATGCGCACGTCGGACCCCGGATAGAGGCCGACGGCGCGGACGAAGTCGGCGCTGACCGTCGTCAGCGAGCTGCGCGGCCAGACCGCGACGGCGGCCGCCACGAGACCGATGACGACCAGTGCGGTGACGAGGCGGGACAGCAGCGTGCGCGGGAGCCGCGGTCGGCGAAGCAGCAGACGGTGACCGCGGGCCAGACGCAGGCCCAGACCGCGACCCTGGCGCCGAGGGCCAGCCCCCGGGGCCTCGACGGTGCTGTCGGGCTGCGCCATCAGCGTCCTCCTCCGAGCAGGCTCGGCAGCTTGGTGCCGGGCGTCGACAGGGCCGGCGCACCAACGGGGACGACGAGGTTGGAGACCCATGTGTCGAACCACCGGCCGGTGCCGACGGTGTTGGCGTAGACGCGGGTGAACGGTGCCATGGCCCGGATCGTCTTCTCGAGGTCCTGGTCATGCTTCTCGAGGAGGGCAAGGGTCGAGTCGAGGGCCTTGAGGGCCGGGGCGAGCTGGGCGCGGTTGTCCTGGGCGAGCCCGGTCAGCTGGGTGGCGAGCTCGGACGTGTTCTTGAACAGGGTGCGGATCTGCTCGCGGCGCTTGGCCAGCTCGACCATGAGCAGGTCCGCGTCGGTGATGATCTTGCCCACCTGCTCGTTGCGGCTCGCCACGAGCCCGCTCACCTTGTTCGCGTGTGCGAGCAGCTGGGACAGTTCGGCGTCGCGGCTGGCAATCGTCCGGGACAGCCGGGACAGCCCGTCGAGCGCCGCGCGGACGTGGTCGGGGCTGTCCTTGAACTCGTCGGCCAGGACCGTCAGTGAGCGGGCCAGCTGGTCGGTGTCGATCCGTTCGGTCGTCGTCGTGAGGTCCTGGAAGGCGTTGACGATGTCATAGGAGCTGACGGTGCGCTGCAACGGGATCTGCGCATCGGCGGCGAGCCGACCCGGCCCGTGCGGGTCCAGGGCGAGGTACTTCTCGCCGAGGATGGTCTTCATCCGGATCGAGGCCCCCGTGAGGGTGCCGAACCCGACGTCCTCGGTGACCCGGAAGTCGACGCGGACGTGGCTGCCCTCCAGGTCGACGCCGGTGACCTTGCCGACCTTGACCCCGGCAACGCGCACGTCGTCGTCGGGCTTGATCCCCCCGGCCTCGCTGAAGGCGGCGCTGTAGCTGGTGCCGCCGCCGATGAGGGGCAGCTTCTCCGCGTTGAACGCGAGCGCCAGCAGGCCGGCGATCACGAGCAGCCCGATGGCCCCGATCGGCACGGGGTTGCGCTCGCGGAACGGCACGCTCGCCCACCTCACGACGAACACCTCGCAGCGGCCACGTTGTACGTCGGGGTGACGCCGGGGAGCACCGGTCGCTTGCTGTCGAACCGGCACAGATAGAAGTTGAACCAGGAGCCGTAGCTCGCGGTGCGGGTCAGGGTGGTGATCCGGTTCGGGACGGTCGTGATGAACTCCTCGAAGAGCTTCGCGTTGTCCGGCTTGTTCAACGTGCCGGCCAGCGTGCGCAGCTGGGCGATGTCGTCCTTGATCGCCGGCCGGGTCGTGACGAGCAGCCCCGCGGTCTCGGCCGACAGCGAGTTGATGCCGTCGAGCGCGCCACCGATCGCCTCCCGGTCCGCTGCCAGGCCGGTCGTGAAGCGTTGGAGCTGGTCGATGAGGGAGGCGAGCTGCGTGTCGTGCTCGTCGACGGTGCCGAGCACGGCGTTGAGGTTGTCGACGGTGCGGCCGATCACGGCGTCACGGTCGGCGATCGCCGAGGTGAGCGAGGCGGTCCTCGACAGCAGGGAGTTGATGTCGCCGCCCTCCCCCTGCAGGGTCTGCACGATCAGTTGGGACAGCTCGTTGACGTCCTTGGGCGAGAGCGCCGCGAAGAGCGGCTTGAAGCCGTTGAACAGCACGGTCAGGTCGAGCGCGGGATGGGTGCGCTCCAGTGGGATGACGGCGCCGTCGGGCAGCGGCGTGGCGCCACCGACGCCCTGGCTCAGGGCGACGTACCGCTGGCCGACGAGGTTGCGGTACTTGATCGTCGCCTCGGTGCCCCGGGTGAGCGGCGACGACCGCAGCACCCGGATCTCGACCTCGGCGCTTGCGCCGTCGCCGCCCCGGTGCGGCGCCACCCGGACGTCCGTGACCTCCCCGACCCGCACACCGGCGATCCGGACGTCCTGGCCCGCCTGCACGCCGGTGGCGTCGGTGAAGACCGCCGTGTAGGTCGACTTGTCGCCGAACTGGATGTTGGCGATGGTCAGCGCGAGGACGCTCGTCGCGGTGATGGTGACCGCCGCGAAGACGAGCAGCTTGACGAGGCTGGCTCGGGTCGTCATCCGTTGCTCACCACCGTCCCGCGCATGAGCGGGCCCGCCAGGAGAGTCTGTATGCCGCTGGGCTGGGGCTCGCCGCCCCCGCTGAGGAGCGCTGCCACAACCTGCTGCTCCTCCGCGGTCCCGGCCGTCCCCGAGTCGGCCGCGGCACCGAAGATGCCGGGCTTGGAGGAGGACAGCGGGGAGGCGTTGCTGGCCGGCCGGGTGCCGTCGTTGAAGTGCTCGCCGGGGTAGGGGTTGCTCTGGCTGCCGCCGGGGCTGGGCAGGCCGTAGCAGTGCGGGCCGCGCTTGTCGGCCCAGCGCGGCTCCTCCCCCGGCCGGTAGGGCTGGCGGGGCGGGACGACCTCGAGGGTGATGTGGAAGGTGCCGCCGCTGAAGGCGCCGTTGATCCGGGGCAACCAGCCGGTGAGGCCACCGGCGAGGCAGGGGTAGACCGGGGCGTAGCGGGCCAGGACCGCGAGCGTCGGCCGCGACACGCGACCCACCTGGATGATGCGCTCCTCCGTCTGGTGCAGGAACCCGGCGGTGTCCTGGGCGAACCCGGTGGTGCCGACGAGGAAGGCCGCCAGCTGCTGCTGCTTGTCGACGACCGTGCGGTTCGTGACGCGCAGCGAGTCGGTGAGCCGGAAGAGGTCCGGTGCCACGTCGGCATAGATGTCGGCCGTGTCGGCGAGCAGCCCGAGGTCCTGCTGGAGGACCGGCAGGTGCGGGTTGAGTGCCTTGAGATAACGGTCGAGCCGGACCAGGTTGGCCCCGAGCTGGTCGCCGCGCCCGTCGAGAGCGGTCGCGAGCGCCCCCAGCGTCGTGGCGAGCTGGGCCGGCTGCACGGTGCGCAGCAGCGGGTAGAGGTTGTCGAAGACGGTCTCGAGCTCGATCCCGACCCGGCTGCGGTCCTGCGTGATGACGTCGCCGGCTCGGATCGGTCGCGGGCTCGGCGCACCGACGGTGACGAGGTCGACGTAGCGCTCACCGAAGAGCGTCTTCTGGAGCAGCCGGGCGTTGACGTTGGAGGGGATCTTGCCGACCTCGTCCGGCTGGAGCGCCAGCTCGATCCGGGCCCCTTGCGGCGTCGCCTCGACGTGGCGCACCTCGCCGACGAGCAGGCCGCGTAGCTTGACGTCGGAGCTCTCCTGCAGCTGGCTGCCGATCCGGCTCGTCTCGAGGGTGACCCGCACGACCGGCGTGAACCGCTTCTGGTACGCGGCGATCGCGAGCCCGAGGAGCAGGGCGAGCACGACGAGGAAGACGACACCGTAGGCCTTGGTGCCGAGGCGCCAGCGGGTGTGCTGGGTGACCGGCCCCGGTGTCGCGTCGGTCGACACGTCGGTGGCCGGCTGCTCCGGTGGTGCCTGCGTCATCCGGCGATCCTGACGCTCGTCGTCGCACCCCAGATGGCGAGCGAGAGGAAGAAGTCGACGACGTTGATGGCCACGATGGAGGTCCGCACCGCCTTGCCCACGGCGACCCCGACCCCCGCCGGGCCGCCCGAGGCCGTGTAGCCGTAGTAGCAGTGGATGAGGATGATCACGACGGCGAAGACCATCACCTTCGCGAACGACCAGAAGACGTCGCCGGGCGGCAGGAAGAGGTGGAAGTAGTGGTCGTAGGTGCCCTCTGACTGCCCGAAGTAGGACGTGGCGATGAACCGGGTCGCGGCGTAGGAGCTGAGCAGGCCGAGCACGTAGAGCGGGATGACGGCGATGAAGCCGGCGATCATCCGGGTCGTGACGAGGAACGGCAGCGACGGGATGCCCATGACCTCGAGGGCGTCGACCTCCTCGGAGATGCGCATCGCCCCGAGCTGGGCCGTGAACCCGCAGCCGACCGTCGCGGCGAGGGCGAGGCCGGCGACGAGCGGCGCGATCTCGCGCGTGTTGAGGTAGGCCGCGAAGAAGCCGGTGAAGGCGCCGGTGCCGAGCTGCTCGAGGGAGGAGTAGCCCTGCAGGCCGACCTCGGTCCCGGTGAAGAACGCGAGGAACGCGATGACCCCGACCGTGCCGCCGATGACCGACAGGGCCCCCGTGCCGAGGGACACCTCGGCGAGCAGGCGCAGCACCTCCTTGCGGTAGCGGCGCATCGTCCGACCGCTCCAGGCGAGCGAGCGGACGTAGAAACGCATCTGCTCGCCGAGCGAGTCGAGGGCACGGGCCGGTCGCGACGCGACCTCCAGCAGGCTCCAGTTCGTCATGTCGGCCTCTCAGATCTTCTGTGGGACGACTTGGAAGTAGACGGCGGTGATGACGAAGTTGACGACGAACAGGAGCATGAAGGTGATGACGACGCTCTGGTTGACGGCGTCACCGACGCCCTTGGGGCCGCCTCCGGCACCCAGGCCCTTGTAGGCGGCGACGATCGCGGCGATCGCACCGAAGATGAGCGCCTTGATCTCGGCGGTCCAGAGGTCGGGTAGCTGCGCCAGCGCGGTGAACGAGGCGATGTAGGCGCCGGGGGTGCCGCCCTGGACGATGACGTTGAAGACGTAGCCGCCGACGACGCCGACGACGGACACGAGCCCGTTGAGCAGGACCGCGACCAGCATCGATGCGAGCACCCGGGGCACGACGAGGCGGTGGATCGGGCTGATGCCGAGGACCTCCATCGCGTCGATCTCCTCCCTGATCTTGCGCGAGCCGAGGTCGGCGCAGATCGCCGACCCGCCCGCGCCGGCGATGAGCAGGGCGGTCACGATCGGGCTCGCCTCCCGCAGCACCGCGAGGACGCTCGCCGCGCCGGTGTAGGACTGCGCTCCGAGCTGGCGGGTCAGGGTGCCGAGCTGGAGGGCGATGACCGCCCCGAACGGGATCGAGACGAGCGCCGTCGGCAGGATCGTCACGCTCGCGATGAACCAGGACTGCTGGATGAACTCCTTGACCTGGAAGGGTCGCCGCGGCAGGGCCCGCAGGACGTCGAGCGCCAGGGCGAACAGCGAGCCCGACTGTCGCAGGACCCCCGTCAGGGGTGCGGCCACGTCAGTCCACCTCCCCGACGGCGCCGACCGGGCCACCGGCGGGACCGGGCGCGGCGGCGGTCGCGAGCTCAGCGGCATACTCCGTCTGGCGTGGCGGCGTGAGCGCACCTGCGGTCTGGAAGGAGCCCGGCGGCGGGGTGACGCCGTGCTCTCGGCACCACTCCCCGGCGGGTCGCTCCCCGCGGCGGGGCCGGCCGTCGCTCGTGCCGAGCTGGGGCGGGATCGGCGGGAGCGGCGGCAGCTCGCGGCCCGACTCCGCGGCGAGCTCGTCCGCGTCCTTCTCCTCCGACATGCCGATCGGTCCGATGGTCTGGGCGTTGAGGAACTGTCGCACGACGGGCTCCTCGGAGGACAGGAGCATCTCGCGGGGGCCGAACATCGCCAGGTGCCGGTGGTAGAGCAGGCCGATGTTGTCCGGGACGGTGCGGGCGGTGTTGATGTCGTGGGTGACGATGAGGAACGTCGCCTCGATCTGCGCGTTGAGGTCGACGAACAGCTGGTTGATGTAGGAGGTGCGGACGGGGTCGAGGCCGGAGTCCGGCTCGTCGATGAGCAGGATCTCGGGGTCGAGGACCAGCGCGCGGGCCAGACCGGCCCGCTTGCGCATCCCACCGGAGATCTCGCCGGGCAGCTTCTTCTCGGCGCCCTCCAAGCCGACCAGCTCCATCTTCTCGTGCACGATGCGGGCGATCTCGGCCTCGGTCTTCTTCGTGTGCTCGCGCAGCGGGAAGGCGACGTTGTCGAAGAGGGTCATCGAGCCGAACAGCGCGCCGTCCTGGAAGAGGACCCCGAACAGCTTGCGGACCTCGTAGAGGTCGTGCTCGCGCAGTCTGGTCAGGTCCTTGCCGTCGATGACGATCGAGCCGCGGTCAGGCTTGAGCAGGCCGACGAGGGTCTTGAGGAAGACCGACTTGCCGGTGCCGGACGGGCCGAGCATGACGGAGATCTCGCCGGCGGGCAGGGTCAGGGTCACGTCCCGCCAGATCGTCTGCGAGCCGAAGGTCTTCGTCAGCCCGGTGACCGCGATCTCCACGCCCATCTGGCACCTCTCCGTCGGGGGACTCTGGACAGCACCCCGCGGTGGCCGCGAGGTTACCCGCCGGTCACCTTACTGAGAGGAAGGGGCGAAATGGGGCTTTCGGCCCCGACGATTTCGACGATTGTGCGCATTGCCGCCCCCGGCACCGCGGCCTCAGCTACGATGCCGCGCCTCCCACGACACGTCGTACCCCGTGACGGTGACGACCAGGGCCTCGAGCGGACCGCCCGCGCTGCTCCGCATCGACGAGAGGGCGGCGTTGAGCCGGTCGAAGGTCTCGCGGGTCGGCACCGGAGGGCTGCCGTCGGCGACGCCGGTCAGCCCGACGACGTGGCAGGCGTCGTCGAGGGTGAGCGTCGCCGTGAGGTGCTGGACCGGACCGCCGCGCTGCGCCTCGACGCCCTCCCTCAGGATCCGCGCCGCCTCACCGAAGGCTCCCTCACCGTCAGCGGACGGAGCACCTGTCGCCGGCACCGGTGCCGTCGCCTGCGCCTCGGCTGACGCGGCCGCTTCCGGCGCGTCCCCCGACCGGCCCTCGGTCAGCAGCCCGATGGCGGCGTACTCGATCTTGCCGAAGTCGAGGCTCGGGTCGGTCAGGACGGCGTCGTCGATGACGTAGGCGATGTTGACCGGCAGGTCCTGCATGCCCGGGTGCAGCTGCTGCCCGACGAACCGCGAGCAGACGACGAGGGCGTCGACGCGCACCATGGGTCGTCCCTTCCGGTCCGCGACCCGGCGCTCGGCCGGCACCCGTCCGAGGTCGAACTGCTCGGACGGGTAGAAGTGGATCGAGCGCTCGAGGACCATGATCGAGTAGTCCGGCCGGTCCGGGCCCGGCACGAGCCGGTACAGCTCACCGTTCACCGGGGTCTGCCAGCCCAGCTCGACCGGTGCCTGGTCGAAGGACGTGATGGCGACGAGCGGCCCGTACCGCCCGACGGGGCCCGGCGCCGTCCCGGCGGGAGCCTCGACCCCCGCAGTGGCCGACGGAGCGGCGACGGCGCCCATCTGCCCGGTGGACCCATCGATGTCCGACTTCTTCGCGCGTGACAGCCATGCCATGGGCACAACCTACTGACTGGACGCCGACATGGGCGGAGACACAGCGGCATACCGCACTGTGTGGTTACGGTGACCTCGTGGACGCGATCGACCTCGACGAGCTGCGCGGCGCCCTCTCCGAGGGCGCGCTGACGACCGACCCCGCCACCGTGGAGAGCTACCGACGCGACTGGACGCAGTCCGAGGCGGCCGGTATGCCGCTGGGCGTGGTCCGCGCGGGCAGTGCCGACGACGTCGTGGCGACGGTCCGCTGGGCCGCTGCTCGTGGTGTGCCGGTCGTGCCGCGGGGCGCGGGCAGTGGCTTGTCGGGCGGGTCCTGCGCCGTCGAGGGGTGCATCGTGCTCTCGCTCGACCGGATGCGGGCCATCGAGATCGACGTCGCCACCCGGACCGCGGTCGTCGAGCCGGGCGCCTTCAACGCGGAGGTCAAGGCGGCTGCCGCGGAGCAGGGCCTCTGGTACCCGCCCGACCCCGCGTCGTTCGAGATCTGCTCGATCGGCGGCAACATCGCGACGAACGCCGGGGGCCTGTGCTGCGTCAAGTACGGCGTGACGACCGACTACGTCCTCGGCCTCGACGTCGTGCTCGCCGACGGGACGCTGGTCCGGCTCGGTGGCAAGCGGGTCAAGGACGTCGCCGGGCTGTCGCTGCTCAAGCTCTTCGTCGGCAGCGAGGGCACGCTCGGCATCGTGACGCGGGCGGTCCTGCGACTGGTGCCCGCCCAGCCGCCGGCGGCGACGCTCGTGGCGACCTTCCCGACCGTCGAGGCGGCGGCCCGGGCGGTCGTCGAGGTCGGTCGGACCCTGCGACCGTCGATGATGGAGCTGATGGACAACGCGTCGATCAACGCCGTCGAGGACTACCAGGCGATGGGGCTCGACCGGGCCGCAGGGGCATTGCTCCTCTGCCAGTCGGACGCACCGGGTGCCGCACGAGCCCAGGAGATCGAGCTGATCCGGGCCGCCTGCGAGAGCGTCGGCGCCAAGGAGTGCTTCGTCACCGACGACCCGGCCGAGGGCGAGATGTTCGCGGCCGCGCGACGGGCGGCATTCCCGGCGATCGAGCGCCTCGGTGCGCTCATGCTCGAGGACGTCGGCGTCCCCGTCCCCCAGCTGCCCGAGCTGCTCACCGGGATCACCGCGATCGCCGAGCGGCACGACGTGCAGATCCCGACCGTCGCGCACGCCGGCGACGGCAACACCCACCCGATCATCCTCTATCCCCGTGGGGACGAGGCCGCCAAGGAACGAGCCGCCGAGGCCTTCGTCGAGGTCATGCACCTGGCCATCCGCCTCGGCGGGACGATCACGGGCGAGCACGGCATCGGCCGGCTGAAGCGGGCCGCGCTGCCCGACCAGCTCGGTCCCGACGTCATGGCCCTGACGCACCGGATCAAGGACGCCCTCGACCCGCAGGGCATCCTCAACCCCGGCGCCGCGTTCTGACCGCCTCCCAGATCTCGCTGATCCACCACCGGCTGGATTTCTGTGGTGGATCCGACCCATTCGGCACGAGAACTCACCACCGGCTGGATTTCTGTGGTGGCCCGATGGCGACCTGAGCACGAGCGGGCGGGGGTGAGCGCGAGCCCAAGCGGATGCGAGCACGAGCGGGCGGGGTGGGTGAGCGCGAGCGACTGTGAGCGGCATACATCCCTCCTGGGGAGGCTTCGAGCGCAACACGTATGCCGCTCACACCGGAGCGAGCGCCACCGCCCCGCCCGCGAAGCGGCAAGGTAGCGCCCCGCGCCAGAACGCAAGCGAAGGCGGGCCCGACGAGTCGGACCCGCCTTCGCGGTGCTGGAGTTCCCGGCTAGCCGGGACAGCTCACTTGAGCTCGACGGTGGCGCCGGCGCCCTCGAGCTGCTCCTTGGCCTTCTCGGCCGCAGCCTTGTCGACCTTCTCGAGGACGGGCTTGGGAGCGCCGTCGACGAGGTCCTTGGCCTCCTTGAGGCCGAGGCTCGTGAGCGCGCGGACCTCCTTGATGACCTGGATCTTCTTGTCACCAGCGGCGGTGAGGACGACGTCGAACTCGTCCTTCTCCTCCTCGGCGGCGGCCTCGCCGCCGGCGCCGCCGGCAGCCGGGGCCGCGGCAACGGCCATGGGGGCAGCGGCGGTGACCTCGAAGGTCTCCTCGAACTGCTTCACGAACTCGGAGAGCTCGATGAGGGTCATCTCCTTGAACGCGTCAAGGAGCTCTTCGGTGCTGAGCTTCGCCATGATGGCTTCCTTTCGTACTGATGCCGTGAGTGGCTGTTAATCGGATCGAGCTGTCACGCCTGGGGCGTCAGCTCTCGTCGCCACCCTCGGCGACGTCGGTGCTGGCCTCGGCCGCAGGAGCGGTCTCGGCCGACTCGGCCGGCTCGGCTGCCGGAGCAGTCGTGGCCGGGCCCTCTGCCTCGACCTTCTGGCGCAGAGCGTCGACGACGCGAGCGGTCTGCGCGAGAGGTGCGGCGAAGAGGTAGACAGCCTTGCTGAGCGAGCCCTTCATGGCGCCGGCCAGCTTGGCGAGCAGAACCTCACGCGACTCGAGGTCGGCGAGCTTCGTGATCTCCTCGGGGCTCAAGGGCCGACCGTCGAGGACGCCAGCCTTGATCACGAGGAGGGGGTGTGCCTTGGCGAAGTCACGCAGGCCCTTGGCCGCCTCGACCGGGTCACCGGTGACGAAGGCGATCGCGGTCGGGCCCTGGAGCTGACCGTCGAAGGCCGAGATCCCGGCCTCCTTGGCGGCGATCTCCGTCAGCGTGTTCTTGACCACGGCGTAGGTGGCGTGTCCTCGGAGCGAGCTGCGCAGCTCGGAGAGCTGCTTCACGGTCAGACCGCGGTACTCGGTGAGAACGGCCGCGCCGGACTCACGGAACTTGTCCGCGATCTCGGCGATGGCTGCCGTCTTCTCGGCGTTTGCCATCTGGGCCTCCTTCCCTTGCGTTGCGACCGCCGGGTGGTGGCCCGCAGGGCCCACACGAAAAAGGCCCCGGCGCAAGCGCTCGGGGCACGGCAGCATACGTTGTATGCCGCTTCGCTGAGTCACCTGCGCTGGCTGCCCGCATCGTGCGGAACCTTCGGGAGCCCGTGTGGACACGGTCTCCAACCGGCGGTCATTGGTCGTCCCCAAGGGTAGTTGTCCGGGCGCGCCGAGCCAAATCGGCGGGTGGCGGGTGGCGGTGGCCTAGCGTGGTGGCATGTCGACACGGGCGACGCACAGGCGCGAGCGGGTGGCCGCCCGCCGCCGCTCGGTCGCCGCGGCCGCGGTCCTCGCCTGTGTCGTGGCGGACGTGTGGGCCGTCGCCTCGGGCGCTGCCGGCCAGGGCACCGGCTCCGTCCCGGCGAGCGCTGTGAGCACGCTGCTCAGCGTCGGCACGCGGGCCGGGGCGCTCCCACCGACGGCCGCGGTGCGGTCGGCGATGACGGACACCAGCGAGCCGGGCCGGGGCACGGACAGCACGCCGCCCGCGAGCGCCACGCCCACGGTCGTGCCGCGGGGCGACGGCAAGTTCACCGTGCTCGCCGTGCCCGCGGGGGCGACGGGCCCCGCGCCGGCGTCGGGCCGGACGGTGCGCTACACGGTCGAGACGGAGGGCGGTCTCGGCGTCGACACCCGCGACTACGCGACGACCGTCGCCCGGGTGCTGAACGACCAGCGGGGCTGGGAGACCCAGGACAAGGTCCGCTTCGTCAACGTGACGCCGGCCCAAGTGCAGCGGGGCGACCAGGTCGACATCCGGGTCACGCTCGCGAGCCCCGACACGACCGACAAGCTGTGTGCGCCGCTGGAGACGCGGGGCAGGGTCAGCTGCTTCGCGAACGGCCGGGCCGTCCTCAACGCCAAGCGGTGGCTGCTCGGGGTCGAGGAGGCCTACGGCAAGGACGTCGCGACCTACCGCATCTACCAGGTCAACCACGAGGTCGGCCACGGCATCGGCCACGGCCACGCATCGTGCCCCGGCAAGAACAAGCCGGCGCCGGTCATGATGCAGCAGACCTATGGCCTCGACGGCTGCTCGCCCTGGCCCTGGCCCACGGCGAAGCCCGTCTGATGACCCTCTCTCCCACTCCCGGCGCGACGGCGGGAGGATGAGAGAAAGGTCGGGTCCGCGCCGGTGCGCGCCCGCGTGAGAAAGGTCGCCCATGCCCACCGAGTCCACCACCGTCGGAATCGTCGGCGCCGGCCCTGCCGGCCTCATGCTCTCGCACCTGCTCGCCCTGAGCGGGATCGAGTCGGTGGCGATCGACATCCGTTCCCGCGAGGAGATCGAGCACACGAACCGGGCCGGGATCCTCGAGCAGGACAGCGTGCGCCTGCTCACCGACACCGGCGTCGACGGCCGGGTGCTGACCGACGGCTACGAGCACCATGGCATCGAGCTGCGGTTCGGCGGCGAGGGGCACCGGATCAACTTCCAGGAGCTGGTCGGCGCCTCGGTGTGGCTCTATCCGCAGACCGATGTCTTCATCGACCTCGCGAACGCCCGGGCCCGCGACGGGGGCGACGTGCGGTTCGGCGTGACGAACCCGGCGGTCCGTGAGGTGACGGGTCGCCCGGTCATGAGCTTCACGGACGCGGATGGCGTCGACCACGAGGTCCGCTGCGACTACCTCGTCGGCTCGGACGGGTCGCGCAGCATGTGCCGGCACGAGCTGCCCGAGTCGCTGCGACGGCAGTACTACAAGGAGTACCCCTTCGCCTGGTTCGGGATCATGGTCGAGGCGCCGCCCAGCGCCCCCGAGCTGATCTACGCTCGGCACGACCGCGGCTTCGCGCTGATCAGCCAGCGCACCGACGTCCTGCAGCGGATGTACTTCCAGTGCTCCCCCACCGAGGACATCGACGCCTGGAGCGACGACCGGATCTGGGAGGAGCTGCAGACCCGCGTCGAGGGAGGCGGCTTCCGGCTCATCGAGGGACCGATCACGGAGAAGACTGTGCTGCCCTTCCGCAGCTTCGTCTGCGAGCCGATGCGCCACGGCAACCTGTTCCTGGCCGGGGACGCCGCGCACACCGTCCCACCCACGGGCGCCAAGGGCCTCAACCTGGCCCTGCAGGACGTCAAGGTGCTCCACGAGCTGCTCGACGCGGCGATCAACCTCGGCAAGACCGAGCTGCTCGACACCTACAGCACCCGGGCCCTCGAACGGGTCTGGAAGGCGCAGCAGTTCTCGTACCGGATGACGACGATGCTGCACTCGCTGCCCGACGAGACCCCCTTCGATGCGCGGCGCCAGCTCGGCCAGCTGAACGACATCGTCTCGTCCCGGTTCGGCTCCGCCCACATCGCCGAGTGCTACACCGGCTGGCCCACCACCTGACCCCCCCCGTCGAGCGAGCGCAAACTCCGGTTGCGAACCGTCGACTGAGCGCAAACTCCGGGTCCGAACCGTCGACTGAGCGCAAACTCCGGGTCCGAACCGTCGAGCGAGCGCAAACTCCGGGTGCCCCGGCCGCTGC
>NZ_AWQS01000079.1 GCF_000576575.1 Intrasporangium chromatireducens Q5-1
TTGCCCTGCGTCGACCGGTCAGTTGCCCTGCACGCCGGGGCCGCATAGCCGGCCCAGACGCAGGTATGCCGCTGAGCGGGGGCCCGCTCAGCGGCATACGGGGTGCGTGGTGGGCTCAGCCGACGCGTGAGGTCACCAGCCGCGCTCGGCGAGCCGGTGCGGCTGCGGGATCTCGTCGACGTTGATGCCGACCATGGCCTCGCCGAGGCCCCGCGAGACCTTGGCGATGACGTCGGGGTCGTCGTAGAAGGTCGTGGCCTTGACGATGGCCTCGGCGCGCTGGGCCGGGTTGCCCGACTTGAAGATGCCGGAGCCGACGAAGACGCCCTCGGCGCCGAGCTGCATCATCATGGCCGCGTCGGCGGGGGTCGCGATGCCACCGGCGGTGAACAGCACGACGGGCAGCTTGCCGGCCCGGGCCACCTCGGCGACGAGGTCGTAGGGAGCCTGCAGCTCCTTGGCCGCGACATACAGCTCGTCCTCGGGCAGGTTCTGCAGGCGGCGGATCTCGGCGCGGATCTGGCGCATGTGCGTCGTCGCGTTCGAGACGTCACCGGTGCCGGCCTCGCCCTTGGAGCGGATCATCGCGGCGCCCTCGGTGATCCGGCGCAGCGCCTCGCCGAGGTTGGTCGCGCCACAGACGAAGGGAACGGTGAAGGCCCACTTGTCGATGTGGTTGCTGTAGTCAGCCGGCGTGAGCACCTCGGACTCGTCGATGTAGTCGACGCCGAGGCTCTGCAGGACCTGCGCCTCGACGAAGTGGCCGATGCGGGCCTTGGCCATGACGGGGATCGAGACCGTGTTGATGATGCCGTCGATCATGTCCGGGTCGCTCATCCGGGAGACCCCGCCCTGGGCCCGGATGTCCGCCGGGACGCGTTCGAGCGCCATGACTGCGACGGCACCGGCGTCCTCGGCGATCTTCGCCTGCTCGGGGGTGACGACGTCCATGATGACGCCGCCCTTGAGCATCTCGGCCATGCCCCGCTTGACACGGGTCGTGCCGGTGCCCGTGTCGGACGCGGGCGTGGCGCCCGTCGTGCCAGTCGTGCTCACGGTCTCCTGCTTTCTCGTTGCGAAAGTTCGTCTGGGAACGCAGAAAGCGTACGGCCAGAACCTGCGAGTGTGGCGCGCTCGTCCATGTCGGGAGCGTTCCGGACCGTCGCCCGCGTGGTGCGCTCAGGGCTCGAGGCCGGGCGGGACCTCGTCGTTGAACTCGACGGTCCCCGGCATCGGCGTGTGGCCGGCGAGGTGGAACAGGCGCACGACGAGCTTGCGCCGGACCCGCCGCACGTCGGTGACGGCGTCGTTGTGGAAGCGACGGGCCAGCTGGACCCTCGTGCAGGCGGAGGAGAGCCGCTCGAGGTGGTCGACCCCGAGGGGGCCGGACTGGCGCAGGTCGTCGACCACCTCGGAGGTCAGCGCGAGGCTGAGCGCCTCGGTGAGGTCGCTCTCGACTGCCTCCCGGATCTCGCCGTCCTCGTCGGGGGTTTCGAGCGACTGCGCTGCCGCGCCCGCGAGGATCAGGGCTGTCGCGCCGTCGAGGAGGCCGCTGTTGGCCAGCTCGACGGACGCCTCGGCCCGGCGCACGAGCTGGGCGTCGAGGGCCGCCACCGTGCCGGTCAGCCGCACGTGGAGACGGTCGAGCCGCGCCGCTGTGTAGGTCAGGTACCAGGCGACGACGACGAGGACGAAGAGGACGGCGAAGACCCAGGTCAGCGTCTCGGTCATCGGCCCAGACCTCCACGCAGGAACCGGCTCCACCGGCTGGCCGGCTGGTTGAGCACCGCGCTGCGGCCCTCGATGACGGTCTCGTAGACCGCCATGATCTTCGCCGCGACGACGGACCAGTCGAAGTGCCGGGCGCGCTGGCGCCCCGCCTCGGCGAGGACCGCCCGCCGCTCGGGGTCGCGCAGCAGGGTGAGCAGCGCCTGGGCGAGGTGGGCCGGCTCCTCGTTGCGGAACAGCTCACCGGTCCGGCCGCCGTCGAGCACCCGGGAGAACGCGGACAGGTCGCTGGCGAGCACGCAGGAGCCCGCGGACATCGCCTCGATGAGGATGATCCCGAAGCTCTCGCCGCCGGTGTTCGGGGCGACGTAGACGTCGACCGACGCGAGCAGGGAGGCCTTGTCCTCGTCGGACACGGCGCCGAGGAACTCGCATGCCTCGGCGACGCCGGGCGGCATCCCCGCGGTGACCTGCTCGACCTCCCCCGGGCCTGCGACGAGGACGCGCAGGCCGGGGATCTCGCGCAGCACGTCGGGCAGGGCCGCGGCCAGGACCGGCAGACCCTTGCGCGGCTCGGCCATCCGCCCGAGGAAGGCGATCGTCGGCCGGTCCGGGGTGCCGAGCCACTCGGGACGCCGCGGCGCCCGGGCGAACCGGTCGACGTAGACGCCGTTGGGGATGACGACGGCGTCACCGCCGATGTGGGTCGTCACGGTCCGGCGGGCGTCCTCGCTGACGGCGATCCGCCCGGCGATCTTCTCCAGGCTGGGGCGCACGAGCGGGTAGGCCGTCTGCATCGTGCGCGACCGGACCATCGAGGTGTGGAACGTCGCGACGATCGGCCCGTCGGCGGCGAGCAGGGCCAGGACGCTGACGCTGGGTGTGACCGGCTCGTGCAGGTGCAGCACGTCGAACTCCCCGTGGTCGAGCCAGCGGCTGACCTTGCCGGCGGTCACCGGCCCGAAGTTCAGCCGCGCCACGGACCCGTTGTAGCGGACCGGGGTCGCCCGACCGGCCGACACGACGTAGTCGGGCAGCGCAGTGTCGCTGTCGGCCGGTGCCAGGACCGACACCTCATGGCCGTCGCCGATGAAGTACTCGGCCAGGTCGCGCACGTGGAACTGCACGCCCCCGGGCACGTCGAACGAGTACGGGCAGACGATGCCGATCCTCATGGCAGCGTCCTCACGTCGCGACTCGCCCGGCCGGCGCACGCACGGGGTCGAGGTCCTCGACGAAGACCCGCTGGAGCATGTGCCAGCTGCTCGTGTGCGTCCGGATCGTCGCGGCGAGGTGGTCTGCGCACTGCTGGACGAGGTCCTGCGCCTGCTCGGCCGTGCTGCCGTCGACCCGCGGCATGAGGCGGGGGCTCAGCTCGACGACGGTGCGGTAGCCACCGAGCCCCTCGCCGGGGGGTGCCTTCTCGTAGTGGACGCGAGCGGCATACAGCGGCGAGTCGGTCATGAGCGCGAGGAGCGCGGGGCCCTTCGCCATCCGTGCCCGGTGCCCGAGCAGGTCCACCTCGACCCCGTTCGCGGTCAGGTCGCGGTCGCTGGCGAGGGCGATGAGCCGCCCGCCGCGCTTGGCCGTGCGGAGCAGCTCGTGGAAGGGGTTCTCGGCGCCCTCGAGCGGGATGATGTCCATCTGGATGCTGTTGCGGAAGGCGACGAAGTCCTGGAAGACCTCCTCGGGCTTGAGCCGCTCGGCAACGGTTGTGACCGGCGCCAGGTTGCGGGCCGACCACGCGGCAGCCATGTCGAAGTTGCCCAGGTGCCCGACGAAGGCGATCGCGGTGCCACCCGCTCGGCAGGTGTCCCGCAGCGGCTCGTAGCCGCTGACGGTGGCGGCACGGTCGATCTGCCCGGGGCGCAGCGACGGCAGCCGGAACGCCTCGCAGTAGTAGCGCATGTAGGACCGCATCCCGTCGTGGACGAGGTCGTCGAGCTCGTCGGGCGTCAGCTCCGGTCGCACCCTGGCGTAGTTGCTGCGGAGCCGCTCGACGCCCTTGCCGCCGCGCAGCACCGCTGCGTCGGCGATGCGCTCGAAGAGTCCGTATGCCGCTCGCTCGGGCATCGCGCGGACGGCTGACCACCCGAGCCGGAACCCGAGCACGCTCACGCTGCCGGTGAGCCGTCCGCGGAGGGAGGCCCGGCTCAACTCGGGACCTCGCCGGCGGCGAGTGCCTGGCGGCGCACGGTCAGCATCCGCTGCACGACGGTGATGAAGCTGGCCACGGCGAGCAGGCCGAGGACGACCCCGAGCAGGACGGGCAGGTCGAGCACGTCGGCGAAGAAGGTGGCGACGAGAACGGCGACGAGCCGGTCGGCGCGCTCCGCGATGCCGACGTTGGCCGTGAAGTCGAGGCCCTCGGCCCGGGCCTTGGCGTACGAGACGACACTGCCGAGGATGAGACACGCGAGGGCGAGGCCCGCCATGACGGTGCTCTGCCCGCCCTGGCTGAAGTAGAGGACCAGGCCACCGAAGACGGCCGCGTCGCCGATCCGGTCCAGGGTCGAGTCGAGGTAGGCGCCCCACTTGCTCGACCGCCCGGACGCGCGGGCCATGATCCCGTCGACGGTGTCCGAGAAGACGAAGGCCGTGATGACGAGGACGCCGATCCACAGCTGTCCCCGGGGGAAGAAGACGAGCGCACCGGCACAGACGCCGAGGGTGCCGACGATCGTGACGACGTCCGGGCTGACCCCGAGCTTGAGCAGGACGTGCGCGATCGGGCTGAGCAACTTCGTGAACGTTGCCCGCAGGAGACGATTGAGCATGGTGTCGTCAGCCTACTGACCGGCGCTCGGCCAGCTGGCGACGATCTGGGCGCGCGTGTCCTCGAGCAGGACGGGCAGCGCCTTGGTCTGCCCCACGATCGGCAGGAAGTTCATGTCGCCCGCCCACCGGGGGACGACGTGCTGGTGCAGGTGCGCCGCGACGCCGGCTCCCGCGACGGCACCCTGGTTCATCCCGATGTTGAACCCGTGCGGCTCGGAGGCGGCCTCCAGCGCGTGCACCGCCTGCTTCGTCAAGCGGGTGAACTCGGTCGTCTCCTCGTCGCTGAGGTCGACGTAGCGCGACACGTGCCGGTAGGGGCAGACGAGGACATGACCGGGGTTGTAGGGGAACAGGTTCATCACGACGTAGCACAGCTCGCCGCGATGGACGATGAGCCCCTCGGCGTCGTCCTTGTCGGGGGCGGTGCAGAACGGGCACCCCTTGCCCGCCTCGTCGGTCGGCTTCTCGCCGGCGATGTAGGCCATCCGATGCGGCGTCCAGAGCCGCTGGAAGCCGTCGTTGACGTGGACGAGGTCGTCCACGTCCTCGATGCGCACCGAGGACGACGCCTCCCCGTTCTGGTCGGTCATGCCCGAGATCCTATGGGGTGCTCCCGCCCACGCTGACAGCGTGTCGATTCGCAGATCGACGGGTTCGCCGTGTTCAATGGTCACGGCCCTGCGGTGTGTGAGACCGCAGGGCCCTACTCGTTCTCGGGCCCGGGGGTGGTGCCCTCCCCGGCCCCGTGCGCCTGCTCGAGCACGCGTTCCACGTCCTCGTCGCTGGTCGGGTGGAAGTCGTCGTAGGCAGCGCCCACGGCGCGAAAGCTCCACGGCTTCTGCAGGCACACGACCTCGTCGGCCTCGGGCATCCGGCGCTCGATGTCGGGCGGCCCGACCGGCACGGCGACCACGACGCGGGCGGCGCCCAGGGCACGCGCGACGAGGGCGGCCACCCGAGCGGTCGCGCCGGTCGCGATCCCGTCATCGACGATGACCGCCGTGCGGCCGGTGAGCTCGACGCGCGGCCGGTCGCGGCGCAACCGGCGGAGGCGCGCCTCGAGCACGGCGCGCTCCTGCGACTCCACCTCGGCGACACGCTGCGCCTCGACCCGGCCCGCCCGGATGATCCGTTCGTCGAGGACCCGCACGCCGCCCTCACCGATGGCGCCCATGGCCAGCTCGGGCTGGCTGGGCACGCCCAGCTTGCGCACGACGATGACGTCGAGCGGGGCACCGAGCCGGCGCGCCACCTCTGCGGCGACGGGCACGCCGCCGCGGGGCAGGCCGAGCACCACGGGATCGTCGAGCGAGCGGTCCGCCAGCCACTCCCCCAGACGCTGGCCCGCGTCGACCCGGTCGCGGTAGACGTCCACGCGCCACCTCCTGCTCGCCGGACAAGCAGACGGCCCTACGGGTGTGAGAGCCGCAGGGCCGGTGCCAAGTAGGAAGGTGAAGGCCCGGGAAGTATGAGTTCCCGGGCCTTCTGTTCCTCATTCGCCGAAGCGATTGAGGAAGCCGATCCGCCGAAGCGGTTCGGTAGGTCTGATTCAACCCCTCTTCGTGCCGGAGCGCAAGAGGTTCCGCGGAATTCGCTGCGCCGGCCGCGCGCTCAGACCTGGGCCCGCGACTCGATCGCCTCGAGGATCTCCACGATGGCGTCGTCGATCGGCACCCCGTTCTTCTGGGACCCGTCCCGGAACCGGAACGACACGGCACCGGCGGCGCGGTCGTCCTCACCGGCGATGAGGACGAAGGGCACCTTCGACTTGGACGCGTTGCGGATCTTCTTCGGGAACCGGTCGTCGCTCGCGTCGAGCTCGACACGCACCCCCTTGCGGCGCAGCCGGTCGAGCACCCCGCTCAGGTGGTCGGCGTACTCGTCGGCGACCGGGACGCCGAGCACCTGCACCGGCGAGAGCCAGACCGGGAAGGCCCCCGCGTAGTGCTCGACGAGGACCCCGAGGAAGCGCTCGATCGAGCCGAACTTCGCCGAGTGGATCATGACCGGCTCCTGCCGGGAGCCGTCGGCCGCCTGGTACTCCAGCCCGAAGCGCTCCGGCTGGTTGAAGTCGTACTGAATCGTCGACATCTGCCAGGTCCGCCCGATCGCGTCCCTCGCCTGGACCGAGATCTTGGGGCCGTAGTAGGCGGCGCCGCCCGGGTCGGGGACGAGCTCGAGGCCCGTCTCGGTCGCGACCTGTTCGAGCACGCGGGTTGCGTCCTCCCACTGCTCGTCGGAGCCGATGAACTTGTCCTTCTTGTCGCCCTCCGTGTCGCGGGTGGACAGCTCGAGATAGAAGTCGTTCAGGCCGAAGTCGCGCAGCAGGGACAGGACGAAGTCGAGCAGGTGCCGGACCTCGCCCGGAGCCTGCTCCCTCGTGACGTAGGAGTGCGAGTCGTCCTGCGTCATCCCCCGCACCCGGGTGAGGCCGTGGACGACCCCGGACTTCTCGTAGCGGTAGACCGAGCCGAACTCGAAGAAGCGCAACGGCAGCTCACGGTAGGAACGCTGCCGCGACTTGTAGATCAGGTTGTGCATCGGGCAGTTCATCGCCTTGAGGCGGTACTCGGCGCCCTCCATCTCCATGGGCGGGAACATCGTGTCGGCGTAGTAGGGCAGGTGCCCGGAGGTGTGGAACAGCCCGTCCTTGCTGATGTGCGGCGTGCCGACGTACTGGAAGCCCTCCTCGATGTGCCGGCGCCGGACGTAGTCCTCCATCTCGCGCTTGATGACGCCACCCTTGGGGTGGAAGACGGCGAGGCCCGAGCCGAGCTCGTCGGGGAAGGAGTAGAGGTCGAGCTCCGCGCCGAGCTTGCGGTGGTCGCGCCGCTCCGCCTCGGCCAGGCGGTCGAGGTAGGCCTTGAGCTCGTCCTTGGTGGGCCAGGCGGTGCCGTAGATGCGCTGCAGCTGCGGGTTCTTCTCCGACCCGCGCCAGTAGGCGCCGCCCGAGCGCATCAGCTTGAAGGCGTTGCCGATCAGCTTGGTGCTCGGGATGTGCGGGCCTCGACAGAGATCGCCCCAGGCGCGCGTGCCGTCGCGGCGGAGGTTGTCGTAGATCGTCAGCTCGCCGGCCCCGACCTCGACGCCGGCGCCCTCGGCCGCCTCGCCGGCACCGCCCTTGAGGCCCACGAGCTCGCACTTGTAGGGCTCGTGGGCCAGCTCGCGCAGGGCCTCGTCGTCGGTCACGACCCGGCGCTGGAAGGTCTGGCCCTCGTTGACGATCTTCTGCATCGCCTTCTCGAGGGCCTTGAGGTCCTCCGGCTGGAACGGCTCGTCGACGTCGAAGTCGTAGTAGAACCCGTCCCGGATCGGTGGTCCGATGCCGAGCTTGGCGTCGGGGTTGACCTGCTGGACCGCCTGGGCGAGGACGTGGGCGGTCGAGTGGCGCAGGACGGCCAGGCCGTCCTCGCTGTCCACGGTCACCGGCTCGACGACGTCACCGTCGGCCAGCACGTGGAACAGGTCGCGCAGCGTGCCGTTGACCCGTGCCACGACGACGTCGCGCTGTCCCTCGAAGAGCTCGCCGGCCGTCGTCTGCTCCGCGACCGATCGCTCGCTTCCGGCGACGGTGACGGTGATCTGTGCAGACACGGGTGTGGCTCCTTGGATGGGGAGGATGGGGTATGCCGCTCAGCGCGGCACCGCCCCAGCGTAGCCACTGCGCGTGGCGCGCCGCGAAGCCGTTCCAGCGGCGGTTACCCTGCTGGGTGACCCGTCCGCGCGGGTCGCTGTTGTTTCTCGGGTTGTGGAGGTCCTGCATGGGACGTCGAACGGCAGTCTTCGCGACGGCTCTGCTGACCGGCCTCCTTGCCGGCGGCTGTGGCGGCGGGCCGGCAGCCACACCACAGGCCCACCCGTCAGTGGCCTCGCCGGCCCCCACCGCCCCGACGGGCTCCGCCGCGCCGGGCTCCCCGGCCCCGACCGCGTCCGGCACTTCACGTCCCGCCCCCGCGGGTCAGCTGCAGCTGCCGAGAGGTGGGCGCACGATCTTCCCCCACTACCGTCTCGTCGGCTTTGCCGGGCGCCCCGGGTCGACGGCCCTGGGCCGGCTCGGGGTCGGCCGGCTCGACGACCGCGCCCGCGAGATCGAACAGGTCGCCCGGCCCTACGCCGGCGGCCGCACCGTGCTGCCGGTCCTCGAGCTGATCGCGACGGTCGTGCAGGGCAACCCGGGCCCGGACCGGATGTACCGGACCAGGTCCTCGGACGCCCTCATCGCGCGGCACCTGGCCGCCGCACGCAAGGTCAAGGGCATCCTGCTGCTCAACATCCAGCCGGGTCGCTCCGACTTCCTCACCGAGGTGAAGGCGTATGCCACGTGGCTCGAGCAGCCGGACGTCGGCGTCGCGCTCGACCCGGAGTGGTCGATGGGTCCCGGCGAGGTGCCGATGAAGGTCTTCGGCCACACGACGGGCGCCCAGATCGACGCCGTGGCGCGCTACCTCTCCACCGTGGTCAAGCGGGGCGACCTGCCCGAGAAGGTCCTCGTCTTCCACCAGCTGGCGCCCTCGGTCGTGCGGGGCGAGAACGCCATCCGCAGCCACCCGGGTGTGGTGGTCGTCAAGTCGGTCGACGGGATCGGCAACCGGGCGATGAAGCAGGAGACCTACGTCAAGCTCACCCGACGCCTCCCGAGCGCGGTCCACGCCGGCTTCAAGCTCTTCTACGACGAGGACAGCCGCGTCGGCAGGCTGATGACCCCGGCCCAGGTCCTGGGGCTGCGGCCGCAGCCCGAGTACGTCCTCTACGAGTGAGCCAAGGTGCGAGGACCCGACCGAGCGCCAGCGAGGGAGCCCCGCGCCCCGTCACGGTCACCAGGTGTGCTCTAGCACCGCGTGGTCGAGGTCGCGCTTGACCCCCTCGAGGAGCGAGAGCATCCGGTGGTGCTCGAAGGCCGTGCGCAGTCGCACCGTGGAGGGCAGCCGGATCGGCTTGCGGAACCACACGTGGCTCGTCACCCCCGACTGCGGCAGGCGCGGTTGCAGCGCCGCGACGCACCGGGAGTAGGAGTACATGCCATGGGCGATCGCGGTCGGGAACCCGAGCGGCTTGGCCAGGATGGGGTGGACATGGATCGGGTTCCAGTCCCCGCCGATTCCGGCGAACATGCGACCCGTCCGCTCGCCGAAGCGCCACGTCGGTCCCGAGCGGACGCTCTCGAGCGCGTCGAGCGTCGGCGGCTCGGAGGCGACCGCCTCGGGATGTTCGGCGCCCCGGGCGAGGTAGGTGCTCACGCCTCGCCACGCCGTCTGGTCGCCGCTGCTCACCTCGGTCACGAGGTCGACCTGACGGCCCTTGGGGTGCAGCCGGAGGTTCTCGGCGTGCACGGCGACGTCGAGGGGGTCGGCGAGCGTCAGTGGCTTGCTGACCGTGATGACGTTCTCGACGTGGATCGACCCGACGAGGGGGAACGGGAAGTCGTGCTGGCTCATCACGACCATCTGCAGGGGGAACCCGAGCAGGTGCGGGTACGGCAGCGGCAGGCGCTCGGACAGCGTGAACTGGCAGGCCCGGGCATACCGCGCCAGGTTGTCCGGGTCCACGGTGACTCCCCGACGGACCACCCGCAGGTCGGGCAGCCCGTCGTGACCGGCCGCCCTCTTGAGGGCTGCGGTCGCATAGATCCGTCGCAGGTCTGGGGGTCCTTCGAGGACGAGCTCGCGTGTCATCGTCGTCAGGCCCCCAGCATGCTCTGTCCGCACACGCGGACCACCTGGCCGTTGACCGCCGCGGAGCCTGGTTGCACGAGCCACGCGATGGTCTCGGCGACGTCCCGCGGCGTGCCGCCCTGCTGCAGTGAGTTCATCCGTCGCCCGATCTCCCTCGTGGCGAAGGGGATCCGGGCGGTCATCTCAGTCTCGATGAACCCGGGCGCGACGCCGTTGACGGTGATGGACCGCTCGGTGACGTCCTCGGCCGTCGCCGTGACGAGGCCGATGACCCCTGCCTTGCTCGCCGCATAGTTGGTCTGCCCGCGGTTGCCGGCGATGCCGGCCATGGAGGACAGGCACACCATCCGCCCGCCGCCACCGAGACCATCCGGTCCGAGGAGGGCTTCGTTCATGCGCAGGATGGAGCGCAGGTTGACGTCCATGACGCTGTCCCACCGGGAGTCGTCCATGTTGACGAAGAGCTTGTCGCGCGTGATCCCGGCATTGTGCACCACGATGTCGATGCCACCGTGCCGTGACCTCGCGTGCTCGACGATCGCCGCGCCGGCCTCGGGGGCGGTGACGTCGAGCAGGAGCGCCGTGCCGTGGACCTCGTTGGCGACCCGCGCGAGGGCCTCGCCGGCCGCCGGGACGTCGACGGCGATGACCGTCGCTCCGTCTCGGGCCAGCACTCGGGCGATCTCGGCACCGATGCCGCGCGCCGCCCCGGTGACGACCGCGACCTTGCCGTCGAGCGGCCGCTCCTCGTTCGGGTTGCCCCCTCGCGTGGCGTCGACCCGGACGACCTGACCGTCGACGTAGGCGGACCGGCCGGAGAGGAAGAAGCCGACGGCGGACCGCAGCCCGTCCGAGGCCTCGCCGCCCACGAGCACGTGGTTGGCCGTCGCTCCGGCGCGGAGCTCCTTGCCGAGGGAGCGGACGAAGCCCTCGAGCGCCCGCTGGGTGGCGACGTGGGCCGGGTCCTCAAGGGTCGCTGGGTCGGTCCCGACGACGACGACGCGGCCGTTGGTCCGCAGCTTCTTCACCGCCGGGGCGAGGCTCTTGAGCAACCCGAGCTGACCGGGGTCGGTCGCGTCACTGAGGTCGACCACGACGGCGCCGAGCCGGTCGGTGGCAGCGTCGCTCGTCTCGGCGAGCGCCAGTCCGGCCGCGCCGAGCCACTGGCGCAGCGGAGCGACATACGGGCCGGTCCCGGCCACCAGGACCGGGCCCTCGCACAGCGGGCCACCGGGCTCGTAGCGGCGCAGCCGGGTCGGCTGGGGCACGCCCGCCTTCTTCGCGAGTGGCGAGGTGATGAGCGTCGTGAACAGGTCTGGCATCTCAGGCCTCCAGGATGGCGGTCACGCCCTGCCCACCGGCAGCGCAGATGGAGATCAGTCCGCGCACCGTCCGGCCGGGGTCCTGCTGCTTCTTCTCGTGGAGCAGCTTGGCGAGCGTCGCGACGATGCGGCCGCCGGTGGCGGCGAAGGGGTGCCCGGTCGCGAGCGACGAGCCGGTCACGTTGAGGCGCGCCCGGTCGATCGAGCCGAGTGGCGCGTCGAGCCCGAGCCGTTCCTTGCTGAAGCGCGGGTCCTCCCAAGCCTTGAGCAGGGCGAGCACCGTCGCCGCGAAGGCCTCGTGGATCTCGTAGAAGTCGAAGTCCTGCAGGGTCAAGCCGTTTCGCGCCAGCAGACGCGGCACCGCATAGGCAGGGGCCATGAGCAGCCCCTCGTGGCCGTGGACGTAGTCGACGGCTGCGGTCTCGGCGTCGACGAACCACGCCAGGGGGCTGAGCCGGTGCTCGGCAGCCCACTCCTCACTGGCCAGCAGCACCGCGGAGGCGCCGTCGGTCAGCGGCGTGGAGTTGCCGGCGGTCATGGTGGCGTCGGGGCCGCGTCCGAAGACGGTGCGCAGCTTGCCCAGCTGCTCGACGGTGGAGTCCGGGCGCAGGTTGTTGTCCCGAGTCACGCCGAGGTAAGGGGTGACGAGGTCGTCGAAGAAGCCGCGGTCGTAGGCCGCCGCCAAGTGTCGGTGGCTCGCCGCAGCGAGCTCGTCCTGCTCCGCGCGCGTCACTCCCCATTCCTCCGCGGTCAGGGCCATGTGCTCCCCCATCGACAGGCCGGTGCGCGGCTCGACGTTCTGCGGGATCGCGGGCACCAGGTCGGCGGGTCGCAGCGAGGCGAGGGCTTTCAGGCGGTCCGGCAGCGTCTTGGCGCGGTTGGCTGCGAGGAGGGTCTGGCGCAGTCCCTCCGACACGGCGATCGGCGCGTCGCTCGCGGTGTCGGTGCCGCCGGCGATGCCCGCCTCGACCTGGCCGAGGGCGATCTTGTTGGCGACGAGGATCGCAGCCTCGAGCCCGGTGCCGCACGCCTGCTGGACGTCGTAGGCGGGGGTGTGCGGGTCGAGCTGGCTGCCGAGCACGCTCTCGCGGGTGAGGTTGAAGTCACGGCTGTGCTTGAGCACGGCCCCGGCCACGACCTCGCCCATTCGCTCCCCCGCGAGGCCGAAGCGGGCGACCAGCCCGTCGAGCGTCGCCGTCAGCATGTCCTGGTTCGAGGCGCGTGCGTAGGCGCCGTGCGCCCGTGCAAAGGGGATCCGGTTGCCGCCGAGGATGGCGGCGCGTCGCACCGGGCGGGGACTGGTCTGCGGCATGGGAGCTCCTGACGGCCTGAGGGGAAGAAACGGTAACCGATACTCACGGTAGCCGATACAAACAGTGCCTGCTACGTTCGGTGCCATGACCCTCCCCGCCCCTGCCGACCCCGAGTCGGGCTCCGGGCCTGCCTCCGGCCGGTCTCGCGACGGACGGGACACACGGTGGGAGCAGCACCGAGAACAGCGCCGCACCGAGCTCGTCGACGCCACGATCCGCGCGATCCGGGCCCACGGCGCAGGAGTCGGCATGGACGACATCGCCAGCCAGGCCGGCACGAGCAAGACGGTGATCTACCGGCACTTCGGCGACAAGGCGGGCCTCTACCGGGCCGTCGCCGACCGGATCGACCAGCGCGTCTACCGCCATGTCGCGGCCGCCCTGTCCGCGGCCGGCCCGTCGGGCGACCTGCGCCTCGTGGTTGCCTCGACGGTGGAGGCCTACCTGTCCCTCGTCGAGTCCGACGCCGAGGTGTACCGGTTCGTGGTGAACCGGCCGCTCGTGGACCGTCCCCTGGCGGAAGACCCCGTGGAGGCGACGACGAACCGCGTCGCCGACCTGCTCCTGGCGACCGTGACGCTCGCCGGCGACCCCCGCCGTGCCCGCCTGCGGGCCATCGCGCTCGTCGGCTCGGTCCAGGCCGTCGCCAACGACTGGCTCTCGTCCCCGAGCCGCCTGCCCCGCGGCGATGTCGTTGAGGTGCTGACCGATCTCGCCTGGCGCGGGCTCGGAGCGATGCTCTCCGAGCCCGCCGCGCCAGAGCGACCTCGGGGTCCCACCACCTGAGCCCCTCCCGGACCGCAGCCCGTGCGACCACGCCCCCTGATACCGCAGACCCCAGAGACCGCAGACCCCCAGAGCTCGCAGCCACCTGAGACCCCAGCGGAGGATCCGATGTCCGTTCCAGCCACTTCACCCGAGGCCGCCCGAGAGCCGGAGCCCGTGGCCGATCCCGTGGTCGACGACCTGCGGGCGTTCCTCGACGGCTCGCGGGCCGAGGTGCGCGACGAGTGCCGCAACCTCGAGCCGGAGCTCTTCGGCACGCCCCCTGAACCGCTCGATGTCGACGCGCACCGCGCCAGGGTTCGTCGGCAGCTGGCCCGCCTCGCCGAGACCCCTTGGCCGGCAGGCGGCTTCCCGGTGGAGCAGGGCGGCACCGCGCGCTTCGCCGACTCGGTCACGGCGCTCGAGATGCTCGGCCACGCCGACCTGTCGCTGCTCGTCAAGGCCGGCGTGCAGTGGGGCCTGTTCGGTGGAGCGGTCTCCCTCCTCGGTACCGACCGGCACCACGCCCTCCTGCCGGAGATCATTGCCGGGCGCCTCCTCGGCTGCTTCGCCATGACGGAGACGGGCCACGGCAGCGACGTGCAGGGTCTGCTCACCACGGCCACGTTCGACCCGGCAACGGACGAGATCGTCGTGCACTCCCCCGCCCCGGCCGCCCGCAAGGACTACATCGGCGGGGCCGCCCACGACGCGACCGTTGCGGCCGTCTTTGCCCAGCTCATCGTCGACGACGAGAATCACGGAGTGCACTGTGTCCTCGTGCCGATCCGGGACGCAGCCGGCCGACCGGAGCCGGGGGTCACGGTGAGCGACTGCGGCCCGAAGCTTGGCCTCAACGGCGTCGACAACGGCAGACTCCTCTTCGACCACGTCCGGGTGCCGCGCACGAACCTGCTGGGCCGATACGGCGACATCGACGACGACGGCCGCTATCGCAGCCCCATCGCGAGCCCTGGCCGACGGTTCTTCACCATGCTGGGCGCCCTGATCCGGGGCCGGATCAGCGTCGGAGGCGCCGCCGGCGCGGCGGCCCGCAGCGCCCTGGCGCTCGCCGTGCGCTACGGCGACGAGCGCACACAGTTCGCCAAGCCGAACAGCGACGAGGAGGTCCGCCTGCTCGACTACCGGACCTACCAGCGCCGACTGCTGCCCCGCGTCGCCGAGAGCTACGCCCTCGCCTTCGCCCAGAGCGAGCTCGTGTCGGCGATGGACGACGTGCTGAGCGGACGCGCCGCGACCGAGCAGGACCAGCGCCAGCTCGAGGCCCGCGCGGCGGGAATCAAGGCCCTGATGACGTGGCACGCCACGGAGACGATCCAGGAGTGTCGGGAGGCCTGCGGCGGCGCCGGCTACATGTGGGCGAACCGGCTGGCCTCCCTGAAGGCCGACACCGACATCTTCACCACGTTCGAGGGCGACAACACGGTCCTGCTCCAGCTCGTCGCCAAGGGCTTGCTCGGGGACTACCAGGAGACGTTCGGCGACCTCGACACTCTCGGCATCATTCGCTTCGGGGCGCGGCTGGCGACGGGCACGGTGCTCGAGCGCTCCGCGATGCGCGGCCTCGCACAGAAGATCATCGACGCCACTCCCGGCCGGCCGGACGAGCCGCCGTTCACGACGCGCGGCGCTCAGCTGCGCCTCGTCCGCGAGCGCGAGGAGCACCTGGTCGAGACGCTGGCGATTCGCCTGCGACGGGTCAGTGAGTCGCACGCCGACGCCTTCGACGCGTTCAACCGCTGCCAGGACCACCTCGTCGAGACCGCCCGGGCCCACATCGAACGGGTCGTCCTCGAGGCCTTCGCGGCCGCGGTCGAGACGGCACCTGCCGGCGAGGCCCGGGTGCTCCTCGACCGGCTCTGCGACCTGCACGCCCTGTCGACGATCGAGCGGCACAAGGCGTGGTACCTCGAGCATGACCGGATGAGCCCGGCGCGGACCAAGGCCCTGACGGCCCGGGTCAACGAGCTGTGCGAGCAGCTGCGACCCGATGCTCGGCGGCTGGTCGATGCCTACGGCATCCCGGCTGCGTGGCTCACGACCGAGATGATGAGCGACCACGCCGCGGGCTACTGGTGACGAGGCCAGCCCACCGCCCCCGTGTCAGTCGGCCGGGCGCTGGTAGCGACCTCGACGATGCACCAGCGGGTCCTGCTCCTCGCCGATGAGCACCGTCTCGACGACGGTGTCGACCAGGTCCGACCACCCCACCGCGCGCTGAGCGGCGTCGGGGCTGAGCCGCACGCCGGCCCACGCGGACGCCGTCGTGAGCACCGGACCCCACTCGGTCTGCGCCCAGGTCCCCCGACGGAAGGCGCCGCCCGGGGCCGGGAACATCCCGGCGAAGACGTCCGCGAGCTCCCGGTCACGCCACTCGAGCAGCTGGACGACCGCCGTTCCGGTCTCGAGCACCCGTTCCAGCAGCTCCGACTCCGGGTGGAGCAGCCCGACGATGTGCGCGGGGTCGCCCGGCGACACGAGGTAGGACGAGACGGTCAGGCCCGCGCGCTCGGCGCCGGTGCCCGAGGTCCAGAGCGACACGGTCCCGCCGACACGGCCCCGCAACCTGCGGACGGGGTCACGCTCGGCCTCGGCGGGGACGAACGGGTGCTCCGAGTGGATCGTCATCACAGGGTCAGCCGTTGGCCGCCTGCGCGCACACCCAGCCATCGGGCATGGTGCCGGAGTCGATGAAGTCGCGGACCGCGTCCTTGTCCGAGTCGGTCAGCAGCGCGTCCGCCTGGGGGTAGATGATCGGCTCCTCCTTGTCGTTGTGCACCTGGAGCTCGTGGAGCAGCTGCTGGCACCGGTCCGGCACCGAGTCCGCCGCCGTTCCACTGCCGACCTCGAGGTTCACCGCATCGAGGGTCCGCCAGATCTGACCGTGCTCACGCTCCATGACGAGGATGGGCGCGAGCATCCCCTTGGCGCGCAGCGGCGGGAAGATGAAGGCTTCCTCGATGTAGATGTGCCGTTGGAGCAGGCTGGTCGCCCGGCCCAGGTCGGCGTGCCTGACATCGCCCTCGCGAAGGCCCTGCACGAAGTCCGCAATCGCCTCGTCGACCTCGTGGTGCTCGCGCTCCATCAGCGCCGTCAGCGTGCTGTCGTCCATGTCATCGCCTCCTGCGAGGCAGTCTATTGGGCCCAACACATGACCTGCCCGACCGCCAACCGTCACCCCCCGGCGTCGACGGGATGAGCGAGGACCGGAGAACTGCACGCTCGATCAGGACTAGCGCACGCTCGATGAGGATTCGTGCACTGTCGATCAGGACTAGCGCACTGTC
>NZ_AWQS01000080.1 GCF_000576575.1 Intrasporangium chromatireducens Q5-1
CACGTCGACGGCTTCCGCTTCGACCTCGCCGTCGCGCTGGCTCGCGGCAGGGACGAGGGCTACGACCCCGACCATCCGTTCCACGTCGCGCTGCGCACCGACCCGGTCCTCTCGCAGGTCAAGCTCATCGCCGAGCCGTGGGACGTCGGGATGCACGGCTGGCGCACCGGCCAGTTCCCCCCGCCGTTCGCCGAGTGGAACGACCGCTACCGGGACGCGGCGCGGACCTACTGGCTGCGCGACCTCGCCGCGTCGAGCGCCGGGCACGTCGGGCACGGCGTCCGCGACCTCGCGACCCGGCTCACCGGGTCACAGGACCTCTTCGGCGGCCAGGGCCGGGGGACGACGGCCTCGACGAACTTCGTCACCGCCCACGACGGCTTCACCATCGCCGACCTGACCCGCTACGACCACAAGCACAACGAGGCCAACGGCCACGCCGGCACCGACGGCAGCAACGACAACCGCTCGTGGAACCACGGGCACGAAGGGCCGACCGACGACGTCGAGGTCGCGGCGGGGCGGCGCCGCTCGATGCGCAACCTGCTCGGCACCCTGCTCCTGTCGGCCGGCGTGCCGATGATCAACGGCGGCGACGAGTTCGGCCGCAGCCAGGGCGGCAACAACAACCCCTACAGCCAGGACAACGAGACGAGCTGGTTCGCCTGGGACCTCGAGCCGTGGCAGGAGGACCTGCTCGCGACGACCCGGCACCTCATCGAGCTGCGCGCCAAGCACCCGGTCCTGCGTCAGCGGTCGTTCTTCTCCGGACGACCGCTCGGCGCCGACGGCTCTCCCGACCTGGCCTGGTACGCCGGGGACGGTGAGCCGATGGGCCACCGCTGGGACGGGCCGAGCGTCGATGTCCTGCAGGCGCTCTTCAACGGCGGCCCGCTCGGGCACGACTCGGTCCTGCTCAGTCTCAACGGCTCCGCGTGGGGCGCAGAGGTCACCCTGCCCCGCGCACCCGGCTCCGCGGCCTACGACCTGCTCTGGGACAGCGCGTGGGAACGCCCCGGCGGCCCGTCGCTCACCGTGCCGGCCGGGGGCGAGGCACCGATGACGAGCGCCTCCCTGCGCGTGTGGCGCATCGTCAGCCGGGGCTGACCCGCGCCCCTCGGCCCCTGCTCAGGCCAGCGCCTTCGTCCCCGCGACGACGGCGGTGACCGCCAGCAGACCGAGCACGATCCGGCGGAACACGACCGGCGACAGGGCGCGGAAGGCGCGGTCGCCGACCGCCCAGCCCAGCGGCATACCCGCCATCCCGCCGAGGACGAGCAGGAGCGCGGTGCGGCTGAAGCTGCCGACGACGGCGAACCCGACGACGGCCAGCAGGTCCTGGATGCTGAAGACGGCCTGGAGCGTGGCCCGGAAGCGCAGCGGCGACATGCCCATCGCCTGGAACATGACGACGAGGGGCGGGCCGTTCATGCCGGTCGACGTCAGCAGCGCGCCACTCGTCACGCCGGCCACGCGCTGGGCGACCGGTCCCGAGGGGAGCCGGATCCCCGCCGCCAGCAGGCCGACCAGCAGGAGCAGGACCACTGCCATGACGAGGGTGAGCCGGGCCGGCGGGAGCAGTCGCAGGGCCGCCAGGCCGATCGGCAGCCCCAGCAGGCCCCAGACCACGAAGCGCCGCACCGTGCTGCCCTCGAGGTGGTGCCGTTCGCGGCGCACCGCCGCCGTCGTCATGACGAAGGCGACCGCTGTCACCGAGACGACCGCCGCGACCGGGTCCACGACGACCGCGAGCAGCGGCACACCGACGAGGGCCGAGCCGAAGCCGGTCACCGCCTGGGCGGCCGCGGCGACCGCGAAGACCGCGACGCCGACGAGCACGATGACGAGGAAGTGGTCCACAGCCCTCCATCATGGTCGCTACCGCAGCAGGCGATCGACGCGACCGGATGCCGGTCGTGCCCTTCCCCGGCGCAGGTATGCCGCTCAGCTCGGTGAGCCGAGCGGCACCCCTGTGCGCGTGGCCGGGCCCCAGGTGACCCGGCCTCGGGTGATCCGGTCTCAGGCGATCCGGGCCAGGCCCATCTCGGCGTAGGAGGCGAGGCCGCCGTGTCTCGGCACGACACGGACGCTGTAGCCGAACGAGCCGGTGCGGTCCATGCAGATCTCGCCGCTGTAGACGGCCCGGGCCTCGCCGTCGGTCTCCTCGTAGCCGAGGGCGGCGACGGCGATCTCGGTCAGGTCGTCGTCACCGGTGACCCGCCCGTGGACGAGCTGGACGGCCACCTCGTCCGGACTGAGCCCGGCCAGGTCGATGAAGGCCTTCACGTGGAGGGTGTCGCCGATCTGCGGCGAGTCGGAGACGCCCCACGACTCGACGTGCTCGACCTCGACGGCGGGCCAGGCCTGACGCACCTTCGTCTTGTAGGCGGCCAGGTCCTTGGCGCCCTTCCAGGCCGGGCCGTCCATCGCCCGCCCGGCAGCGGCCGCCGGAGCGTAGAGCCGCTCGGTGTACTCCTTGACCATCCGGCCGGCGAGGACCTTCGGCCCGAGCGTCTTGAGCGTGTGGGTCATCATCGAGATCCACGTGTGGGGCAGCCCGTCGGCGCCGCGGTCGTAGAACGGGACCGTGACGTTGTGCTCGATGAGGTCGTAGAGGGCGGCCGCCTCGATGTCGTCGCGGCGGTCCGGGTCATCGACGCCGTCCGCCGTGGGGATGGCCCAGCCGTTGCGCCCGTCGAACCACTCGTCCCACCAGCCGTCGAGGATCGACAGGTTGAGGCCGCCGTTCAGCGCAGCCTTCATGCCGGACGTGCCGCACGCCTCGAAGGGGCGCAGCGGGTTGTTGAGCCAGACGTCGCACCCCGGGTAGAGCAGCTGGGCCATCGCGATGTCGTAGTTCGGCAGGAAGACGATCCGGTGGCGCACCTCCGGGTCGTCGGTGAACTGGACCATCTGCTGGATGAGCCGCTTGCCGGTCTCGTCGGCCGGGTGCGACTTGCCCGCGATGACGAGCTGGACCGGCCGGGTCGGGTGGAGCAGGAGCGACTTGAGCCGGTCGGTGTCGCTCAGCATGAGCGTCAGTCGCTTGTAGGTGGGCACGCGGCGGGCGAAGCCGATGGTCAGGACGTTGGGGTCGAGCACGTCGTCGACCCAGCCGAGCTCGGCCTTCGTCGCGCCGCGCTTGCGCCATGACGAGCGCAGGCGCCGACGGGCGTCCTCGATGAGCTGCCGGCGCATCTGGGCCTTCGTGTGCCAGATCGCCTCGGCGGGGATCTCGTCGATGCGGTCCCATGCGTCGTCGGCCGCCAGGTCGGCCGTGCCGAGGTGCGTGCGGGCGGCGTCGTAGACCTGGCGGTCGACCCACGTGGGGGGATGGACACCGTTGGTGATGCTCGTGATCGGCACCTCGACGTCGTCGAAGCCGGGCCACAGACCGTCGAACATCTCGCGGCTGACGACCCCGTGGAGTTTGGAGACGCCGTTGGCCCGCTGGGCGAGCCGCAGACCCATCACCGCCATGTTGAAGATGCCAGGGGTGCCGCCCTCGTAGCCCTCTGCGCCCAGCGCCAGCAGCCGGTCGACGGGGACGCCCGGGATCTCGAGCGCACCACCGAAGTAGAGGTTGATCTTGTCGGCCGGGAACCGGTCGATCCCCGCAGGGACGGGGGTGTGGGTCGTGAACACCGTTGCGGCGCGGACCGCTTCGAGCGCCTGGTCGAAGGTGAGCCCCTCGTCCCGGATCAGCTCGGCGATCCGCTCGACGCCGAGGAAGCCGGCGTGGCCCTCGTTGGTGTGGTAGACCTCCGGCGCCGGAGCTCCGGTAAGGCGGGACCAGAGGCGGAGCGCGCGGACGCCGCCGATCCCGAGGAGCAGCTCCTGCTCGAGCCGGGTGTCGCCGCCGCCGCCGTAGAGCGTCTCGGTGACCCGGCGGGCGGCCTCGTCGTTGCCCGGGACGTCGGAGTCGAGGAGCAGCAGCGGAACCCGGCCGACCTGGGCCTTCCAGACGTGGGCGTGCAGGACACGACCCGCGGGCAGGTCGATCGAGACGACGGCCGGGGTGTCGTCCTCCTCGCGCAGGAGGGACAGCGGCAGCTCGTCGGGATCGAGGACGGGGTAGGTCTCGAGCTGCCAGCCGTCGCGCGAGAGCTTCTGCTTGAAGTAGCCGGTCTTGTAGAAGAGGCCGACGCCGACGATCGGGACGCCAAGGTCGGAGGCGGTCTTGAGGTGGTCGCCGGCGAGGATGCCAAGGCCGCCGGAGTACTGCGGCAGGACGGCAGTGATCCCGAACTCCGGACTGAAGTAGGCGATGGCCTGCGGCGCCGCGGCGCCCCGCTCCTCCTGCTCGCGGCTCCACCGCTGGTACCAGCGCTCCTCCGTGAGGTAGTGATGCAGGTCCTCGTTCGCGGCGACGACCCGTCCGACGAACTCGTCGTCGGCCGCGAGGGCCGCCAGCTCGTCCGCCGAGAGGCGCGAGAGGAGCTTGACCGGGTCGTGCTTGGCCGCGGTCCACTTCCCCGCGTCGATGCTCTCGAACAGGTCGCGGGTCGGCGGATGCCACGACCAGCGGAGGTTGCTGGCGAGCACGCCGAGCCCCTCGATGCGGTTCGGCAGGACAGTGCGCACGCTGAATCGTCGAATGGCCTTCACGGGCCACCAGCATAGACGCCGACGCGCCGCGTGGTTGTCGGGTTCTTGCAGTCCTTGCAGCGCCTTTGCACGCGCGCGCACGCGAGCCGGTCGGCGGGCTGCGCCGGCCCGGCACGCCGCGCCGTGCAGCGGCCCGATTCGATACGGTCGAGGCGTGACAGGCTCCTCGAAGAAGTCCCGTGCACGCTCGGTCGGCGGACCCCTGCCCGCGGCCGCCCCCCGTCCCGCTCCCCAGACCGACGCACCGCCACCCGGCCCCGCGGCCGACGACGCGTTCGTCGACGACACCGAGGCCGGGGCCACCCACCTCGCCCCGGAGGGCGACGTGTCGGCTCTGCCTCCCCTCCGCGGTGTCCCGCAGGGCGTGCGCCGCGTCGGCCGCATCCCCGTCCTCGCGGTGCAGCCCGTCGTCGAGAACGGCCTGCTACCCGCCAAGTCCGTCGTCGGCGAGGAGTTCGTCGTGCGGGCCAAGGTCTTCCGGGAGGGCCACGACGCCGTCAACGCGACCGCCGTCCTGACCGACCCCGACGGCAGCGACCACTACTTCCCGATGCACTGCGACAACCCCGGCCTGTCCGAGTGGAGCACGACCGTCGTGGCCGACCGCACGGGTTGGTGGCGCTACCGGGTGGAGGGCTGGTCCGACCCCTACGCGACGTGGAGCCACGACGCGGAGATCAAGATCGGCGCCGGCATCGACGAGGAGCTCATGTGCGCCGAGGGGGTCCTGGTGCTCGAGCGGTTCCGTCGGGCGGTCGCCGGCCAGGGGGCCGACACGACCCCCCTCGACCGCGCCCTCGAGGCCCTCCGGGACCCGAGCCGGCCGGCCGTCGAGCGGTTCGCCGCCGCCACCACCGACGAGGTTCGCGGACTGCACCACCTGCTGCCCCTGCGTGAGCTCGTCTCGCCGTCAGCGGCATACCACCTGCTCGTCGAGCGCGAGCGAGCCCTCTACGGCGCGTGGTACGAGATCTTCCCCCGCTCGGAGGGCGCCCACTACGACGAGGAGCAGGCGTGCTGGGTCTCGGGCACGCTGCGCACGGCGGCCGGGCGGCTGCCGGCCATCGCACGGATGGGCTTCGACGTCGTCTACCTCACGCCCGTGCACCCGATCGGCACGACGGCCCGCAAGGGCCCGAACAACACCCTCGTCGCCGGGCCGGATGACCCCGGATCGCCTTATGCCATCGGCTCCCCCGAGGGAGGGCACGACGCGATCCATCCCGACCTGGGCACCTTCGAGGACTTCGACCACTTCGTCGCCGAGGCGGGGCGCAACGGGCTCGAGGTGGCCCTCGACATCGCCCTGCAGGCCTCCCCCGACCACCCCTGGGTCGCGAGTCACCCCGAGCTGTTCACGACTCGTGCGGACGGCACGATCGCCTACGCGGAGAACCCGCCGAAGAAGTACCAGGACATCTACCCGCTCAACTTCGACAACGACCCGGCGAGCGCCTATGCCGAGGTGCGCCGCGTCATCCAGGTCTGGCTCGACCACGGCGTGCGCATCTTCCGGGTCGACAACCCGCACACCAAGCCGGTCGCCTTCTGGCAGTGGCTCATCGCCGACGTCGCCCAGCAGTACCCCGAGACGATCTGGCTGGCCGAGGCGTTCACGAAGCCAGCCATGATGCATGCGCTCGCGGCGGTGGGCTTCCAGCAGAGCTACACCTACTACGCCTGGCGCAACCAGCGCTGGGAGCTCGAGGAGTACGGCCGCGAGCTCGCCGGCGACTCGGCCGCCTACATGCGTCCCTCCTTCTGGCCCACGACGCACGACATCCTCACGCCCTACATGCAGTACGGCGGGCCGACTGCGTGGAAGGTGCGCGCCGCCGTCGCGGCGATGCTGTCGCCGACCTACGGCATCTACACCGGCTACGAGCTGATGGAGCACGTGGCCCGGCCCGGCGCCGAGGAGCAGCTCGACAACGAGAAGTACGAGTACAAGGACCGGCACTGGGAGCTCTACGAGCCCGGTGGCCCGCTCGAGGGGCAGAACCTGGCCGGGTACCTGCAGCGCCTCAACGAGATCCGGGCCGGCCACCCTGCACTGCGGTGGCTGCGCAACCTGCGCTTCCACAGCGCCGACGACGAGAACGTCCTCGTCTTCTCGAAGAGTCGGGTCGTGGACGGCGAGCGTGACACGGTCCTCGTCGTCGCCAACCTCGACCCGCACGCGACGCGCGAGACGATGATCCACCTCGACATGGAGGCCCTCGGGATGGCGAGCTGGTCGTCCTTCTCGGCCCACGACCTCATCACCGACAGCTGGTGGGACTGGGGGTCGGACAACTTCGTGCGCGTCGGGCCCGACTGGGAGCCGGTCCACATCCTCGCGGTGAGGAGCCACTGACGTGCAGGGACTCAACCTCTCCCAGCCGGGCCTGCGCCACGACCCGCACTGGTACCGGACGGCTGTCTTCTACGAGGTCCTCGTGCGCGCATTCAGCGACTCCAAGGGGTCGGGCGCCGGCGACTTCACCGGGCTGATCGGCCGGCTCGACTACCTCCAGTGGCTCGGCGTGGACTGCTTGTGGCTGCCGCCCTTCTATGCCTCGCCTCTGCGCGACGGCGGCTACGACATCGCGGACTACAAGGCGATCCTGCCCGAGTTCGGCACGCTGCCCGAGTTCACCGAGCTCGTCTCGCAGGCCCACGCTCGTGGCATCCGGATCGTCACCGACCTCGTGATGAACCACACGAGCGACCAGCACCCGTGGTTCCAGGCGTCCCGGGCCGAGCCCGAGGGGCCCTACGGCGACTACTACGTGTGGTCCGACACCGACGAGCCCTATGCCGACGCCAGGATCATCTTCGTCGACACGGAGGTCTCCAACTGGACCTTCGACGCCGTGCGCCGGCAGTTCTTCTGGCACCGGTTCTTCTCCCACCAGCCCGACCTCAACTTCGAGAACCCGGCCGTCCAGGACGAGATGTTCGACATCGTCCGCTTCTGGATGGACCTCGGCATCGACGGGTTCCGCCTCGACGCCGTGCCCTACCTCTTCGAGGAGGAGGGCACCAACTGCGAGAACCTGCCGAGGACCCATGAGTTCCTCGCCAGGCTGCGCGCCATGGTCGACGAGGAGTACCCCGGCCGCGTCCTGCTCGCCGAGGCCAACCAGCCCCCCAGCGAGGTCGTGGACTACTTCGGCACCGAGGGGGCGCCCGAGTGCCAGATGTGCTTCCACTTCCCCGTCATGCCGCGCCTCTTCTACGCGCTGCGCGAGGAGAAGGCCCACCCGATCGTCGACGTCCTCGCCGACACGCCCGAGATCCCGTCCGGTGCCCAGTGGGGCACCTTCCTGCGCAACCACGACGAGCTGACGCTCGAGATGGTCACGCCCGAGGAGCGGGCGGCGATGTACGGCTGGTACGCGCCGGATCCCCGGATGCGGGCCAACATCGGCATCCGCCGACGTCTGGCGCCGCTGCTCGACAACTCGCGCCCCGAGATCGAGCTGATCCACGCGCTCATCCTGTCGCTGCCCGGCTCGCCCTGCCTCTACTACGGCGACGAGATCGGCATGGGCGACAACATCTGGCTGAACGACCGTGACGCCGTTCGCACGCCGATGCAGTGGACGCCTGACCGCAACGCGGGCTTCTCGAGCGTCGATCCGGGCAAGCTCTATCTGCCGGTCATCTCCAGCCTCGTCTACCACTACAACAACGTGAATGTCGAGGCGTCGATGGCATCGTCCTCGTCGCTGCTGCACTGGGTGCGTGGCATGCTCCAGGTCCGCGGGCGCCACCCCGTGTTCGGCCTGGGCGACTTCACCATCGCGCCCAACGACAACGACGCGCTCCTGTCCTTCGTCCGGTCCTTCGAGGCCGACGGCACGGAACCGGGCGAGACCGTGCTGTGCGTCAACAACCTCTCCAGCCGCCCGCAGGCCGCCACGATCCAGCTGCCCGAGCACCTCGGCGAGCGCCAGCTGATCGACCTCTTCGGCGGCAGCGGCTTCCCGTGGGTCGCCGCCGACGGGCGGGTCACCATCACGCTCGGGTCGCGCGACTTCTTCTGGCTGCAGGTCGCGCCGGGAGAGGGGGCCTGATGGCGATCATCCACCACGGCGCCCGCCTCGAGCCGTCGAAGATCGAGCTCGTCACGGGCTGGGTCGAGGGGCAGCGCTGGTACGCCGGCAAGGGCCGCACGCCGCGGCTGCGGCGGGTCGGCGGCTTCCGCCTCGAGGATCCGGACGGCGAGGTCGGCATGGAGACCCTGCTGCTGCTCGACGAGACCGCGAGCCCGCCGGTCGTCTACCAGGTGCCGCTGACCTACCGCGGCGCCCCCCTCGCCGGCGCGGACCGCGCGCTCGTCGGCACGACGGAGCACAGCGTGCTCGGCCCGCGGTGGGTCTACGACGCGCCCCACGACCCCGTCTACGCCCGGAGCCTCGTCGCGACGATCCTGTCGTCGGCCGACACCGAGGACGCCGAGGCGTCGGTGGGGTCCAACGTGCTCGCCCACGGACATGCGACGGGACAGCTCGGCTGCACGGTCGTCACCTCGAGCGTGCTGACGGGCGAGCAGTCCAACACCTCGGTCATCTGCCAGATGGAGGCCGGCGACGGGACCGCGGCGCAGCCCCTCATCGTCAAGGTGTTCCGCACCCTGCAGGAGGGCGACAACCCCGATGTCGTCGTCCAGTCCGCCCTGACGCAGGCCGGGTCGACGCGCGTCCCCACCTCCGCGGGGCACCTGAGCGGCGCCTGGGACTCCCCCGACGGCAGCCGCACCGAGCACGGCCACCTCGCCTTCGCCCAGGAGTTCATCCCGGGCGTCGAGGACGCATGGCGCGTCGCCCTCGTCGCCGCCGCGGCCGGCTCGGACTTCGCCGAGCGCGCCCGCGACCTCGGCGCGGTCACGGCCGAGATCCACCGCGACCTCGCCTCCCGACTCGGCACCGAGGAGGCCGACCGCGGCGCGCGAGAGCGCCTCGTCGCCGAGCTCGAGAGCCGGTATGCCGCAGCCGCCGACACCGTGCCCGGGCTCGCTGAGCGTCGCCCGGCCGCCGTCGCCGCGCTGCGGGGCGTCCTCGACGTGCCGTGGCCCCGGCTGCAGCGGATCCACGGCGACTACCACCTCGGCCAGGTCCTCGACGTGCCCGACCGCGGCTGGGTCGTGCTCGACTTCGAGGGAGAGCCGCTGCGCCCCCTCGCCGAGCGCAACCTGCCCGACCTGCCCGAGCGGGACATCGCCGGCATGCTGCGCTCCTTCGACTACGCGGCCGGCTCCGTGCGGCTGGCCGACCCCTCGGTCGACGCCACCAACTGGGCGGCGGCATGTCGGGAGTCCTTCCTGACTGGGTACGCCAGTGTCGCCGGCCCGCACGACGACGCACGGCTGGCGCTGGTCCGAGCCCTCGAGCTCGACAAGGCGCTGTACGAAGTCGTCTACGAGGCCCGCAACCGACCGACGTGGCTGCCGATCCCCCTGGCGGCCATCCATCGCCTGCTCGACGACCTTGAGGACAAGGAGAGAACATGACGGGGACGCAGGGACTGCAGGCGGACGATCCGGCCATCACGACGCTGCTCGAGGGGCGCAACGCCCAGCCGCACGACCTGCTCGGCCAGCACCTCGGCCCCGGCGGCCTCACCATCACCGCCTTCCGGCCGATGGCCCACGGGGTGGCCGCGCGCCTCGACACCGGCGAACGGGTCGAGCTGCAGCACGTCCGCGACGGGGTCTGGTCGATGACCTCCCCCGACGTCCAGCGCACCCACGACTACCGGCTCCTCGTCAGCTACGAGGACGGGGTCGAGCACGAGCAGGACGACCCCTACCGGTTCGCCCCGACCCTCGGCGAGATCGACCGGCACCTCATCAGCGAGGGCCGCCACGAGCAGCTCTGGACGGTGCTCGGCTCGCACATCCGCACCTACACCGGTCCGCTCGGGCCGGTGACCGGTGCGTCGTTCGCCGTCTGGGCGCCCCACGCGAGGGCCGTCCACGTGATGGGCGACTTCAACGGGTGGAACCGCACCTCTCACCCCATGCGCAGCCTCGGCGAGACCGGCATCTGGGAGCTGTTCCTGCCCGGCGCCGGCGAGGGGTCGAACTACCAGTACGCCATCCGGGGCAGTGACGACGTCGTCCGGTCCAAGTCCGACCCGATGGCCCGCCGCACCGAGATCCCACCCAAGGTCGCCTCCGTCGTGACCGAGTCGCACTACACGTGGTCCGACGAGGAGTGGATGCGGCGCCGGGCCCGGGAGAACCCCCACACCGGGCCGATGAGCATCTACGAGGTCCACCTCGGCTCCTGGCGGCAGGGCCTGACCTACGTCGAGCTCGCCGAGCACCTCGTCAACTACGTCGTCGACCTCGGCTTCACCCACGTCGAGCTGCTCCCCGTCATGGAGCACCCGTACGGTCCCAGCTGGGGCTACCAGGTCACCGGCTACTTCGCGCCGACCTCCCGGTTCGGCACGCCCGACGAGTTCCGCTACCTCGTCGACAGGCTGCACCAGGCCGGCATCGGCGTCCTGCTCGACTGGGTGCCCGGGCACTTCCCCAAGGACGCGTTCGCCCTCGCTCGCTTCGACGGGCAGGCGCTCTACGAGCACCCCGACCCGCGGCGCGGCGACCAACCCGACTGGGGCACGCACGTCTTCGACTTCGGCCGACCCGAGGTGCGCAACTTCCTCGTCGCCAACGCCATCTACTGGATCGAGGAGTTCCACATCGACGGCCTGCGCGTCGACGCCGTCGCCTCGATGCTCTACCTCGACTTCTCCCGGCGCGCCGGCGAGTGGCTGCCGAACCAGTACGGCGGCCGCGAGAACCTCGAGGCGATCGACTTCCTCAAGGAGACCAACGCGACCGTCTACAAGCGGGCGCCCGGCATCGTCACGATCGCCGAGGAGTCGAGCGCCTTCCCCGGCGTGACCGCACCGACCGACCGTGGCGGGCTCGGCTTCGGCTTCAAGTGGAACATGGGCTGGATGAACGACTCCCTGCGCTACCTCGGCCAGGACCCGGTCTTCCGCAAGCACCACCACAACAACCTCACCTTCGCCCTCGTCTACGCCTTCGACGAGAACTTCGTCCTGCCGATCAGCCACGACGAGGTCGTCCACGGCAAGGGTTCGCTGCTGCGCAAGTCCCGTGGCAGCCGCGACGAGCAGGCCGCCACGCTGCGGGCGTTCCTCGCCTACATGTGGTCGCACCCCGGCAAGCAGCTCATCTTCATGGGCATCGAGTTCGGCCAGGAGTCGGAGTGGGCCGACGCCCGCAGCCTCGACTGGTGGCTGCTCGACCTGCCCCTGCACTACCGGGTGCACGCGCTCGTCAAGGACCTCAACGGGATCTACCGCTCGCACCCCGCCCTGTGGGAGCTCGACACCGAGGCGGCGGGGTTCCAGTGGCTCAACGCCGACGACGCGGCGGGCAACACCTTCTCGTGGCTGCGCTGGGGCCGCGGCGACCGCGACACCGCGCCCGTCGTCGCCTGCGTCGTCAACTTCAGCGGGCAGACCCACGAGTCCTACCGGATCGGCCTGCCCCGCGGCGGCCGTTGGCGCGTCGTCATGGACACCGCCGGCTACCACCCCGACGCGCCGAGCAGCACCGGTCGCGTCATCGAGCCACGCGAGCTGGCGTGGCAGGGCCAGCCGTATGCCGCTGAGCTGACCGTCGCTCGCCTGTCCGCCGTGTGGGTGGTGCCCGTCGACGAGCCGACCGCCCAGAGCCCCCTCCCATCGACAGCACAGTCCCTGTCATCGACGCAGGAGCAGGAGGACGCGACATGACCGATCCGCGCGCCGGGCAGCCGGCCCGGCCGGAGGACCTCGTCGACATCGATGAGCTCGTCGGTGCGTACTACGACCGGCACCCCGACGTCGACAACCCGGACGAGCAGGTCGTCTTCGGAACGTCGGGCCACCGGGGCTCGAGCCTGCGGACCGCGTTCAACGAGGACCACATCCTCGCCACGACCCAGGCCATCGTCGACTACCGGACGAGCCAGGGCTACGACGGTCCGCTCTTCATCGGCCGAGACACGCATGGCCTGTCCGAGCCCGCGTGGAAGTCGGCACTGGAGGTCCTCGTCGCCAACGGCGTGACCGTCCTTGTCGACGACCGCGACGGCTACACGCCAACGCCCGCCGTGTCCCACGCCATTCTGCGCGCCAACCGCGGAAAGGACTCCGCGGCAAGCGGACTCGCCGACGGCATCGTTGTGACCCCGTCGCACAACCCGCCCAGCGACGGCGGCTTCAAGTACAACCCCCCGAGCGGCGGCCCCGCCGACACCGACGCGACGTCGACGATAGCGAAGCGGGCGAACGAGCTGATCCGGGCCGGTCTCAAGGACGTCAAGCGGGTCCCCTACGAGCAGGCGCGAGCCGGCTCAGCGGCATACGACTTCCTCGGCACCTACGTCGACGACCTGCCGAACGTCGTCGACCTCGGGAAGATCAGGGAGGCCGGCGTACGGATCGGGGCTGACCCACTGGGTGGGGCGTCCGTCGCGTACTGGGCCGAGATCGCCGAGCGGCACGGGCTCGACCTCACCGTCGTCAACCCGACGGTCGACCCGACCTGGCGCTTCATGACGCTGGACTGGGACGGCAAGATCCGGATGGACTGCTCCTCGCCCTACGCGATGGCCTCGCTCATCGGCAACAAGGACGCCTACGACATCGCGACCGGCAACGACGCCGACTCGGACCGGCACGGCATCGTCACGCCGGGTGCGGGCCTGATGAACCCCAACCACTACCTCGCCGTCGCCATCCAGTACCTCTACGGGGCACGTCCCGGCTGGGGCCCCGACACGGCCGTCGGCAAGACGCTCGTCTCGTCGTCGATGATCGACCGGGTCGCGGCCGATCTCGGACGTCGGCTGCTCGAGGTGCCCGTCGGGTTCAAGTGGTTCGTGCCCGGGCTGCTCGACGGGTCGGTGGGGTTCGGCGGCGAGGAGTCCGCGGGCGCGAGCTTCCTGCGCTTCGACGGGTCGGTGTGGACGACGGACAAGGACGGCATCATCCTCGCGCTGCTCGCCTCCGAGATCCTCGCGGCGACGGGCCGCACGCCGAGCGACCACTACGCCGACCTCACCGCCCGGCACGGCGCACCCGCCTACGCGCGCATCGACGCCCCCGCGGACCGGGAGCAGAAGGCGAAGCTCGCGGCCCTCTCGGCGAATGACGTGCACGCCGACTCCCTCGCCGGCGAGCCGATCACGGCCACGCTGACCGAGGCACCGGGCAACGGGGCGAAGATCGGCGGCCTCAAGGTGGTCACGGACAGTGCGTGGTTCGCCGCTCGGCCCTCGGGCACCGAGGACGTCTACAAGATCTATGCCGAATCGTTCAAGGGGCCCGATCACCTCGCGCAGGTCCAGGCCGAGGCCAAGACGGTCGTCGACCAGGCCCTCTCCTCCTGACCTGTCCGTCGTCGGGACGGGTCTTCGGGTTGGCTCAGAACAGGGCGCTCATGAGCGACTTGCGCGCCTTGGCAACCCGCTCGTCCTGGGCACCGACCACTTCGAAGAGCTCGACGAGGTGCTCCCGCGTGCGGTTGCGGTCGGCGTCACTCGTGCGCCGGACGGTCTCGATGAGCCGGAGGAAGGCGTCCTCGACGTGTCCACCGAGCAGGTCGAGGTCGGCGGCGAGGATCTGGGCGTCGACGTCGGTCGGGTCGGCCGCCGCCGCGGCGCGCGCCTGGCTCAGGTCCACCCCCTGGGTCCGGCGCAGCAGCTCGACCTGCGCGAGACCGACCTTGGCGTCGGCGTCCGCAGGGTTCTGCGCGAGGGCCTCCCGGTAGGCCGCGAGCGCGCCGTCGAGGTCTCCCGACTCGATGGCGTCGAAGGCCTTCTGGTGCAGGGGCGGCAGCGGCGGCTCCTCGGGTGCCGTGTCGGCCACCGGGGCCGCAGCGTCAGCGCTGACCGTGCCCGTGACGCCGTGCTGGGCCGCGAGCGCGAGTACTTGGTCCATGACGGCACCGATCTGGTCTGCCGGCTGGACGCCCTCGAAGAGCGGCACCGGCTGGCCCTGGACGAGGGCGAAGGTCACCGGGACGGCGCGCACCTGGAAGGCCTGCAGGATCGCCGGGTTGTGGTCGACGTCGGCCGTCGCGAGCTGGAACCGCCCGCCGTACTGCTGGGCGACCGAGCGGAGGGTCGAGACGAAGTCGGCCGTCTCGGCGAGCCGGGTGGACCACAGGACGAGGACGATCGGGTGCTGCGTGCTGGCGGTGATGACGTCGCGGATCGAGGCATCGGTCACCTCGATGACGAGCTGGTCGCCCGACGGGGCGGCCGCACCCGCTCCGTCACCAGCGCCGCCACCGGGAGCGGCGGCCGGGCGCTTGAGGCCGGACAGGTCGACGGCGCCGCGGAGCGCGGCTGCGGTGAAGGGCTGCTGGGTCATGCGTCCATCCTTCCTCAGTGCGCCTCGGCGGCGATCAGCTGGTCCCGGGCAGCGACGACGCGGGCCTGACCGGAGGCCGGGATGACGAAGGCGACGAACTCGCTCGACGTGAGCTGTGCCTCGGTCGTGATGGTCTTGACCCCGGACACCGCCGTCACCTCTTTGCTCGGGGTGAGCTTGGTGGGCTTGTGCAGGGCGATGGCGTCGGTGCGGGTCAGGTGCGCGAAGACGAGGGCCCCGGAGCCGCCCTTGAGCCGCAGGCCGCCCAGGATGTCGGCAGGTTCGTGCGTCTGGGCGAAGACGCCCTGGGCGCCGAGGGCCTTCGACTGGGCCTGCGCGTCCGAGCGCAGCTGGCTCGACCAGGGGTCGTCGGCGACGAGCTGGCTCGGCTTGGGGTCGGGGAAGGCGACGGACGCTGCCCAAGCGGCGGAGACGTCCGACGGCTTGGCGGCCAGCCCCGTGCCGGTGCCGACGAGCCCCGAGCCCTCGGACGTGGGGTCGAGCGCCTCGACCTTCGCGTCCTGGACGAGCGGAGCCATCGCCGCGATCGTGAAGTTCTGCCCGCTCTGGTCGCCGGTCAGCAGCACGAGGACCGGGGCGTTCGACTTCTTCAGGGTCGTGCGGGCGATGATCTCGGCAGGGGCAGCGGCCTTCGGCGAGATCCCGAGGACCGTCGCGTCGGTCCCCAGCTCGGCCTCGGCCCGTTGCGCGGCGGAGCCCGCCGCGAGCACCTTGGCCTGCGCGTTGGCGGCCTTGAGCGCCGGCCCGGTGTAGACCTTGGCACGGGCCGCGTCGCCGGCGGCCGTGGCGTCCGCCTGGGCCCGGCTCGCTGCGGTGATGAGGGACGTCGCGACCGAGGTCGCCTGGGTCGGGGCGACCGCTGGGGTGCCGGTCGACGCCGTCGTCTCGTCGGCACCGTTGCTGGTGCAGGCGACGAGCGAGACGAGCGACAGGACGCCCGCGGACGCCGCGGTGAGCACACGGCGACGCGACACGGGTCGGTACATCAGGCAGGGCCTCTCGATCAGGACTGGGGTGGCCGCCGCAGGGCGTGGGCCGCCATCAACCATACGCACGGCGCCCGGGCCCGGACCAAATCGCGGACGCTCGGACCGGCCCCCGGGCACCACGAGGACGGGGCGACCTTTTCGGGCTCAATGGTCGGCGGCGGAGACGACCTGTCCGGCGTCCAGGTGCAGGGCATCGTCCGCGGCGAGGGCGGCCTCCGGGTCGTGGGTCGCCATGACGACGGTGCCGCCCCGTTCGGCGACACCACGCAGGAGCGCGAGCACCCGTTCCCGGTTGGTGTGGTCGAGCTCGGACGTCGGCTCGTCGGCGAGCAGGACCACCGGCTCGGTGGCGAGAGCGCGGGCAACGGCGACGCGCTGTTGTTGGCCGCCGGACAGCTCCTCGATGAGGTGGCCGGCCGACTCCTCCAGGCCGACGTCGGCGAGCGCTCTCCGGACGCGGGCCCGGGCCTGCTTTGCCGGCAGGCCGCGGGCGACGAGGGGCAGGAGGCAGTTCTCCTCGGCGGTCAGCACGGAGGCGAGGCCGTTCCCCTGCGGGATCAGCACCGGTGCGGCGTCGCCCCCGGTGACCACCTCCACGCGCCCGTCAAGTCGAGGGGCCACCA